>REEP01000125.1 GCA_007695045.1 Rhodospirillales bacterium | reverse complement strand
GCGTTCGGCGATTTCCAGCTCCGCCAGGGCGGCGAGGAAGCGGGCGGCGGGCCAGTCTTCGTTGTCGGCGCGCTCGGCGAGGGCCGGCCAGCGGGCCGCCGGAACCCTGATCGCCCTGACCCCGGCCAAGCGTGGACCCAAACCCGAGGCCGCCCATCCGCTTGCCGCTGAACACGGGTGTGAAATACTATCACTAATAGTGTTTCAGGGGCTGTCCGACGCGGAACAGCGAGGGTAGTGGGGTGCCGAAGAACACCTTATCGCCCCCGGCCAGCTTGCGTTCGAGAGCGGCGAGGATGGCGGCCCTGGCCTCGGCATCCTTCTTCAGCCTCCTGGGAGGCACTACAAGAAGATGACCCCTCGATGCTGAACCGGGCGACCGTCCGCCCGTAGCTGTCGTGCCGCAGGCAGGCCCGACCGCCGCGCCCTGGCCAATAACATCGACAAATCAAGTGCTTGCGTCAGACTCCCCGGAAGTTCGGCTTAAAATCGTCCTATGCCGCTACAGGGTCCGGCGCGCGTCCGGATGCGGCATGGCGCAGAGCGCCTGGCCGCCAAACAGATGCCGCATGTATTCGGTCAATCTTTCGCACGCCTCTTTCTCTTTGTCAGCGCTGTTCCGATCAACCACGGCGATTCGGATGTTGCCATGCAGCAGCACGTAGTGGCCGATCCCCCGCACATCCTGGAGGTTGCGGTACATCGTCCCGTCGGGAAACCGCACGGCACAAGGCTCCAGTCGGTAGCTGAGCCGTTGCCGAACCCAGCGGGCGTGCGCCGTAATTCGGTCGGCGAGTGCCTTGACCTGCCGGCGACAATCGGGCTCGTCGTGGAAGCTGCCCAGGATGAAGTACGCCCTGACCCCGTCGTCCCGGATGAAGACCCCACCCCCGAGATACGGAGCCGAAGCGCCATCGGCATAAGCCGGCCAGGCAAACCCGATGAGGCCAACAAGTACCAGACTGGATATCGAAATTTGGCAGAGAAGAGCGCGAATACACCGCGACCTGAAGGTAGAGACAGCCATGGTCAAAGCTCCCGGAACGCTGTCTGCTTCGCTTTGATCACAGGTTGTGTGAAGTATTTCAGCACCGTCCGTTTGCCCATCAGGACGTCGATCTCCGCCACCATGCCGGGCACGATCTCCAAGGGGTGACCATCCGCGTCATACAGGCGCGATTCCACCTCGATCCGCACCGGATAGACGGTCTCCTCGGAGTCAGGGCGGTTGATGGCATCGGCGCCGATGGTGATGATCCGGCCGTCGAGAGCGCCATAGCGGGCAAAGTCGTAGGCGGTGATCTTGACCTTGACCCGCTGGTTGGGGTGTACGAAGGCAATGTCCGCCGGCTGGACGTAGGCTTCCACCTGAAGGACGTCGTCGATCGGCACCACCTCGCTCAGCGGCTCCCCCGGCCGTGCCACCCCGCCGATGGTCTTGATATGCAGGCGGTTGACCACGCCCCGCACCGGTGAGCGCACCTCTGCACGGGAGACCCGATCGACCCGCACGGGCATGCTCTCCTTGACCTCGGCCAGCTCCGCCGTGGCGCGGCTGAGCTGCTGCAACCCCTCGCTGCGGTGCCGCTCAATCGCCGCTTGGCGTTTCTCCTCCACCTCCCGCCGGGCCAGGGCCAAGCGCTCGATCCGCAATTCGGCGGCATCCCGCCGGCCGGCGAAGTCGGCGTGGGAGCGCTGCAGCTGCAGCAGGGTAATCTCCGGCTCGACCCCGCGCCTCACCAGCGGTTCGACCATGCCGATCTCGCTTTCGGTGAGCGCCAGGCCGCGGGACGCCGTCTGCAGTTCCGAGCGTGCCTCCAGCAGCTCGGCGTCCCGTTGCAGCAGCTGCTGGCGCAGGATCTCCAGTTCCGAGGCGAGTTCGGACCGGCGGGCGGCGAACAGGCTCTGTTGCGTCACCGCGACGTCCGGCGCCTCGTTCAGGATCTCCGGCGCCAACACCAGGTCGCTGGCCGCAATCTCCGCCGATAGCCGGGCGATTTCCGCCATCAGCGCCAGCTGCCTCTGGCGAAGCTGGTTCATCTCGCTGACGGAAGAGGTCTGGTCCAGGACCATCAGCACCTCGCCCGCCTCCACCGTCTGGCCCTCGCGCACCAGGATGCTCTGGACGATCCCGCCTTCCAGGCTCTGGATCTCCTGGACGTGCTGGGAGGGGATGACCCGGCCGTCGCCGCGGGTGACCTCGTCGATCTCCGTCACCCAGGCCCAGGCCACGGCGACGGCGAGAAACGCGATGATGCCGAACATCAGCAGGCTGCTGCGCATCTTCCGGCGCCTTGAGTCCACGTCGCGCAGGAATTTGTCATAGGCCATCGTGGTCGCAGTCATGGCGGTACGTTCCCTCAGGCTTGGGCGGCAACGGGTTTGGCGCGGGCAGGCGCGTCGCCATGCAGCGACGCCACCTCGGCCGCCGTGGCGGTGCGCGCGACCGGCCGGTTGAGGATGTCCTTCGGTCCGTCCGCCACCAGCCGGCTGCCGTCCAGGATCAGCACCCGGTCCACCAGATCCAACAGGCTGGTGCGGTGGGTGATCACCATCACCGTCCGGTCGCGGGCTTGCTTCTTCAGCCGGGACAGGATCTTCTGCTCGGTCTGCATGTCCATGGCACTGGTGGGCTCATCCATCACCAGCACCGGCGCCTCGGCGATCAGGGCCCGGGCCAGGGCGATCGACTGCTTCTGGCCGCCGGACAGCCCCTCGCCCCGTTCCGCCAGCACCAGATCATAGCCCATCGGGTGCTGGCCGATGAAATCGTGCAGGCCGGCGGTGGTGGCGGCCCGAATGATGTCGTCGTCGGTGGGGCGCCGCGCGCCGATGGCGATGTTCTGGCGAACCGTGCCGGTGAACAGCCACACCTCCTGCAGCACCGCCGCGATGTTGGTGCGCAGGTCGGCGGGATCAAGCTGGCGGAGGTCGGTGTCGTCGATCAGGATGGCACCGGAATCCGGTTCGTAGAGCCCCAGCACGAGGCGCATGACCGTGCTCTTGCCGGAGCCGATCCGTCCCAGCACCGCCACCTTCTCCCCCGGCCGGATGGTGAAGGAGACGTTCTTCAGCGCCGGCACGCTCTGACCCGGATAGGTAAAGGTGACGTCCCGGAACTCGATCTTGCCGGCGAGCCTGGGCCGGCTGACATAGCGGCGGTCGCGCCGGCGCTCGGTCGGCTCCTGCATCAGGGTGTTGAGGTTGCGGTAGGAGGTGCGGGCCTGGTTGATCCGGGTCATGGTCTGGGCGAGCTGGCCGAGCGGCGCCAGGGTGCGCCCGGCGAGGATGACGCAGGCGATCAGCGCCCCCATGGACACCTCCCCGGCGGCGATCAGGAACACGCCCAGGAACACGATGCCCACCTGGGCGAACTGCTGCGCCGAGGCGGTGGCGTTGATCGCCACTTGGGAGACCCGCCGGGTCTTGGCGCCGACGCCGGACTGGTGACGGATGCTGTCCTCCCAGCGCTTGCGCATCATCGGCGCGGCACCGGAGGTCTTGATCGTCTCCAGCCCCGCGATGGTCTCCACCAACACCCCCTGCTTGGTCTGGCCGTCCCGGAACGCGGCCTCGGCATAGCGGGCGAGAAACGGCTGGATCACCACCCCCAGGATCAGGATCGCCGGCACCGCCAGCGCCGGCACGATGGCGAGCGGCCCGCCGATCAGGTAGATCACCCCGATGAACATCAGGATGAACGGCAGGTCCACCAGCGCCGCCAGCGAGGCGGAGGCAAAGAAGTCGCGGAGGGTCTCGAACTCCCGCAAGGTGCTGGCGAAGGCACCGGCGGACCCGCGCCGGGTCTTCATCTGCATGTCCAGGAGGTGGTCAAACACCCGCGCCCCCATGGCGAGGTCCGCCTTCTGCCCGGCCGAATCGATGAACGCGGCGCGCAGCATCTTGATCGAGAAGTCGAAGGTGAGGGCGATCACCACCCCGATGGTGAGCGCGATCAGGCTCTCCGTCGCCTCGTTGGGCAACACCCGGTCGTACACCACCATGATGAAGATGGAGACGGTGAGGCCCAGCAGGTTGGTCAGCGCCGCCGCCAGCATCACCTGGGTGTAGGTCCAGGAGTTCTCCTTCAACGGCCCCCAGAACCAGTGGGCCCGGCTCTCCGCCACCGGGCCGGCATCGGCGCCGGCGTAATCCTGCGGGCGCACCGCCACCACGTAGCCGCTGAACCCCGCCTCCAGCGCCGAGAGCGTCATGCGCGTCGGCTGGGTGCCGAACGCCGGGTCGAACGCGGCGAAGCTGACCGCGTCGATCCGCCGGGTGATGACATAAGCCCGCCCGTCGGTCATCAGCGCCACCAGGGGCAGGTACTGCGGGCGGATGTCGGCCAGCGCCTGCTTGCCCACCGCGGTGGCGAGCCCGGCCTTGGCCGCCGCCTGCAGAAACTGCTCCAGGCTCATCGGCCCGGGCACGTCCGCGGCGAGGCCGGCCCGGATCGCGGTCTCGGACACCGGCAGTTCGAAGTGGCGACAGAGGAACGACAGCGCCGCCTCCAGCGGGTCGGGCGCGGAACGGTCGAGGGCAGTCAAGGCGGCCGGCGCGGCGGCCGGCGCGCTCATCGGGTCAGTCATGGCGGATGTCCAGCACGTCAAAGAACTCCAGCAGGTCGCCGGTGAGCGACAGCACCACGAAGTGCGCCAGATCCAGCAGCACCCGCTCCTCGATCACCCCGACCGAGGAGTTGAACAGGTCCCGCTGGGAATCCAGCACGTCGATCAGGCCGCGCCGGCCGATGGTGAACAGGTCCAGGTGGGTGACGAAGCCGTCGCGGTCGGCCTCCAGCGCCATCTCCTCCGCCCGCAGCGCCTGCCGCCGGGCTTCCACGTCGGCCAGCGCGCTCATCACCTGGCGCTGCAGCGCCAGCAGCACCGTCTGCTGCTGCTGCTCCGCCTGCTCGGCGCGGAAACCGGCCCGCTCCCGCCGGGCGCGCTCGGTGCCGCCGGAATACAGGTTGAACTGGCCGCGGAGGCCGATGCGCACGTCGTTGCGCCCGGCGTTGAAATCGTCATAGGCTTGGTGCCGGCCGGTGAGCTCGACGCTCAGCCGGGGCCAGCGGTCGGCGTTGGCGGCCAGCGCCTGATGGCGGGCGGCCCGCGCCTCCGCCTCGGCGCGGAACAGGGTGGGGTTGCGCATCTCCAGCCGGGCGAGCGCCTCCGCCTCCGAGGGGGCGCGGAAGCGGAGGCCGGGCAGGGCCTGATGTTCCGGCCGCTCCCCGAACAGCTCGATATAGACGGCGATGATGTTGTCGCGCTCGCCGATCAGGGTGACCAGGCGCGAGCGCGCTTCCGCCACCCGCCCTTCCGCCCGCACCAGGTCGGCGCGGTTGCCGACCCCGCCCTCGGCCCGCTCCCGCACCCGTTCCAGGATCAGGGTCTGGCGTTCCAGGTTGTCCTCGGCCAGCCGCACCAGCGAGTGCAGCTTGACCACGTCGTAGTAGGCGGAGACCGCCTGCAGCGTGAACTGCTGCCCTGCGGTGAGGGCGTTGTAGCGTTCCGCCAGCGCCTCCGCCTCCGCCCCGTCGATGCGGTGGAAGGTGGCGCCGAAATCGTACAGGAGCTGGTTGACGGAGAGCACCGCCGCCGGGTTGAACCGCCGCGGCTGTGCCGGAACGTCGGTGCTGGTGAGGCGCTGGTAGCCGTCCAGCGCCACGCCCGCTTGGGGGAACAGGGCGCCCCGGGCCTCCCGCGCCGACGCCGCCGCCTGGCGCTCACCGAACGCGGCGGCACGGAGCGACGGGTGGCGTTGGATGGTGGCCCGCACCCGCTGCTTGAAGGTCTCGGTCTCGGCATCGTCGCCCACCGCCGGCAGCACGCCGTCAGGCCCGGACGCGGGGGCGGCGAACCCGGCCACCACCTGCAATGACTGCTCGGTGGCCTGGCCGATCGCCGCGAGGAAGCGGTCGCCCCCCTCGGCCGCCGCGGCGGACGGCAGGGCGAGGCCGGCCATGAATAGAGATGTGACCAGGAACGTTGCGATCGGCCGCGCCCCGACCGGGTGACGGGCGGGCGGGGCTGGGCCGCTCGGAGCGGCTGACGGCGAAACCGGTGTGTTCCTCGCCATGGCAGGTTCCTTCCCGACAGGTGCCCGGCGGTTCATGGTGGCCGCCGTTGTTGTCCCTGGTTCCGGCGGTTGGGGAGAGCTGGCCGACGCCCGCAGGCGCCGGCCGCCCGTGATGCCCCGGGGGGTGGGGAGGGGCGGCGCTTCAGGCAGCCCCGCCCCGGCCCCGGTCTCGCCTGTCGTCAGGTCACGTTGGCGAAGATCGTTGACAGGTCCGTCTGATCGTCAAGCCCGTCGATGCCGGTCAGGTTGACGAACACGTCCTGATTGGCATCGAAGGTGCCGTTGCCGTTGTCGACGAACAGGTAGGTCTGCCCATCGAACTCGCCGCCGTCGAACACGGCGAACACGGCTTCACCCTGGCCCCAGTTGATTACGTCCTCGAGGGCAAAAGCGGCGCCTGCTTCGAAGCTGTCAAACACGAGGACCGTGTCGCCGATCTTGTAGGACGGATTGTCCGGGTCGGTGTCGTCCCACGCGATCGTCACGAACTGGTAGTCGGCGGGGGCCGTCTTGGCGCCGCCGAAGTCGCGGAGGTCGATCTTGTCGCCATCCGCCACCACGAAGTCGGTGATGTGGTCCATCGCCGCCAGGGTGGAGTGGGCGGCCGAGGTGTCGACCGGCTCGCCGACCGCGGCGACCGCCGCCCCCTCCCCGCGGATGGTCACGGTGGCGACGTCCACCGCGTCCTCGGCCGGCAAGGTCACGGTCAGGGTGCCGTTGTCGTCGTCCCACACGGCGACCTCGCTTTCAAAGGCCGCGTTGATCTGTGCGACCAGGCTGACTTCGGCGAGAAGGTCGCCGGCGTCCACCGCGGAGAACACCTGGTCCCCGAGCTGGATGGTGATCACCCCGCCGTCGTCCTCGCCCTCGTCGTCCAGTTCCGAGAAGTCGAACACGATCACCTGCTCACCCACGCTGGCGGCGTCCTCGATCTCGATGAGCCCTTCAGCGGTGACGCTCAGGCCCTCGATGGCGAAGCTGGTGCCCGCTTCCGGCCCGGTGATGGTGAGGACCCCGTCTTCGGCGCTGATGCCGAAGCCGAACAGAGCGCCCTGGTCCTGTTCGGTACCGACTTCTGCCTCAAAGGCTGCGACCAGCCCCGCGATCACCGAAGCGAAAGTATCCTCCTCGCCGGTAACAAAGGCGATTTCGACCGCGGCTTCACCGTCGGGCGTCACACTGAAAGAGTACGTCTCCCCTGCATCGACGTCTCGCTCCAAGAAGGTGACGGTGGTCACCTGCGCCACCGCCACAACAGCCTCGTTGCCGTTGTCCGGCACCAACGCATCGCCGACGTCGGCGGGGGCCACAGCCATGCTGCCAGCATCCCCATCGGTGAAGACGGCACCACCATCGGCGGCAGGAGCCTGCGCCATACTGCCAGCATCGCCGTCGGTGAAGACGGCACCACCATCGGCGGCAGGAGCCTGCGCCATGCTGCCCGCATCGCCGTCGGTGAAGACGGCACCATTATCGGCGGAAGGGGGCTCGGCGGTGTCCAGCACCTCGAAGTTGGTGTTGGTGATGTCGCGGCCCTGGGCGTCCGTGAACACCAGCTTGCCGGCGTCATCCCCGGTGCCCTCGGCCACGCTCAGGCCAGCGGGCATGCCGCCGTTGTCGGTAATTGCCGTGATCAGCTCGGCGAGATTGGTCGCCGCAGCCAGTGATTCATGGTCGATGGTCACGTCGATCGGATCGCCGTCGTTAGCCAGGGTGAACCGGATCGAACTCACGTCCGCAGGGTCCGACACGGCAATCACGGCGGTCGATGCAACCGCGTCCGTGCCGGTGTCCAGCACCTCGAAGTTGGTGTTGGTGATGTCGCGGCCCTGGGCGTCCGTGAACACCAGCTTGCCGGCGTCATCCCCGGTGCCCTCGGCCACGCTCAGGCCAGCGGGCATGCCGCCGTTGTCGGTAATTGCCGTGATCAGCTCGGCGAGATTGGTCGCCGCAGCCAGTGATTCATGGTCGATGGTCACGTCGATCGGATCGCCGTCGTTAGCCAGGGTGAACCGGATCGAACTCACGTCCGCAGGGTCCGACACGGCAATCACGGCGGTCGATGCAACCGCGTCCGTGCCGGTATCGACCAGCGACACATCGCTGAGGGCCCGGCCGGCCGCATCGGTGACGGTGAGGGTGTCCGCGACGTCGTCGTACTCCACGGTGATGTCCGTGGCATTACCGTCCGCCGCTTGCAGTGCAGCCTGGATCAGCGCCGCCAGCGAGGTGCCATCTTCAGCGGTGGAGACATCGAGATGCTCCAGGGTGATCGGTTCACCTTCCGCCGGGGTGATGGTAATTGAGAAGCGCGCTGCATTGTCGCCGGCAAGCTCATCGGTCAGGTTTTCGATCGTGACCGTAGAGGACTGCACCTCAACACCGAGTACCGCTTCTGTCGTCTCCTGCACCGGTTCGTCCGGCAGGGCGCCGTCGACCGGGGCTTCGTCGCTGGCTTCCTGGGCATTTGCCGAAACCGCGGCGGCGGCGGCGTGGGTGACCACCAGGGCGCCATTATCGACCACGAGATCGTCGCTCTGGGCGGCAAACGCGGCAAGCACGTCGGCGATGGCGCCGCCGGCTGCGGCCTCGCCATCGCCCGGATTCTCGGCCACCACGGTTACGGTGAAGGGGGTGTCGCCAACGGTGACGGTGAACACGTCGCCCTCCACCAGCGGATCACGATCGGCGAACGTGAGCGTGGTGGTGGTGACGGTGGCATCGTTGACCGTGTCGGTCTCGGCGCTCAGGACGGCGCCCTGTGCGGTGATCTCGGCGGTGACGGAGTCCACCGAGACGGCGGCGCCGGAGAGCTTCAGGGTGAGGCCGTCGCGGACGGCGGTGACATCGTCCAGCGCGTTCACTTCCGCGGCGAGACGGTTCAGCACCTGGATCAGGGTCTCCCCCGCTTCGGCGATCACCGCGGCAGTGGCCGGGTCCTCGCCTTCACCCACCTGGACCAGGAACACGTCGCCTTCCACCGGGGCGCGGTTGGTGTAGGTCACCGCCACCTGGCCGGTTTCGGCGCCGAGGTGGATGCGGAAGGTATCGGCGCCGTCGCCGCCGGTCATGGTATCGGCGCCGAGGCCGCCGATGATCAGGTCCTTGCCATCGGTGCCGGTGAGCACGTCATCGCCATCGGTGCCCAGCACCAGGTTGGGGAGGCCCTCGACGGTGGCCGGGATGGTGGCCGCTGCTGCCTTGTCCGCCGCATCTCCGGCGGTGTTTTTCATCACCGTGGCCTGCTCGGTCACGGTCTTCAAAGCGCTGAACACCTCCGCGGCGCTGTCGGCGCTGTCGAAGAGCTGATTGATGTTATCAAGCAGCGCGTCAAGCGCAGCACCCCCGCCGAACGCCGCACCATCAAAAGTGAACTGATCTCCATCATCCTTCAGCGTGTTCGCGAACGCCGTCATCGCGGTGGTGAACGCGGCGGCGTCGCCGGCGCCCGCCGCGCCCGCCACCATGGCGGCGGCGGCGATCTTGACGCTGGTCTTGTAGACGTCGAGGTCGGTCTGCGGGTCGAGCTGGCCGAGGTCGGTGCCGGCCGGCAGGCCCAGCGCCGCGACAATGGCGTCATTGTCACCGATGGCGTGGACCAGGGTGGTGAGCGGGGTGACGTAGCTGGAACCGGCGGGGGCCAGCAGCGCGCCGGTCCAGGCCTCGCCGGTGGTGACGTCGGTACCGCCGGTGACGCGAATGTCCGCCCCGGCCGGGATCAGCGAGAGATCGAAACTGCCGCCCTCGCCGGTGATGGCCACCGGGACCCAGGTGGCGCCGCCGTCGGTGGAGTACTCCACCGTCGACCCCACCAGCGGGCCCTTGATGGCGGCACCAACGGCGCCGCCGCCGGCACCGGGCGCACCGCTGCCGCTGCTGCTGCCGCTGCCGCCACCGCACGCGGCCAGCGGGATCAGCAGGGTCAGGGCGCCGAACAGCTTGGCCTTGTCGGCGTGCTTGGCCTGCCAGTCACGGATGAAGGCGAGGCGGTCGGCCGCGTTCTCCGGCAGGGCGATGCGCTCCACCTGCTCCGGGGCGACCGCCTCCAGGTCCTCGATCAGGGCGGCGAGGTCGGCATCGCCGTGGGCGACGCGGACGTCGGGCAGGAAATGGCCGGCGAACAGCGCGTGATCCGAGCCGTCGACGATGGCCCGCAGCGCGGGATGGTTCCGAGGCAGCAGGCCGTCCGGGCCGGTGGTTTGATCAACCGTGGTCATGACTGAAACTCCTCTGCAAATTCGAACGAAAATGGAACATTTGCCCGTGGAAAGAATGGTTCCTCGCTGCTTCAGATCGGCAGGTTCGCTGGGTGGGTCGGGGCCGCGTGGCGGGGCGGCGGCAGTGGGCCGTCGGCCGCTCCGCCGGCCCGGTCACGGTCCCGGCGGGTTGGCAGCACGGTGCCGGTGCGGGCGATGGCGATGATCAACGTTCTGTTCCCCCTTGCGCCGCAAACACCCTGAGCGGTCGACGAGTCGCCCCCGGGAAATGCCCTGTTTAGGGGGCGGCATGTCGCGACGTATACCCATGCGGGGCATGTTCGTCAACCTAAAGATGTGTATGCAATACAAAAAACCCGCATTTCGATGGCAGCACGGTTGCATTACCCGCGCGCCGCCGGGGCGTTGACAACAACTCGTTGATTTTATTGTGAAAAAAGAATGCAGCCCGCGGCTGCGGCGCGGGCGGTGACCGCCGGGGTGGGCCTCCGGCCAAGCTCACCGCGGACCAGGTCACCCACGCCCACAAGCTGGCCAAGACCGAGAGCATCAGGGACATCGCCAGAAGCTTCGGCGTGTCTCGCACCCCCCTGTACCGCGCCCTGGCGGAGGAGGCGTGAATGCGGCGATTTCGGTCGGAATCGGAAGCCACCTGATGCGTCGCTTGATTGCAATGCAATCAACGCTTAGCCTTCTGGCGACG
>REEP01000047.1 GCA_007695045.1 Rhodospirillales bacterium | reverse complement strand
ACATCGGTCCGAAACGGTGCCACCAGAACCGCACGGTCTCGTGGCTGACCTCGACACCGCGCTCGTGCAGCAGGTCCTCGACGTGCCGCAGCGAGAGCGGGAACCGGACGTCCATCATGACCGCCAGGCGGATGATCTCGGGGCTCGTCTTGAACCACTTGAAAGGGCTGGGTTGGATCATTGCGGCACGGTGGTCAGCCGCCTGCCCCGCCGCAACCCGAGTTTCCCTGACAGAGCCGATCGAACAGCAACTGGCCGCCGCCGGCCATTTGTGGAGCCAGCCCGAGATCGACGCGCCGATCCTGACCCGCGCGGGGCGGGCGCTCAGGGCTGGCGGTCGCGGCGGAGCGTAGTTTTCGGGGCCGGAGAAGAACCGTCACCGCCCACGAGCCAGGGGTAGGCCCGGAAGCGGACGAAGCTGAACTCGGCGAGCTTGCGGCCATCGGCTTGAGACTGCACGCGCCGGGTGGACGTCGCTGCAAGGCAGACTGCGCCGAGTCGTTGAAGCCTCAGCACCAGCGCCAGGGTCAGGGTGAACTCACCCTGCACCAAGGCGTGAGTAACGCCGCGCGGGAGCTGCCGAGCGCAGTCCTCCGCCAGTCTGTCAATGGCCGCCTCGTCAGCGTCTGCGGGCACCGGCGGGAAGCCGAGATCGGCTATGGGGGCCGCCAAGACAAGCGCAGCGGCGCGCTGCTCGGGTGACCAGTGGGCAGCAGGATGGTTGGACAGGTTCAGAAACAACGGCGCCACCTCATTTTGTCGGTTTTTTTGAGGGTCGCATTGCAGAAATCCCTGACGAGCGAGGTCACATCCTTGATGATTTTCTCGTGCGTTGCAGGATTATCACCATATCCTGCATGATTGATGTCGTTACGGATTTGACTGGCCTTGTGCGGGTATTTTTTTTCCGATTTCCGCCAAAGGTCAGCAGCATCTTTTCTAGAATCGGATGTGCAACCAGGGTCGCCGGGTGTGGCGGCAACATCCGTCGCATACAGACTCACCCAGCCTTCCTGCGCCGTGGTTGCAGCCTCCACGTATCGGCCGATCGAGAAATACAACCTTGCCAGGTTCGCCAGTGCCGCGTGAGCTTCGCGCGTGTTCAGCGGCTGGGGCTTGATCACCAGTGGGGCGACCATCTGGCGCACCACTTCCAAGACATCGTGGAATGGCGGGAAACGATGAGCCACGGTGCGCTCGACCGTCTTGAGTTGCTGGTGTAACGCGTGTGCCGAGGCTGGCTCGGAATCGCGTCCCAGCAGCAGGGCACCCGTGCGGATTGTTTCGAGATCGGCGCCAAACCGGCCGATGCTCGCCGCCAAGTCTTCAAACCCAATGGCGCTCTCCATCAACTCCTCGACGCCTCTCGATCGTCCAGTCCTTAGAAACAAGGTCAGTTCACGAGTCCAGTCGAGGAGATCGATAAAGGGCGTAAGGTCCCACACGGGCGTCGTATTCTTGACGTTGTCCCTCGCTTCATGGGCGCCGTAGACGACTTGGACCTCACGCCGGGGGCGATCCAGTCCCCGAATGAACGCGAGCACCGCTGCCGCGAAGAAGGGCTGACTGCGAAACCCGTGAGTGATGTCCAGCACCACCCGGGTGCCTTCGGAGGCACGCAAATTTTCCTTCAGGCAATCGAACTGGCTCCACAGGGTCTCGGGATCGCCACCTTCCGGATAGTTGACGATTTGAATGGCGGGAAAATCGGGATCACGCTTGGCCGTCTCCAAGCGCGGACCGATCTTCTTGAGGGCGGTGCCGGTGGCGAGAACGACGACATCGTCCGGCGGACAGGGAAGACACTCCGTTAAGCCCTGCATGACCCATTCGGTCATCCGCGACGCCTTGGTCTCCTGCCAAATATAGATGGTAGATTGGTATCGGTGTTGCTTGAGTTCCTCGTCGTGCCTGCCGGTGCCGAGAAAGGTTACCAGCCTGCAATGCTGCGCTTCGGTCATCGTCGCTTTCCGCCCTTGCCTTTGCCTGGAGGCCTGCCGCCGTCCTTGCGTGGCGGTTTCTTGGGTTGGGCGCGGTCCTGTTCCGTGGCCCAGCGGAAGTCCGTTCGGTTGGCCCGGACCAAGGTCACGATGTCCCCAGGCTTGCAGTCGTCCGGGGCCTCGCCCGTGACAGGGCCTTCGATGCCGGTTTCGAGGTGGCGAGCCTTCCACCCGCCCTTCCTGGTTTTTTCGTCCAGCAGCTCGGCACGCAACTCACCGTGTGGCAATTCGGTTTGGCCTGCAGACCGCGCCCGGGGCGCCGCGGTCTCGGTCTCGGCCTTGACCGGTCCGAACTGCCCATAGCCGACGGCAGTCTTGGCGCCGGCACCCAGATTGTTCAGGGCTTCGCGTAAGAGCTCCGCGGCAACCTCGCAATCGGATCCATCCGCTGGAGTGCGAGGCAGCAGCGTGAACTGGAACGTCTGGTCGGCAGCGACGGTGAGGAACGGGATCGGCGTCGGCGAATGCCAGTCGCCAGGGACTTTTCCCTCCTGGTACCACGGGCCGTAATGCGGGGTCATCACGTCGGCATCGAGGGCAACCGGATCAACCGGCAGGGCATCGATGAAGATCACGCTGCCGGCGTGCAGCCCTGCTTTCGGCTCAGGACCGAAAACGCGGTCGATGTCTCGGAACGCCTTCCACGCCGCCCATGAGCGGGCAACACCCTTGACGCTACTGCCGGGCAGGTACGGCGCGCCGAGCCCATGATGCCAGGCAAATCCGTTCTCCACCGGATGGCTGCGGCCGAGGCCGCTCGCAAACCGCCACACGGTGGCGAGACGGAAACATTGGCCCTTTCGCGCGGAAGCGAGGTCCCGCTGCCGCTGGGCCATCTCCCGCAGCAGTTCGGCATCGCCGACACGCTTGGCCGCAGTGCCGTCCAGGTTGGCGATGCCCGCGATCCAGTCGCGTTTGCCGCTGTCGCCGAGCCCGTTCCAGTCCTGGTTCCAACGGTCACAGAACTTGTCGTACCAGAGCCCGGTATTGCCGATCCTGGTTAAGATCAGGCGAGCGCCGGTGCTTTCGGCATAGAGCGGGCGTCGCCTCTCTGCATCAGCCGCCATCGCCTGCCGCCTTCGTGTTCTCGGACGCCGGGCCGTCCAGGAAGGCGACGGCCAGCTTCTTCAGCCAGCCGATATAGGCGATGGCTTCGGCCTGGGCCCAGACGTAGGCGCGCTGATCGCTCTGAAAAATGCTCTCCAGCAGATCCTTCGGTGTCATGCATTGGCTGAACGGCGAGCTCGGCGCTTGTCGAAGCCAGTCGGTCACCTGTTCGACGAGCTTCTTGTGGGCCGCGTCTTGGGTGGCAAGCTCCGTCGCCAATGCCTGGCCCAAGCCGTTGGCCAGGATGGCCGCCGGCAATGCCTTGACGTAGCTCACATACTTGCCGGGGGTGCCCCGCTGCTCCAGGATCCGGATCTGGTCGAGGGCATGGCGGGCACGCTCTTGATCAAGGCTGCGCGGGCTCATTAGCGGGTCTCCGTCCCCGTCGCGGCCCCGGGCTCCAGCCGGCCGACGGCGAACCACCCCTGGCCCACGGTTTCGTTGCCACCGACCTGCAGATAGTTGCCGAGGTTATCGGCAAGAGTCCCGGCCGCATCGGATGAGCCCCGGTCGCCGAGAACCAGCCACAACACCGTATCCGGCGGCAGCACCTCCTCGTACCACAGGTTCTTGCTGGCCTTTGTTTTGTCGTCCAACACGTTGCGGGCATGCACCGGCAAGGCATACTGGGCGAACCAGGCGAAATCGTTGTCGTGCAGGACCACAAGCTGCCGGGCCAACCGGCCCCGCGCCTTGGCGTTCGGGATCAGGGCACCCAGCGCGTTGGCGAGATCGGCCGGAAGCTTGCCGCTGATCGCGAACTGGCGTTCCTCCAGGTAGAGATCGCCGGTGCCTTCTTCCGCCAGCGCCTCGCCTTCCGAGACAACAGGGTCGCTCGGCATGGCGATCCCATCGGCACCGGCCCGCCGAAGATCCCGGTCCAGCCGTTCCAGCAGCAGGGGACAGGTCACCCACCGGTACGGTGCGGACAAGCTCCGCACCGGCAGCAGCAGCAGTCGGGCATCGCCGATCAACAACTGGCCGGCGCCGTCTTGTGTGCCGAACAGCCGGTCGACGTCGCCTGCCGCGGCCGCGCCGCCCAGGGCGTCCCGAAGCGCACCCTTGATGCTGGAGCCGGGGATGAACGGATAGTCCGTCGTGCGCTCGCGCATCACAGGCAGGTCGATGGCGCCCGCCGACTGGCCGCTGCCGGTATGCACGAACGTCTCCGCCAGCAGGCCAAGAACCTCACACTTTGCCATCGTCATCCCCATTACCAGCACCCCACCAGGGCGAGCCCGAAACCCCAGGCGGTTGAGCGTCCGATGCCCCGCCCATGGCGTTCAAGCACGGCCCCCGCATCATCCGCCGCTGCCGCCATGAACCAGACGCTGCCCGCCGGCGCCAACGGGCGGAGCGGCAACGGTGTGCGGTTGACACTGTCCCAGCCGCCGATGCGCACCGGTTTGCCGACGCAGCCGGAAACGATGCGCCCCGGCAACGGGGTGCCTTCGCCGTCGCAAATCCGTCCTCCGGGCTGGGGCCAGCCCTCCTCGGCATCGCCGAAATATGCCGGGCTCAGCAGCACGATGGTATAGCGGAGCGTGCCGTCATCACCCGCAGCCAGCGCCGGCGGCTCGGGCAGCGCCAAGCCAGCGTCGCATCTCTCGATCCACACGCTCCGCCCCTCGCCGCCGAGCGGGATCATGGAGCCCGCGAGTCCAGCAAGGTCGGCGCCGTCAACCGAAACGGCGATCGCGATGCCATCCTTCAGCCGGACATGGGCCGCGGCATACAGCGCGTCGTCGCCCGTGGTTCGCGTCGCCGCGTCGCGGGCGATGCCCACCCGGGCTTCCGTCTGCCAAAGCTCACCTTGCGCCACCAGGCTTGCGGGCGCGGGCGCACCCCCGTCGAGCACCGCCTTGAGGCCATCAGCATCGATCCAGTCGTCTTCCGGCGCCTTGGCGCCTTCGATGGCGGTGACCGGTTGCGGCAACGACACGCGGCCCAGGTCACAGTCCGACGCTTCGCCCGGTGCCAAGCGGGTGACCCTGGCATCCTCACCTCCCGATCGCTTGACGAGCAGGCAGAGGGGGACCGGGAACCGAGGCTCAGCACCCTTCATGATGATGGGTCCCACGAACCGAAGCGGGCCCAGGGCGCCGTCGCCGGCTGCCCAGTCGACGCCGTCGCCGAGCGTTGCCTTCAGCTCCGCTGACCAAGCGCCGCCAGTCCAGCCCCTCGCCCGCGCCAGTGCGGCACGCATGGCCCCCACCACGGTGGGCGGATAGGGCGGGAAGATGCCGGAAGTGGCCGCCTGTTCCTGGTCCCCCTGATTGAACGGCCGGCCGTCGCGAAGGAACAGGGTGTCGTGGGGGCGCAGGATCAGGGTGCTCATCGAGGGACACGCTCCTGGCCAAGAAAGCGTGCCAGCAAGGGGCCGTCGAAGTTCAGGGCCGCCGGCTCAGTCGTCTCTTTACCCGTTCCCGGCCAACGCCGCGCCAGCGTCAGAATGTCCTCGATCAGCGTCTCCGCCGTTGCCTTCGCGGCCGCGTCCGTCTCCCCGGCCAGATACTCGGCAACAAGAATGCGTCGCGCTTCATCTACCGTGAAACCTTCCGCCTCCCCGGCGTGGCGAAGGGCGAGAAGGTCGCCCCACGTGGTGCGTACCTTGTAGAAGAAGCGGCCGGAGACGGGCTCGCCGAGCACGCTCGCGCCGGCATCCATCAGCTCCGGCGGCGGCCGGCGCGCCTCGTCAGGGGACCACGCCGAGACCCATTGCCGCAGCACGCCGCTCTGCGACAGCACGCAGACGGCGAGGCTGTCCCGGCCGTTGCCGTCCTTGGCGACCTCCTCCAGTTGCTCGTGAGCGTGTCGCAGGACTTGGCGCAGCGGGACGTGGAGATGGGCGAGTACCAAGGCGGCCGACGCCGTGGCACCGGTGATGCGCTGCTCCTCGAATGCGGTGGCATAGGCGCGGCTGAGGTCGGTCGCGACCGAGAGTGCTCGCTCGATGGGCAGCAGGGCGAGGAGGTCATCGCCGCCGGCATAGACGGTATAGCCGCCGGCTCCCCGGACAGTGGCCTCCACGCCGCCGGCGAATGCCGCGAGGGCTGCGGCGATGGCCCGCTCATCGTAATCGCCCAGCAGCTTGCCAACCCTGTCCCCGTCCATCAGCAGGAGGGCATAGAACGGCGACGGCGATCGCCCCACCGCTTCGGTCAGGGCATCATAGGCACCAAGCAGGGACCGGCGATCGGCTTCGCCCAGCTCCTCAGGCCGCGCGTTCTCGATGCCGCTCCGATGCAGGATGTGGCCACCGACCCGCGAGAGCTTGTTCTCCGGACCGAGGGGGGGCTCCATGGACCCGCGGCCCGCTTTATCCGCAAGGGCAACGAACCTTTCCGCCTCTGTCGGCGCCCGGCGCCAGGCGAGGTCGAGCCAGGCTCTGGCCGCCAGCCGCGGTGTCGACGGCCAGGACACCGGCTGTGCCTGATCCCACGACGGGATCCAGCCGATGGCTTCCGCGGCCACCGTCAGGATCAGGCGCTTGACCAGCGCTATGGCGCAGAGCCGCTCCCGCGCATCCAGGTCGAGCGGGTTCCCTGTCTCCTCGGAGACCCGCTCCCGCAGCGCCACCCAGAAGGCGTCCTGCGCGGTCCGTTCACGGGCACGGACGTAGCCGGACAGTTCCTGCCAGTCGCCCATCAGGGTGCAGTGGTCGCCGCCTTCCACCGGCGGGCGATGGCTTCGCCAGTTCTTGCGCCGATCGAGCCAGGCACGGTCGCTGCCGTGACCGGGATCATCCCCCACCACCCAGGCGACATCCCAGAAGCCCTCGATCTGCCGTTGCCAGATCAGAGCGGTATCGCGGCCGTTGCCGGCGACCGGTGCCACGACGCGATGCCAAACGGCCTCGGCCAGCCGCCGCCACGCCTCGTCGATGGCGGCCCGGCACACACCCGGGTCGAACCCCGCTGGCACCCGCGCCTTGAACCGGTTGGGGAGCGAGCCCACCGCGGGGCCGAAGCCACCCGGCGGCTGTCGGATCGCCGCCAGCAGCGGGTCCGACGCCACCGCCGGCAGCACGATGGTGCCACCGTTCGCCATCACCGCGTTCATCGCCTGACCAGCGAGCCAGGAAAGCAGGAACGACCCGGCCCACAGATCCCGCGTCCGCCGCGCCTCCGCCACGAACCCCTGCACCGGGCCGAGGGTGACGTGCAGGATGCGGGGCCTCTCCGCCGAGTCCCCGGTCATGGCAGCACCGTTTCCCGGTCCATGAAGCGATCGACAAAGCTTTCCAGAACGCTCCATTCGGGAGCTGCATCGCGAAAGGTTGTCGTGTGTTCGCTGGTGATTTTCAGGCGCTCACCGCTCGGCAGGAAGTCGCTGTACAGGATGGTCAGGATGGCGATGTACGATGCATCGGCCAGCCGGTGTACATGGATCAGCAGCGGGCTCGCGCGACGGTCGAATTGCTGAGCTGTTACGCCAAATTTGTTCGAATAGTTGTGGGGTATTCCAAATATGAAACGGCGCGGCCGTCCATCAGCAATTTCCGTACTCTTCTCACTGGCCTTGAACCAGTCGTGATCGTCCTTGAAGTTTTGTTCGCTCTGCTTGTTCCCCAGGACCTTGCCGTTATGCCCCCAGCTCCGGTAGCACACCATCTCCTCGCCGACCGTGTTCAGCAGCCGCAGCGGATCCGTACCCTCGCCGACGATGTCGATCCGTGTCTTTCTCCAGATCGCAGAGTACAGCGGCTCCCGGTCACATTGGCGGCCATTGCCGATGACATCGAGCAGCGCCTGCTTGTACGATGCCGGGCCTCTCGGTGCGCGCCAAGATTGCTCCGCACCTTCCAGGGACAGCAGCGACAGGCTGCCCCAGCCACGCCGGGTGCGGCTGCCGAGCCCGCCCAGCAAGCCCATCAGCTTCACCGCCTCGACGATGCCCGGGTCCAGCGGTTCTCGGCTGATGAACTCGACGGCGATCTCGGCGGCCGGCCACAAGCACGGGCGGCTGAGCTGCCCCGCTTCTGTCCCCTTCTTGCGGTTGGGGAACGCCTCCATCAGGCCGTAGCCCAGGTAGCGGGCGCCGGCACCGACCACGCTGCCGTCGCCGTGCTTAAGAACCGTGCCGAGGGGAAGCGGTGGCGGGGCCGTGGGGGATCGCGCGCGGAGGAAGCGGAGGAAAAAGCTCGCCTGCCCGCCGACCCTCGCGCCCGCCGGGGAACCGAACAGCCTTGCCTCTTCGTTGCGGATTTCGGCGAGATTGCCCGCGAGGCGGCTCCAGGCCAGGGCGCGCCACCAGAAGCGGAGGGCCCCTTTCACGCTCGGCGGCCGAACCGTCTCGGCGTCGGCTTCCGGCTGCGCGCCCCCGAGAAACAGAGGCGTCGAAACCGCAAATGTGGCCCTGACCGCGTGCATCATCGCTTCCCCCACGCGGGAAAAGCGTATCCCCGGCACACCGCCCGGTCAAGCCAACACGCTCCGACGCCGCCTCGTCGGCCCGGTTCGCGCCGGTTCTGACAGCATCCCTCCTGTCTCCCGCGGGCTTGGCCCGCCGCGGCGTTACGGCGGCGGATGGTCTACGGCAAACGCCTATCCCGTCGGCTCGGATGCTGAGAGCCTCCCTTGTCTCCCGCGGGCTTGGCCCGCCGCGGCGTTACGGCGGCGGATGGTCTACGGCAAACGCCTATCCCGTCGGCTCGGATGCTGAGAGCCTCCCTTGTCTCCCGCGGGCTTGGCCCGCCGCGGCGTTACGGCGGCGGATGGTCTACGGCAAACGCCTATCCCGTCGGCTCGGATGCTGAGAGCCTCCCTTGTCTCCCGCGGGCTTGGCCCGCGGGTCCACGACCGTACCCGCGCAGAGGCCGTGGATTGCCGGGCCGGGGCCCGGCAATGACAGCTGAGACAACGCCGCGGCATTACTGCCGCGGATATGTGTCACGCCAATAAATAAGGCATTGGCGGCGGCGCGGCTTCAATGAAGCCGCGGCATTACTGCCGCGGATATGGCATCCGAGGGCGTCTGGGTGGAGGGGAAGGACCAGCGCTTCAATGAGGCCGCGGCATTACTGCCGCAGATATGTCTCCGGCATCACAAATCTGTGCCCAACGTTCCTTACCGCTTCAATGAGGCCGCGGCATTACTGCCGCAGATATGCTGGCGAACAAAGATGACGCAGATAGATGACGTTCGGCTTCAATGAGGCCGCGGCATTACTGCCGCGGATATGCTGGTGCCGAGGTGAGCCCCATTGCAGCGGTGGCGGCAGGCTTCAATGAGGCCGCGGCATTACTGCCGCGGATATGGACCGTCATCGCCGGCGCGATGCTGAGCGCCCAGGTGGGCGCTTCAATGAGGCCGCAGCATTACTGCCGCGGATATGGTGTCGAACAGCTCGGCGGCGTGATCGCGCAGGAACTCGCTTCAATGAGGCCACGGCATTACTGCCGCGGATATGCACGTTATGTTGGCAGTCCTCATCTTGAAACGGATGCTTCAATGAGGCCGCGGCATTACTGCCGCGGATATGGCGATCACGCAATCACCTTCTGGCTCATGTACCACATGCTTCAATGAGGCCGCGGCATTACTGCCGCGGATATGTTCGCAAAGCAGTTGGGGGGCACTGCCAGTGTCGAGCTTCAATGAGGCCGCGGCATTACTGCCGCGGATATGGGGTCCTTTCCGACCGGGGGTTGGTGTTTTTTCCTTGCTTCAATGAGGCCGCGGCATTACTGCCGCGGATATGCTGCCCCCCACCGGCTGGCGGCGCGCGCCAAACACGTCGCGCTTCAATGAGGCCGCGGCATTACTGCCGCGGATATGGCCAGCCTCCGGAGCGGCAGAAACGCCAGCTGCAACGCTTCAATGAGGCCGCGGCATTACTGCCGCGGATATGCCTTACGATGAGACGCTGGGCCTGTTCGCCCACCTGATGCTTCAATGAGGCCGCGGCATTACTGCCGCGGATATGCTGAGATCGTGACATCTGGCGGACAAAACGTTTTGGTGCTTCAATGAGGCCGCGGCATTACTGACGCGGATATGCTGTTGTTCGGGTGACAAAACAACGGTGCGATAACGGCTTCAATGAGGCCGCGGCATTACTGCCGCGGATATGCACAGCTGCGTGTCCTATTGGCGGCAACACTTCCGTAGCTTCAATGAGGCCGCGGCATTACTGCCGCGGATATGCGGCGTCCGCGTGCGCGTAGAACTCCGCAATGTTGCGGCTTCAATGAGGCCGCGGCATTACTGCCGCGGATATGTCGCAAGCAGTGGATCGCGGAGAACGGGCACCCCAGAGGCTTCAATGAGGCCGCGGCATTACTGCCGCGGATATGGTCGTATTCGGAGCACTACGACGACGACACTGGAGGGCTTCAATGAGGCCGCGGCATTACTGCCGCGGATATGTGGGTTCTGGGTAGATCATGGTAGCTTGGAGTTTGAGGCTTCAATGAGGCCGCGGCATTACTGCCGCGGATATGAAAGGAAGGAGAAATAAGGATGAAGGTCTACGTCACGCTTCAATGAGGCCGCGGCATTACTGCCGCGGATATGCCGGGCCGCCTGTGCGCGGCATATCCGCGATCTAGAAGCTTCAATGAGGCCGCGGCATTACTGCCGCGGATATGCAAGAGGCCCCATGAAGACCATTGCCATCATCAGCCAGGCTTCAATGAGGCCGCGGCATTACTGCCGCGGATATGGCAGGATCTCGCAGACTTCGATCCGGAACTGGAAGAGCTTCAATGAGGCCGCGGCATTACTGCCGCGGATATGCTTGTGAACCAACTTCCGGACGCCGTGCGTATGGCGGCGCTTCAATGAGGCCGCGGCATTACTGCCGCGGATATGCGGCCCCGACCGGCTGGACGAAGGACACCAGCCTGACGCTTCAATGAGGCCGCGGCATTACTGCCGCGGATATGGGGCTTGAAACGGCGAT
>REEP01000039.1 GCA_007695045.1 Rhodospirillales bacterium | reverse complement strand
ACAGAACGGAGTTGGACAAAACGTAGGAATAAGTGCCGAAAAGTTGGACAGCGATCGCTAAGTGCTTGAAATTGGTGGGCGCACAAGGACTCGAACCTTGGACCCGCTGATTAAGAGTCAGCTGCTCTACCAACTGAGCTATGCGCCCCACCGGGGAGAACCCGACCTCTAGCAAACCCCATCGCCGTTGTCGAGCCTGCGTGCCGGCGTCGTGCCGCAGGGTGCCTCGCCGGAGGGCGC
The DNA here is from genome assembly GCA_007695045.1 of Rhodospirillales bacterium. GTDB lineage: Bacteria > Pseudomonadota > Alphaproteobacteria > Rhodospirillales > Defluviicoccaceae > REEP01. The sequence goes on along the minus strand of REEP01000039.1, from coordinate 43,047 downwards.
TGCCCGGCCATGCATTCGCCGTGGATATTTTGCGGTTGCGCCGTGCCTTCGCCTGTGCATCCAAACTCCGCATCCGAGAAAGCCGCAAACCGGGGTGCCGCCACCGATGCCGGAACCGAAGAAGCCGCTGTCCCTGCCGCTGCTGACGGCCGTGGTCGTGGGCTCGATGCTGGCCTCCGGCATGTTCACCCTGCCGGCCTCGTTCGCCAACGCGACCGGGCCGTTGGGCCTGCTGATCGCCTGGAGCATCGCCGCCGTCGGCATGCTGGCGCTCGCCCTGGTGTTCCAGCACCTGGCGCAGCGGCGCCCGGACCTCAACGCCGGCGTGTTCGCCTATGCCAAGGCGGGGTTCGGGCCGTATCCCGGGTTCCTATCGGCGCTCGGCTACTGGGCCGGCATCTGCCTGCTCAACGTCACGTATTTCGTGCTGGTCAAGGCCACCCTCGGCGGCATCGTCCCGGGCTTCGGCGACGGCAACACGGTGCAGGCGGTGGCCGTGTCCTCGGTGCTGCTGTGGGGCGTCCATGCCGTCATTCTTCGCGGCGTCAAGGAGGCGGCCATGATCAACGCCGTCGTCACTATGGCCAAGGTCATTCCCATCATGCTGGCGGTGATCATCCTGGCACTCGGTTTCCAGCGCCAAGTATTTGTCGGCAATTTCTGGGGCGGCGGGCTCTATCACTGGGTCGACATCCCGGCGCAGGTGCGAGGCGCCATGCTGATCACCGTCTATGCCTTCATCGGCATCGAAGGGGCCAGCGTGTTCTCGCGCTATGCCAAGCGGCGGAAGGACGTGGGCTTGGCGACCCTCCTGGGCCTCGCCGGCGTGGCCAGCCTGTTCTTCCTGGTGACGCTGCTGTCCTATGGCGTGATGCTGCGCCCGGACCTGGCGGCCCTGCGCCAGCCGTCCCTGGCCGGCGTTCTGGAGGCGGTGGTGGGCCGGTGGGGCGCCTGGCTGGTCGGCCTCGGCATCGTCGTTTCGGTGACCGGCGCGTTTCTGGCCCGATCACTGCTGGCCGCCGAGGTTTTATGGTCAGCCGCACGGGCGGACACGATGCCGGCCTGCTTCGCAAGGGAGAGCCCGCGGCGGGTGCCGGCAGCCGCACTGTGGCTGTCCAGCGCCAGCGTGCAGGGTTTCCTGATCCTGACGTTGTTCGCCGAGGAGGCGTATACGGTGGCGTTCAAGCTCACCAGCGCCATGCTGCTGGTGCCGTATCTGTTGGTGGCCGGCTTCGCCCTGAAATTGGCATGGCAGGGGGGCGGGGGCGGGGAGACCGCGGCCGCCCGGCGGCGGGAGCTGGTCCAGGCCGCGGTGGCAACGGTGTTCGCGGCCTTCCTGATCTGGGCAGCGGGTCTCAACTACCTGCTCGGAGCGGCGCTGATCTACGCCGCCGGCACCGTCCTGTTTGTCGTGGCCCGGCGGGAGCAGCGGCGGCCGCCGTTCGCCAAGCATGAAGCCGCCCTGTTCGGCGTGCTCCTGATGCTGGCGGCCGCCGCTGTCTACGCCCTGTCCACCGGAGTTATCGGCTTGTGATGCGGGCTGTGAGGCGTGGGGTCACGCCTCTTCGCCCGGTATTTCCGGCACGGCCGCGGTTTGCGCCGCGCGGAATGCGTCCAGCCGGTCGGCAATGGCGGAATCGCCGAGCGCCAGGATGGCGGCCGCCAGCAACGCCGCATTGGTGGCGCCGGCACGGCCGATACCCAGGGTGCCCACCGGAATTCCCGGCGGCATCTGCGCCATTGCGAGGAGAGCATCCAGGCCGCCCATCAGGCTGCCTTCCATCGGCACGCCCAGCACCGGCAACGGCGTGACCGCGGCCGCCGAACCCGGCAGGGCCGCCGCCATGCCGGCACCGGCGATAATCACCTTGAGGCCACGGTCCCGGGCCTCCGTGGCGTAGCGGTGCAGGCGCTCCGGCGTGCGGTGGGCGGACGTCACCCGCGCTTCCCACGGGATGTCCAGACGGTCCAGGGTTTCCCCGGCTCGACGCATGGTCGTCCAGTCCGACTGGCTGCCCATGATGATGCCTACCAGCGGTGTCGTCTCGGTCATGCGTCGGTCCTCCTGTTGGCGTGCGTCAAAGACGCAGGGATTATAGGGCGCGTCTTCGCGGGTGCAACAACGGGCGCGAACAGGGGCTACGATACGCCGCGCAGGGCGCCAAAGCCCGCCGGCGCGTGGGGCTGCGGGCGGGCGACGCCGGGCCTCTTTCGATTGTCACGTGGCCGTAACCTGGGGTATCATTTACTCCTACGTCGATTAGGGAGGGTACTGCCATGAGCCTGGATGAGAGGATCGAGACGCTGAAAGCCAAGCATCGTGCGCTCGAGGCCGCCATCGAACAGGAAGACGCCCGTCCGTGGCCGGACGAAGTGGAAATCCATAGGCTCAAGAAGCAAAAGCTTCTCATCAAGGACGAAATCGCCGCCTTGGCGGCCGGGACGGAAAACGTCGCGACCGCCTGACCGAACCTACCCTGCACTCTCGGGAGGGTCCGCGGCGCGGCACCCGACGCCGCCGGCCCTCAAGGGAGGCACTGAAACCGTGGCGGGGCGCCAAAGGCGCCGCTTAAAGGCGTCTAACAACGCAAGCTGGGGGTGTGCTCGTCATGTCGACGGCCGGGGTGGTGATCCGTGCCGGCCGGTGGTGGCGACGGTGTGCGCAGCCAGGGTATTGTCAGCAGATGCCCGGCTTGAGTTCCTGTGCCTGCCGGTCGGGCTGCGCAAACGAGCCGCACGCGCCTGGGCATGGGTTCGTGAATACATCAGGCGATGAAGGCAAAGGGCCAATGCCGGCGGAGCCGCGTGTCGAGTCGACTGCTCTCCCTGGGGCGAAGGCGCTCAGGCGGTCGGCGTCACCCGTGACGCTGCGGCTTGACCAAAGCCACTCGGATGTCACGCGGGCTGAGGCGGCATCCACCGCGCATCGGCAGCCGACGGGCGCACATGACGTTCGGGGATGCGCCACAATGCCGTCAGGCCGCCGTATCGACGCGTCGGTCGCTTGGTGCCCCCGGGACCGCGCCGTTGAGCATGGCACGGACTTCGGCGAACATGCGGGCCAGTTGCTTCGGCGGGATCGTCATCACCGTCTGATCGGTTTCCTGATCGACGATATGCAGAAGCTGCCGATCCAACTCGGGCTCATGCGACAGGCGGAACTGGTAGCGCTCGCCCGGTTCCGGCCGTGGCGCGGTCTCGCCGAGGGCGGGAACCGCCGTTGCATCATCGCGCCGCCGGTTACGCGCCTCCAAGGTTTCGCCCCGGCCGGACGGAGCCACCTGCGCCGCCGGTGCGCTGACACCGGTCTGGTGAGGCTGCGCGGAAACCGCCAGGGACGCGACCGCCATCGGTAGCGGCCGCTGTGGCAGCAACGCGGTCGCGCCGACCGAGAGGATATCCATGGCTGCAGTCTCCCACCGCACGAATTCCATCATAGGTTGTCACGGCGCGACGATGATGTCAACGCCGTCGTCGAGTTGCGTGAGGACTTGCCTGTCACTGGCCGATGTGGCGGACGGTCAGCGGCCGCCGGAGCGGCGTGCCGCATTGTTGCCTACCGGCACTCGAACACCCAGATCGGGACGAACCGCCCGCGCGGATAGGAAGGATCGGCGCCATCGCCGCCGGCCAGCCGGTGCTTCAGCACGGCTTGGCGGCCGTACTGCGCACAGTGCCGGGCGGCCACGGTTTCAGGGCTGCGCAGGCTGACCGCCGGCTCTTCCACCCAGACCTCCTGAGGCGTGCCCGAGAGCACACCGGAACAGCCACCGAGGGCGAGAGCGGCCATCATCGCCGTGACCATTCGTGCGGCCGAGCGTGGCCGAGTCGAGAGCAGGCTGATCCGATTATTCATGGCGTCTCAAGGCAGCCGCCGGGGGCAGGCTTTGCCGGCGCGTACCCGTCGCTACACGGCGACCCGTGCGTCGGCGGGCGGTCCGTCATCGGGCGCCGCCGTCAAGGCCGAGGACACGGGCGGTGTGGCGCGCGATCATCCGCTCTTCGTCCGTGGGGATTACCCAGGCCGACACCCGGCTCCCGTCCGTCGAAATGCGAGGACCACCGGCGGCATTGGCGTCCGCATCGAAGGCGAGGCCCAGCCAGGCAACCCATTCGGCCACGGCCGCTCGGACCGGAGCTGCGTTCTCGCCAATGCCGGCGGTGAAAACCAGGGCGTCCAGCCCACCCATGGCGACGGCCAGTGCGCCCACGTTCCTGGCGACGTGATAGACGAACAAGTCCACCGCCTGGGCCGCATGAGGGTCATCACTGTCCAGCAAACGGCGCATGTCGTTGCTGATCCCGGAGACGCCCAGCAACCCGGAGCGACGGTACAGCAGGTCTTCAATGGCGGCGGCGTCCATGCCCAGTTCCTGCAGGCAGTACAACACCACCCCGGGATCGAGGGCGCCGGTGCGGGTGCCCATCGGCAGGCCGTCCACCGCGGTGAACCCCATGGTGGAATCGACACTCCGACCATCGCGAATGGCGCACATGCTGGCGCCGCTGCCGAGGTGAGCCACCACCACCTTGGACGCTTCCGGGGCGTACCGGGGGAGTTCTCGGCTGATGTATTCATAGGACAGGCCGTGGAAGCCGTAGCGGCGGACGCCCCGTTCCGTCATCTCCCGCGGCAGCGCAAACATTGCCGCGACTTCGGGCTTGTCCGCATGAAAAGAAGTATCGAAACAGGCCACCTGAGGCACGTCGCCCAGCCTGTCCGCCAGCGCCTGCACCGGGGCGAGGTTGTGCGGTTGATGTAACGGCGCCAGGGGGATCAACGCTTCCAGGCGGCGCATGACATCATCTTCGATGCGAACGGCTTGACGGAAATCAGCGCCGCCATGAGCGATGCGGTGGCCGACGGCCTGGATCCGCACGTCAGCGGCGTTGGTGGCCATCCAGTCCAGAAGATGGGCCAGGCAATCCGAATGACTGAGCTCGGTGCCGTCGCGCCAGTGATCCTCGGTGACGGTCGCGCCATCCTTGTCCTTGACGACGAACCTGGGCGCGGTGCGGATGGCTTCCGCCTTGCCCGCGGCCAGCAGGACGGGTTCGCGGCCCCCGTTCGCCGCATACCCGGCGAACTTGAGGCTGGACGAGCCGGCATTGATCACCAGGATCGCATCGGTCATGCGTCGGTGCTACTCCTTCGATTTTGATTTGCCGGGGTCGAGCTCGGCCCGCGCCATCAGCGCCGCAACAGCGCATGAGGCAAGTCGTGCGGTGCTCGAATCGGCGCGGCTCGTCAGCACGATGGGCACCCTGGCGCCGACCACCACGCCGGCCGCCTCCGCATCGGCCATATACGTGAGTTGCTTTGCCAGCATATTGCCGGCCTCCAGATCCGGGACGATCAGAATGTCCGCCCGGCCCGCCACCGGTGACGAGATACCCTTGATCCTGGCCGCCGCCTCGTCCACCGCGTTGTCGAACGCAAGAGGCCCATCGACGATCCCGCCCTCGATCTGGCCGCGATCGGCCATCTTGCAGAGAGCCGCCGCCTCAATGGTCGAGGGGATGGAGGCGCTGACGGTCTCGACCGCCGACAGAATGGCCACCCTTGGTTTGCTGATGCCGATCGCGCGGGCCATGTCGATCGCGTTCTGGCAGATGTCCCGCTTCACGCCCAGATCCGGGGAGATGTTGATGGCGGCGTCCGAGACAATCATCGGGCGAGGATAGGTCGGGACGGTGACCAGGAAGCAATGGCTGAGCCGGCGTTCGGTCCGCAGCCCGTTCTCACGGTTCAGCACCGCGCTCAACAGTTCGTCGGTGTGCAGGCTGCCCTTCATCAGTGCGTCCGCCTCCCCGCTCCGCACGAGGGCCACCGCCCGTTCCGCCGCATGATGGCTGTGATCGGCGGCGACCATGCGAAAGTCGGCCAAGTCGACCTCGATCCGTTCTGCGACCGCCCGGATCTTCGCCTCCGGCCCCACCAGGATCGGAGTGATCAGGCCACGCTCCGCCGCCAGCACCGCGCCGCGCAAGGCGTCGTCACTGCACGGATGCGCCACAGCGATGAGCAGCGGTTTCTCGTTTTCGCACCTCTCCAGCAAGCCCTCGAACTGGTTCTCCCGCCGCAGCGTCACCTTGGGAAGCGCACGAAGCGGCTGGCGAAGTTTCTCGGTCGGCACGACCACGACAACGTCAGCCTCAATCAACACTTTGCCGTCTTCATCGGTGCACCGGCAGCCGAGATCGACCGTGCCGCGGTCGGCGTCCTTGGCGATCACCTCCACCGAGGCAGTGACCCGGGTTTCCACAAGCATGGGGCGAAGAAAGCGGATGCGGGCGGATTCGACGATGCCGCCGGGCCCCGGCAGGCGGGTGCCGATGATCGCCGAGAAAAGCGATGCCCCCCACATGCCGTAAACACCCCGCTCCGGCGACGCGTCGTCAGCGGGGAGCGCGTCGTAGAGCCTGAACAGGTCCACGTTGCCGGTAACCGCGGCCCAGGTGGCCACGTCGTCCCGTTCGAACGACCGGGTCAGCTGTTCGGAGTCACCGATGGCCAGTTCGTCGAACGTCCGGTTCTCGATCCAGCCGTTGTTGTTCATGGCTGCGTATGTCCCGACTGCTGCTTGAGGGGAGCGAGAGCGACGGTTGGTCCTGCACCGCGTCAGCACAGCGAATGATGCGAAGATACGTGCAGCGGGCGCCCCTGGCCAATGCCTTTTCCTCATAGCGCGTCGGTACCGCGTCATCGGCTCGGGTGCGCCAGTCGTCGCGGCCGGCCGGGGTCCAGGCGAAAGCCGGATGGCGCATGACATGCTCCAGCGTCCAGGTGAGGCAAGCACCGTCATCGGTGGCGAAACGCAACTCGGCATTCGGGCGCATCAGCCGAGCCAGCAAATCCAGGGTTGCCGCTGAGATGAACCGGCGGCGGTGGTGGCGCACCTTTGGCCACGGATCGGGAAACAGCAGAAAGACCCGGCCGAGGCAGCGGTCGGGCAGGTACGGCAGCAGCTGTCGGGCATCGTCGTCGAACACGCGGACATTTCGGCACGTGTTTCGATCGAGCCGGGCAAGGAGGCCGGCCACGCCGTTCATATAGGGCTCGCAGCCGATGAAGCCGATATCCGGGTGACGTTCCGCCATCCCGGCCAAGTGTTCGCCGGCGCCGAACCCGATCTCCAGCCAGATGTCATGTACCCATACCGGGAACAGTGCCGCCGGGTCCACCGCTGCCGGCTCCGCCGGCAGGCTCACGCGAAGGCGCGGCAAAACGGTTTGCACCAGCGCCTGGCGGCCGGCACGCAACCGGCGGCCGTGGCGGCGGCCGTAGAACCGAGGGCTTTCAGGTGGCGTCACGATGCCCCGAACGCGCGCCTCAGGTCGTCCACCAGATCGGTGATCTCCCACGAAAAGCCGCCATCCGGTTCCGGCTGGCGACCGAAGTGGCCGTAGGCGGCGGTGCGGGCGTAGATGGGCCGATTGAGGCCGAGGTGGCGCCGAATGCCGGCCGGCCTCAGGTCCATCAATTGCCGCAGCACGCCGGACAGCCGATCCTCGTCCACCTGGCCCGTGCCGTGCGTGTCCACGTAGACAGACAGCGGATTGGCGACGCCGATGGCGTAGGAGAGCTGGATGGTGCAACGGTCCGCCAGACCCGCCGCCACCACGTTCTTGGCGAGGTAGCGGGCGGCGTAGGCACCGGAGCGGTCGACCTTGGTGGGGTCCTTGCCCGAAAACGCGCCACCGCCGTGAGGGGCGGCGCCACCGTAGGTGTCGACGATGATCTTGCGCCCGGTGAGACCGGCGTCGCCGTCCGGGCCGCCGATCACGAAGCGCCCGGTGGGGTTGACGTAAAAGTCCGCCTCGTCGCACATCCACCCTTCCGGCAGAACGTTGACCACATGGGGGCGTACGATTTCACGAACCTCATCCACCGAGATGCGGCTGCTGTGCTGGGTGGAGACCACCACGCTGGTGGCGCCGACCGGCTTGCCGTCCACGTAGCGCAGCGACACTTGACTCTTGGAATCCGGCCCCAGGTCCGGCTCGGCGCCGGAATGGCGGGCTTCGGCGAGGGACTTCAGGATCGCATGAGCGTAGAGGATGGGGGCGGGCATTAAAACCGGGGTTTCGCGGCAGGCATAGCCGAACATGATGCCCTGGTCGCCGGCTCCTTCTTCCTTGTTGCCGAGCGCGTCCACCCCTTGCGCGATATCCGGCGACTGGGAATGGATGTGCGAGGTCACCTCCGCATCCTTCCAGTGAAAGCCGTGCTGTTCGTAGCCGATCTCCCGCACGGTATGGCGGGCAATGTCCTTGAAGCGATCATGGGTCAGGCTGTCGGGGCCGCGCACCTCGCCCGCGAGGACGATGAAGTTGGTCGTGCACAGGGTTTCCACAGCCACCCGGGACTGGGGATCCTCGGTAAGGAACGCATCCACGATCGCGTCCGAAATTCGGTCACAGACTTTATCGGGGTGCCCTTCGGACACCGACTCACTGGTGAAGACGTAGTCCCTCATCGACATCTTGGCCACGCTGTCCTCGGCTGGTTGATCTCTAGGAAAAGACAGATTCATGAAGGATTATGGTGCCGTGGCCGTTCCGCCCGACCGGCTCGGCGAGGTCGATCTTTCAGGCCACTCCTGTCTTTTGATCCCCCCTCGGGTCAACGTCAACTGGCCACGCGCAGATCGCCTCCGGCGTCACGCGGCGTTGCGTAAGGCTTCCTGTCTGCTGCCGGTGGCGTGTCAGCCTGACGAGCGCGCCTAGTCGGCGGCTTCCTCACTCGTCCCCAGCGACTTGGCCAGGTCGAACAGGCGCCGCCGCACGGAGGGATCGGCAATGCGATAGTATGCGCGCACCAGTTCCAGGGTTTCCCGGCTGCTCATGGGATCCGGTTCCAGCGTGGCCTGCGGCTGGTCGGCCATGCCCCACGTGCCTTGTGCCACGGCTTCTGCCGCGGTCAGGCTGCCATCCCGGCCATCCGGCATGTCATCGAAGAAGAAGGACACAGGAACATCAAGGATGCGACTGAACTCGTAAAGGCGTGATGCGCCGATTCGGTTCGCTCCCCGTTCGTACTTTTGGATCTGCTGGAAGGTCAGTCCCACGGCCTCCCCGAGCTTTTCCTGGCTCAGCCCCATCAGGGTGCGTCGCAGTCGGACCCGGCTGCCGACGTGGACATCCACCGGATTGGGCGTGCCGGGCGGCAGGCGCTCAAACCTAGTATGAGGCGTCGGGCCATGGCCCTTCCTCACCCGCGAGCTTTTTGTTTCTGTCATTGTTCGTTTCCGTCATTTTTGGTTCTTGTCAACGACCGCCGCATTCACGTCGCGTGCAATCGACCGCTCCTCTTCCACCCCTTCGTGTGACGGCATGAAGCCATATCGACCAAAGTGATCGATGGCGTTCATTGTATGCAAACTATGATGGTTTTCGCAACGCCGGATACGGGTCAACGCCCCGGTCGTGCAAGGGCTGCAACCGGAGGCTTGGGCAGCCCTGTTCAGGGTCGTCGGCCCACGTGCCAGCCGAAACCCAATGACAGCGCAACCAGTCCCAGCACGATAAGGTTGCCGAATCGTGCGTACGGCGTCGGGCGTGACAACGCTGTTGGCAGCGGACCGTCGACGAAACCTTCCTCCATCAGTCCCAGGCTCGCCACGAGGCGACCATGGGAATCGATGATTGCAGAGATGCCGGTGTTGGCGATCCGCACCAGCGGCAGGCCCTCCTCGACAGCGCGCAGCCGGGCGGCACCCAGGTGCTGGTGCGGACCGGCAGAAATCCCGTACCAGCCGTCATTGGTAAGATTGAGCAGCCAGTCCGGGCGGGCGCCTGCGGGCGTTACCCGCCCCGGAAAGATCACTTCGTAACAGATTAAGGGGGTCACGGGCGGCAATCCCGGCAGATCGATCAGCACAAGCCCCGCACCGGCGGAGAAATCCACAGTGCCCGGCGTAAACTTGTCGATCTTGAGGATGTCACGGAACGGCACGTATTCGCCGAACGGAACCAGATGCGACTTGTCATACATGGCGACCACCGTGCCTGTGGGGTCAACGGCAATCAGGCTGTTCCACACGGCAAACGGTTGGTCCGGCGGGGTGCGCCTCAAAGTGCCGAGCACGGTCACGCCCCCGGGCGGCGTGAATTCGCCCAATATCCGCAGTCGCTCCGGGTCGTCGGCCAGATACAGCGGTGCGGCCGTCTCCCCCCAGAAAAGATGCGTCGGCGGCGCCGCGGTGGCGGTGGCGCCGAGGCGGATGTGGGCGGCCAGATGCGCATCCGCCAAGTCGGGCTGCCACTTCAGTTCCTGCGGAATGCTCGGCTGTACCAGGCGAAGACGCACGCCTGGCACTTCGGCCGTGGGCCCGGTGATCGCCAATCTGGCGGCACCGCCGGCGAATGCTGCCGCCAGAAGGGTGAATCCCGCAATCACGGCGAAGGTCGCTTTCCGGCTGGAGACGGCCGGGTTTGCGAGCGCGGCGGGCATGGCGGCCACCATCACCGTCACGAGACCTAGGCCATAGGTGCCGATTGCGGCGGTCACCTGGATCATGGCTTCTGAGAACAGCCAGACCGAACCCACCAGGTTCCATGGGAACCCGGTAAGAACCCAACTGCGCAGCCACTCGAAGGTCGTCCAGAGGGCGGCGAAGACGATGACGCCGCCGAAGCCCTGGCGTCCCGCAAGCCGCGTCAGCCAGCAGGCGCCGGCGATGAAAACGGCGAGCAACGCCGAGAGACCCAGCACCGCGAACGGCGCCATCCATCCGTAGTCTTCGGCCTTTACGAAAAAGGCGTTGGCGACCCAATACAGGCCGGCGCTGAAATAGCCGAGTCCGAACAGCCAGCCGGACCAGAATGCCGTCCGTGGCCGCTCTGCGCCTTCGCTGAGCCAGTACAACCCGGTTAATGCCGGGATCAGAAGGGGCCAAACGAAAAGAGGGGGGAGGGCGCCGACCGCGACGACACCCAACAGCAAGGCAAGCCCGGCACGCCGCCACCCTCCGGCACCGACCACCGCAAGACGCAGCGACGACAAAAACGAGACCGCTCGGGTCGTAGGGCCGGCCCGGTGTTGCTGTAGGGCGCCGGCCGCAGCGCCGCTGTCAGGAGTCATCGGACGTTCGAACCGCCGTCCGAATTCGCGGGCGTTCCAACCGGCGCGCGCACGCGCAAGCGACGCACCCGGCGCGGATCCGCGTCCAGGATTTCGAACTCGACACCGGAGGAATGGGCGATCAACTCACCCCGAATGGGCACTCGTCCGGCCAATGAGAATACCAGGCCGCCAAGGGTGTCGATCTCTTCCCGTTCTTCGTCCGTGAGGATCGGACCGAAAGCATCCTCCAAGGCTTCGATCGGCGTCCGTGCGTCCGCGTCCAGGGTTCCATCCGGCCGGCGCAGCAGACCGGGTTCCGGCATTCGATCATGTTCGTCCTCGATCTCACCGACGATCTCCTCCACCAGGTCCTCGATGGTCACAAGACCGTCGACACCGCCGAATTCGTCCACCACGAGCGCCATGTGGACACGCTTGACCCGCATCTCCAGAAGCAACTCGAGAACTTTCATGGACGGTGCCACGAACAGCACCCGCCGAAGAATGCGCGAGAGACGAAACGTCGCCTCATCCTCGCGCCAAGCAAGCACGTCGCGGATATGAACCATGCCGATGGCGTCGTCCAGCGTGTCCCGATAGACCGGCAATCGCGAATGCCCCTCCCGGGTCATCGTCTGGATCACCTCATCGAGGGACGTGCGGCCCTCTACGCCGACGATGTCGGCGCGCGGTACCATGACATCCTCGACCGAGCGATCGCGCAGGCTGAGTATGTTTGCAAGCAGGAGTCGCTCGTTCTCGGTGAGCGGGATTTCCGCCTCTTCCCGCTCTTCCATCAGTTCGTCCAGGGAATCCCGCGGCGACTCCTCGCCGTTGCGGATCAGACGAAACCGCTTGAGCGTACGGCGCATCAAAGTTCGGATGTTACGATCGGAGGTGGCCCGGTCGTCGCCGGTCTCACTAGTCGCAGGCGTGTCGCTGACTGGGTCGGTGGAAGAATTGATCATGTCCGGTCACTGTGGGGTGAGCCATACGGGTCATCGATACCCATGCGTTCCAGCACCGCGATCTCCAGGCCTTCCATCACCGCGGCATCACTGTCGCTGATATGATCGTATCCAAGGAGATGCAGAGTGCCATGCACAACCAAATGAGTTAAATGCTCGTCCAGGGGCGTGCCAGTGGCGGTGGCGTCGGCACCGGCGGTACCGAAGGCTATCACGACATCGCCCAGGGGGATCACGTCGGCGCCCGATTTGGGGGCGAATTCATCCCAGGCTGCAAACGACAAGACGTCGGTCGGCGCATCCCGCCCCCGATAGTCCCGATTGAGGCGCCGCACTTCCGCGTCGTCGGCAAGCACGATGGCGATCTCGGCCGCGTCCGGGATCCGGTTGCTTGCCTCGGCCGCGGCCAGGGCGGCCCGCCGACAGACTTGCTCCACATCGGCGACGGCGTCTCGCCAAGCCGTTTCGTGCACCAGCACGTCAATCGTGAGCCGGGTCATCACCGGTCTTGCTCACGCCGGTTTCGTAACGAGCCCCTACGCCCAGGCGGTCCTCGGCCTCCTCGTAAGCGCGGACAATCCGGCTGACCAGCGGGTGGCGCACCACGTCGCGGTCGGTGAAGTGGACGAACGCCACGCCCTCCACCGACTCGAGCACTTCAAGCGCGTGCCGCAATCCGGAGCGGGTTCCCTTCGGCAGGTCCACTTGGCTGAGGTCGCCGGTGACCACCATGCGCGCGTTCTCGCCCAGCCGGGTCAGGAACATCTTCATTTGGACGGACGTCGTGTTTTGCGCCTCGTCGAGGATGACGAAGGCATTGGCCAGCGTGCGGCCGCGCATGAAGGCGAGCGGCGCCACCTCGATCTCGCCGCTTTCCAGGCGCTTCACCACCTGAGGGGCGGGCAGCATGTCGTACAGCGCGTCGTACAGGGGGCGCAGGTAAGGGTCCACCTTTTCCCGCATGCTGCCGGGCAGGAAGCCCAGTTGTTCCCCGGCCTCCACCGCCGGGCGCGACAGGATGATGCGATCGACCTCGCCGTTCACCAGCCGCTCTACCGCCTTGGCCACGGCGAGGTAGGTTTTGCCCGTCCCGGCGGGTCCGAGGCCGAACACTAGTTCGTCGTGATCGATGGCTTTGAGGTAGGCCGCCTGGTTGGGGGAGCGGGGCAGCACACTGCGGTGACGAATGCGAACTTCGAGCGCCGCGTCCCGGTTGAGCCCTGCCGCAGCAGCCATGCGCACCGCGCCGTCCACTTCCTGCCGGCTGACGCTGTGACCCTGTTCCAGTCGGCCATACAGATGCCCGAGCACGTTGCGGGCCACGTCCACCGAATCGGCCGATCCGGTCAAGGTGACCTGATTGCCGAAGGTGTCGATGGTGACATCCAGCTGCTGTTCGATCCGGGTGAGATGATTGTGATGGGAGCCGAACAGCTGCATGGCGAGGCGATTGTCCTCGAACTCCATGCACAGGATTTTGTCCGGCGTGCCGGTTGCGGGCTCGGCCTGATGGGGAGCCTTCAAGCGATCACCCTCTCCGCGAGGATGCCGGCCAGACTGTTGGGCGTTGCGGCATCGATGTGGACGGCTTGGATGGTATTGAGAACGTCGGGTGAGGCGTGGGCATGGACCGCCTGCATGTAGGGCGTGCGTCCAGCCAATTGGCCCGGATGACGCCCCGGCCGCTCGAACAGGACGGGCAGGTCGCGCCCGACACAGGCTTGGTTGAACGCCCGTTGCTGCGCATCAAGCAGCGCCTGAAGTTCCGCAAGGCGCTCGCGCTTGACCGGCTCGTCCAGTTGCGGTGCCGCCGCTGCCGGCGTGCCGGGTCTTGGGCTGTACATGAACGAGTACGCCTGAGCGAACTGCACGTCGGTGACCAGGTCCATGGTGGCCCGGAAGTCGGCATCGGTCTCATCAGGAAAGCCGACGATCAAATCGGAACTGAGGGCCAAGTCGGGGCGGGCCTCCCGCAGGCGATCCACCAGCTGTCGATAAGCGTCGGCCGAGTGGTGCCGGCCCATGGCCCGAAGCACCCGATCGGAGCCGCTTTGCACCGGCAGATGCAGGTACGGCATGAGCGTGTCGATCTCGCGATGGGCCGCGATGAGGTCATCGGTCATGTCCACCGGGTGTGAGGTGGTGTAGCGGATGCGCGCAATCCCGGGAATGTCGGCAACGGCGGCGATCAGCCGCGCCAAGCGCCACTCGCCGCCGTCGGCGGCACCATGGTAGGCATTGACGTTCTGGCCCAGCAGCGTGATTTCCCGCACGCCCGAAGCGGCAAGGCGGCTGGCCTCGGCCAGCACCTCGGCGACCGGCCGGGAATACTCGGCACCTCTCGTGTACGGAACCACGCAAAAAGTGCAGAACTTGTCGCAGCCTTCCTGAATGGTCAGGAAAGCTGTCACGCCCGAGGACGAAGCCGCCACCTCCGGCAGATGATCGAACTTCACATCCACCGGGAAATCGGTCTCCAGCACCTGCCCGGCGTTGCGGGCGACGCGCGCAATCATTTCCGGCAGGCGATGCAGGGTCTGCGGGCCAAAGACCATGTCCACGTACGGTGCGCGCGCCAGAATCTCGGCGCCTTCGGCCTGGGCTACGCATCCGGCCACCGCGAGCAGGACCGGTCCGCCTTCGGCTGTCGGCCGGTGCTTCAGGTGTTTCAGCCGGCCCAGCTCGGAGTATACTTTCTCAGCCGCCTTTTCGCGGATATGGCAAGTGTTGAGGATGATCAAATCGGCTTGATCCGCCGTGTCCACCGGGGCGAAACCAACAGGCGCCAGAACGTCCGCCATGCGCGCGGAGTCATAGACATTCATCTGGCAGCCGTAGGTTTTGATGAAGACGCGTTTCGTCACAGCCGATCCGTCAGATCAGCACGCGATCGCCAAGAGTCCCAAGACGCACGATGGCAGGCTCCCAGCCCAGCACGAAGGACGGGCCGGAAGGTAGCGATCCGTGTGCCCGTGTCAAGCCCACGCCAACATGAGTGCCGCTCGGATCCCAGCGGTCACTCCTTTTCGGCTTCCGACGGGTCCTGGTCCAACGGGATTCCGAATAGCTCCAGCCGGTGCCCGACCAGGCGGTAGCCATGGCTTTCGGCAACCGCCTTCTGCAGAGCCTCAATTTCCGGGCTTCGAAACTCGACCACACGGCCGGACTGGATATCGATCAAATGATCGTGATGTTCCCCGGATGCCTGTTCATAACGGGAGCGGCCGTCGCCGAAATCATGCCGCTCGAGGATGCTGGCTTCCTCGAAAAGGCGGACCGTTCGGTAGACGGTGGCGATACTGATGCGTGAGTCGCGCTCCACCGAGCGGCGATACACCTCCTCAACGTCCGGGTGGTCGGTTGCTTCCGACAAAACCCGCGCGATGGTCCGGCGTTGACCGGTCATCTTCATGCCCTTTTCAAGGCACAGCCGCTCTATTCGCGACGGCTCCGCCATGAGTCCTCCCTCCCGCTTGTCCAAGGCCTGCGGCGCCGGTGCCGCCGCGGCCTTGATTTCCTCATTTCCGACCCAGCCGTGGCGGCTCAATCCGTCTGTTCGTCGCTACGGCGCCGGGTACCGAGCCCGATCTGTTTGGCCAGATGGCTCCGGTGGCGAGCATAGTTCGGAGCCACCATCGGATAGTCCGCGGGCAGGCCCCACCGCTCCCGGTAGGCTTCCGGGGTCATGTTGTAGGCGGACTTGAGGTGGCGTTTGAGCATTTTCAGCTTTTTTCCGTCCTCCAGACAGATGATATAATCAGGATGCACGGAGCGACGGATCGGAACGGCCGGAATCGGTTGCTCAGCGGCGCCGGGTTCAGTGCCGAGGGAGCACAGAGTTCGGTAGACGTCCTGTATCAACCGAGGAAGATCGCCGACGGGGACGGGGTTGTTGCCCACGTGGGCAGCGACGATCTCGGTGGTGAGTTCCAGAATTTCGCCTGCGTCGTGTTTGTCGGTCATACCAAAAGCGTCCCGGGGATGTTTATTGAAGGTCTCCCCTGATATAACGCTTTGGCCGTCTCTTGCAAGTAGGTCCTATGGATACGCTCGACAACAGCACCAGGAATCACTCGGTCGACTACTTTCTTGACATCTCGGCAGAGGTCTGCCCGCTCACCTTCGTCCGCACCAAGCTCCTGCTGGAGCGCATGCAGCCGGGTGAGACCGCAGTGATTCGCCTTCAAGGCCGGGAGCCTCTGGACAACGTACCCAAAGCCGTTATCACACAAGGGCACGACGTCCTGTCTATGGAGAAGGAAAACCCAGCCGCAGATGCGGTGTCATTGCACCAGTTGCGCATTCGCAAGACATAATCGGGGTCAGGCTGAGCGTACGGCCAGTGATCTGGTCAAGGCTGCCGGGCGCACCGCTTCGCGTGGCAGATCCAAACATACGGCGCAATCAGTCGGGAGGTGAGCGGCGGTCGCGGCCCCGGCGTCGATCGCCAAAAGCGCGGAACCGGTACGCCCTTGCCGGCCGCGATGGCGTCACGGGCGCGGCGAAGAGATCCTGAAAAGGCGCTGGACTGCCATCCTGTCGACGGCGATCGCTGTGGCGGCGGTCCGCCTGAGATCGCCGATCAGGGCCTTCGGCCAGGGGCTCGGCGACAGTCGGCTCTGTGTTATTGCCGGAGCTGGCGTCATCATCACTGCGGTTGCTGCTCATGGCTGGCCCACCACCCGTTTGCCGAGCGCAACCATAAGGCGAGAAAAGTGACGATCGCAAGTCCCAATTTCGCCAAACCGTCTCAGGATAGGGCGGTGGCGTGCAGAACGAACGCAGCTGGCGTGCCGACGACCGTTTCGGGCGCCTGATGTGTGCCTTCCGCGCCCCACCACGGAATGCCGGCCGCCTTCGCCTTGTTGCCGGATACCCGCCGTCAGCCCGCAATATAATAGAGATGCCGACCGATTTGAGTGCTTCGGGTTTTCACCCGCGACCAGTCCGGAGCGACATAATCGGCGTGGTACCACAGCGCCCCGCCGGTGGGATCGCGCGGACCCAAAAACATCACCGCGTACGCAACCTCCTGGGCCCGACGCCACGCAGCCGCATTGGTCGGTTCATCGGACTTGCCGTCGCAGTACCAGGAGAATTGACAGCGATG
Source organism: Rhodospirillales bacterium (assembly GCA_007695045.1). GTDB lineage: Bacteria > Pseudomonadota > Alphaproteobacteria > Rhodospirillales > Defluviicoccaceae > REEP01. The sequence goes on along the minus strand of REEP01000039.1, from coordinate 25,901 downwards.
CAGAGTGGCGCTGCCGCCCTGGCGAACCACACCGCACACGGTGTCCGGAAACCGGGCGTGGGCAACCCGGTTCAGCGTCACCGCTGCCACCGCCAACTGCCCCAGCCAAGATTCCGACCGGGCTTCCCAGTAGATATTCAGGGCCAAGCAGCGAAATTCCTCGCCGAGATGCACACCAGCGTCTGCCGGCATGAACAGCCGCGCCGGAATCGGGGCCGCGATGGCGCCGGCCAGCAGAGCGGGTGCCGAGCGCGGCGGCGAGGTCGCCACTTCGGGCACCGAAGGCACGGGAACGGAAGGAATGGACCCTTCAGTCTCCCGTTCGGGAATACTGCCAAAGACCACAACCAGAAGTAAGGTGGCCGTGATCGGCCCCCAAAAAACCGAACGTCGCATGGTCCCCCTCCAAGGGTGAAGAGCTGCCGAAGCGGCGCTCTCCTTGTCTTTTTGCTATATCTTGTTATGATCGGAGCGTTCTTGCCCGATATGTATACGCAGACCCCTAAGATGCGGTCTTGTGCCAAAGATGTCAACAATTTCGCCATGCCGCGGAATGCAGCCCCTGGTTGAAACCTTGCCTGTTGCCGGCGTGGTCGACGGGAGCCTGTCCTGCCGTCGGCACCCATTAACTGCGGGCCGCGTGGTGCATCGCGGCCATGTATCGCCACCGTCTTTGGGCCGGCTTGCGGGGGCTTGAGGAAGCTGCTACCAAGATCGAATGTCTATACGCTGGTGCGACACGCCGGGTCCGCCATCGTCAAGCCGCCTGACCTGAGATGACGTCCGCAACCTTCCATGTCTCCCTGCGGGCTTGCCGCTCGGCGCTGGTCCAGGGTTGGGACGCGATCTGTGCTGGCCTTTACCGCACGCCGCCCTACCGATTGAGCCTCGCCGGGCGCACTCCCGACCATCTTGACGTCACATTGCCGATCTCGTGGCCTGATAATCCGGCGCAAGCACGGGCAATTCTCGACGGCCGCTTTCAGGTCGAGGATCGCGAAGTCACCCTAGGCAACCCGCCATGGCCGGCGATCGCGGCTTCGCCCAGCGCAGCCGCCGCGTTCCATGCATTCGCATGGCTAGACGATTTGCGAGCGAACGGCTCCAAGGCTGCGCAATTGCGTGCTCAGGCGTTGATCGAGGACTGGATTGACGCCTACGGCCGTTGGCGGCTGCCGGCGTGGCAGCCGCGGGTGCTGGCGCAACGTCTCGCCGCGTGGCTGAGCGCGGCCGATTTCCTTCTGGCCGGAGCCAATGCGCCGTTTCCGCCGAAGCTGCTGAGGTCGACGGCTATGCAGGCGCGCCATCTGGTGCGGGTGGCGCGGCGGACGTCGGGCCGGGCCGAGGCGTTCTCGGTCGCCAAGGCGCGGCTGTTTGCCGCCGTGTGTCTAGACGTGGGCGACTTCACGGCGGCGGAACGTTTTCTGGTGCGGGAGATCGACCACCAGATCCTGCCCGATGGTGGCCACGTTCAACGCGCTCCGTCTTTGCACTTGGCGGTTCTGCGTGATCTTCTGGATATGCGGACGGCATATCAGGCGGCGCGCCGGGAGCCGCCGCCGGCTCTGGGGGCGGCCATCGATCGGATGGTTCCGGCATTACGAGCCTATCGCGCCGGCGATGGTGGTCTGGTCCTGTTTCACGGTGGCAAGGAGGGGGATCGACGCCTCATCGATGCCGTCATCGGACGATCCGGACAGAAAGGCCGGCCGCAAGACAACGGTCGGGACGTGGGTTTTCAACGCTTGGCTGCAGGCCGCACCGTGCTCGTGTTCGACGTGGGTCCGCCGCCGCCTGGACCGTGGGCGCACGCAGCGCCGCTTGCGTTCGAAATGAGTGTCGGACGTGACCGCGTGGTGACCAACTGCGGTGACTATACGGGGGACGATGCCCGTTGGCGCACCGCTCTTCGCTCAACCGATGCCCACTCGACCCTGATCATCAATGGCGCGAGCGTCCTGCCCGTCGCGGACGCGGCGAGTCTTGGCGGCCCCCGCATCGCGGTGAACGCGGCACGTCGGGAGACCGAGGGCTCGGTCTGGGTGGAAGCCGCCCACGACGGTTACCGACGTGCCTTCGGCCTGCTCCATCGCCGTCGCCTTTACATTGATCCCACCGGTGACGACGTGCGTGGCGAGGACGTGCTGGACGGTACCGGTCGTCACGGTTTCAAGCTGCGTTTTCATCTGCATCCGGCGGTGGCTGCGGAACTGGATAGCGAGGAGGCAACGGTTCGGCTGCGTCTGCCCACCGGCGGGATCTGGCGCTTCCTGGCCGTGGGAGGCCGGGTCAGCCTTGACGATTCGGTCTATCTGGGAAGCGGTGACAGCCCGCGTCCGACCAGCCAGATCGTCGTGTCTGGCGCACCGCAAGAGCCGGGCGGCCGGGTAAAATGGGCATTCCGACGAGATGATGGACCGGATGGCTGAGGCCGTAACGCGACGGACCACGTGCCGGCTATGTGGCAGCGCTGCGCTCACTCTGGTGCTGTCTCTGGAGCCGACGGCACTTGCCAACGCATTCGTTGACGCCGCCGCCATGTGCACCGCGCAGACGCTGTATCCTTTGGATATCTACCTGTGTGAACGTTGCGGTCACGCGCAGTTGATCGATGTTGTCGATCCCCGTTGGCTGTTCCAGCGCCATCGTACGGCGATCGCCGAGGTTCCGGCTGCCGTGGAGTCCACCGATGCCTGGGCCGATGATCTGATCCGGCGCTTGCGGCCGCGCCAGGGCGCCCTCATCGTGGGTATTGGTTCCAACGACGGGACTCTCCTGCGCCGGTTTGACGCGGCTGGAATGCGTCCGCAAGGCGTGGAGCCGGTGCTCGACTTGGCCCGCAGTGCGATCAATGGCGGCGTCCCGACGTTTCCGGGATTCTTCTCGCCCGGCATTGCTGAGCGCATCGAGGAAGAGCGCGGGCGGGCCGCCGTGGTCATCGCTCAAAACGTGCTGGCCCACGCCGACGACCTCGCCGCGGTGATCGAGGGTGTGCAGCAACTCCTCGCTCGTGACGGCACCTTCGTATTCGACGTCGCCTATCTCCTGGACATGGTCGAAGGCGGGTTGTTCGACGGGATCCTCCATGAAAACCTTGGGTATTATGCTGTCGCTCCGCTGGTCCGCTTCTTCCATTCCTGCGATATGGAATTGGTTGCCGTGCAACGAACCAATGGGCGGTTGCGGGGCTTCGTTCAGCGATTGGGCGGCAACCTGCGGTCCGATGCGACCGTCGAGGCCCTCTGTGAACTGGAGGGCCGGGCCGGTCTTGCCACGCCGACGGTCTTCGAGGACCTGGGCCGCCGCATTGCTGCGACCCGGAATGCACTCTGGTCGCTGCTGGAACCGGTGCAGCAGGCTGGGGGGCTCATCGCCGGGCTGGGGGCTCCTGCCAAGTCCACCAGCCTGCTTTATCAACTCGGTCTCGATCGGCAGGTCATCGCCTTGATCGGAGACGATACGCCGTGGAAGCAGGGACTGAGCACACCAGGTCTGCACATTCCGATCATGCCGACCGATGAGTTGGTCCGGCGCCGGCCGGATCTGCTGATCGTTCTGGCGTGGGAACATGCCGAGGCCCTTATTGCCCAGGCCCGCTCCTGTCTTGGGTGGGAAGGGCGTTTTGTCGTGCCTTTGCCTGAACCGCGGCAGGTATAGGGTCGTGACCACGGTCGGGATCGTCGCCACAGCCGTCCTTGTGTTTGTCGCCACCGCGGTCGGAACCGGCATCGTGCGCCACTTGTTGCTGCGTTGGGCCGTGCTTGACCATCCCAATGCCCGCAGCAGCCACACCGCGGTAACGCCGCGCGGCGGGGGCCTTGCGCTGGTACCGGTGGTAGTCCTCGCTTGGTTGGCGCAGGCTTGGGTGGACGCGCCGGATTCCTGGCCGGTGCTTGTCGTCTGCGCCGCCGGTCTTGTTGTCGCGATGGTGTCCTGGGCTGATGATGTTCGCGGCTTGTCGGCTGGCTTCCGGCTCGCGGTCCAGGTCGCGGCCGTTGCCGCGGTGATGCTGGCGGCGCCGCTTCCGGGTCCCGTGTTCGGGGGCTGGCTGGGGCCAACAGTCGACACCCTGGCTGCGGCCGTGGTGTGGCTCTGGTTCATCAATCTCTTCAACTTCATGGATGGGATCGATGGGCTCGCCGGGGTGGAAGCGACGACGCTCGGCCTGGGCGTTGCGTTGGTTTCGGTGCTTGCCGGTTCGGCGCCGATGTTGCCATTCCACGGTGTCACTCTGGCAACCGCCGCCTTGGGCTTTCTCGTCTGGAACTGGCCCCCGGCACGCCTCTTTCTCGGCGATGTGGGCAGCATCGGACTTGGTTTTCTGCTCGGTTGGCTGTTGCTGCGCCTGGCTGCCGAGGGACAGGCCATCGCGGCTCTGATCCTGCCGTTGTACTATCTCGCCGACGGAACCATCACCCTCGCGCGGCGACTCCTGCGGGGTGAGCGCCCGTGGCAGGCGCACCGGGAGCATTTCTACCAGAAAGCCGTCCGCGCCGGGGCGGCTCACACGGCAGTGGTCCGTCGTGTTATTGCCGCGAATGCGGTTCTGCTGGGCATGGCTGCCCTGGCTGCCCTGGGCCGTGGCGGGCTGGCGCTGGCCTGTGCTTGCCTTGCCGTCGGCATGCTGCTTATGGTCCTGGCGCCCCCCGCGTGGGTACCGGCACGCCTGCGTGCCTGGGGCGGTGATTATTCGGGAAAGGACGCTTGAGCCGTAATGCAACGGATTCTGGTCACCGGCGGAACGGGCTTTATTGGTCGGACTCTGTGCCCGACGCTGGTTCGGCATGGCTTCGCGGTCGCGGTGGCCACGCGGCATCCGCGGACTGCGGAGGCAATGCCGCAGGTGGAGGTGCGGTCGATCCCGGGTGTGGGGCCTGGCATCGACTGGAGCGGGGTGCTGCGCGACGTGGACGCCGTGGTTCATCTCGCCGGGCGTGCCCACGTGGTCGACGAGACGGCTGATGAAGCCACTCTGAAGGTATATCGGCGGGTCAATGTGGATGGCACCCGCAAGCTGGCGTCGGATGCCGCGCGCGCCGGGGTCCGCCGCTTCGTGTATCTCAGCACCGCCAAGGTCATGGGCGAACGGACCGGTTCCGATGCGGCGTTCCGCGAAGGCGAACCGCCACGGCCGCAGGATCCTTACGCCCGGTCGAAATGGCAGGCCGAGCAGGGCCTGGCCAGCGTCACCGCCGAGGCATCCGGGCACGTGTCCGCACCGGAAATGGTCATTCTGCGTCCGCCTTTGGTCTACGGCCCCGGCGTCAAGGCGAACTTTCTGGCGCTGCTGAAGCTTGTGGCCCGGGCGCCGGTGCTGCCATTGGGCCTCGTGCGCAACCGCCGCAGCATGATCGGCGTGGACAACCTTGCCGACGTCATCCGCCTCTGTATCAGTGCGCCCGCCGCGGCCGGGCAAACATACTTTGTGCGTGATGGTGACGACCTGTCGACCGCGGAGATTGTGCGGGTGTTGGCGGACGGTATGGGCCGGCGGGTCCGCCTGCTGCCGGTGCCGGTGGGCGTTCTGCGGCTGGGCGGTGCGCTGACCGGCCAGCGGGCGGCCGTCGACCGGTTAATCGGTTCGTGCCGCGTGGATGATTTCCGCATCCGTCAGGAACTCGAGTGGTCACCGCCGAGAACTGTGCTACAAGGACTGAGTTCGACGGCGGCTTGGTTCGCAGCGGAGCGGCAGGGGCGGTGATCAGCCATAACACGATTGTTCGGCATTTCGCCTTTCCCCGGCGGGGCTGGGTGGTGTTCGGGCACGACGTGGTGATGGCCGCAGCCTCTTTTGTTTTGGCACTCTATCTGCGGGTTGGCGACAACATTTTTTTCTATTTCGCTCCCAGGGACCTGATCCTGGCGACAACTGCTTTCACGTGCATCGCGACGGCAGTGTTTTTGCTTACCGGGTTATATAAAGGAATCTGGCGGTATGCCTCGATGGCTGATCTCTTGGCCATTGCCCGTGCCAGCACCATAACCCTCGCCATCTTCCTTCTGTTGTTGTTTCTATGGACTAGGCTTGAACCGATGCCGCGGTCGGTGCCCTTCATCAACTGGTTTGTTCTGATGGCTTTGCTGGGGGCGCCGCGCTTCGTTTATCGCATCCGCAAGGATCGGCGACAGGAACGTCGTCAGGCAGCGGCGTCCGGGCATCGAATCCCGGTTCTGGTGGTCGGATCCGGTGCGGAAGCGGAACTGTTCATTCGCGGCATCAAAGGCGACCCTCGGTGCGTCTACGATATCGTCGGCATCGTCGCGGAGAAGCGCAAGCGTGTGGGGCAGCGACTTCATGGTGTCCCGGTCTTGGGCGTGGTGGAAGACTTGCCGCAAGTGGTCGCGTCTGCACGTCTGTCAGGAAAGCCACCGCAACGGTTGGTTCTCGCCAAGGACGCCTCGGATGGCGCTCTGGTGCGAGGCCTGTTGGAGACGGCGACGGCTCTCGGCCTGACCTTGGCGCGCGCTCCACGGGTGACCGACTTCAAGTCCGGACCTCCCGACCGCGTGGAGCCTCGGCCGATCGCCGTGGAGGACCTGCTGTGCCGCCCGCAGACTCCCTTGGACCGCGAAGCGATGAAGGCGTTGATCAAAGGACGCCGCGTTGCGGTGACCGGGGCCGGCGGCAGCATCGGCAGCGAACTGGTCCGGCAGGTCGCCGGATTCAGACCGAGCAAGTTGTTGCTGGTCGAGCAGTCCGAGTTCAATCTCTACACCATGGACGGGGAAGTGCGCGGGCAGTGTCCCGATCTCACCTGTACACCGGTCATCGCCGACGTGCGTAACCGCGAACGTATGCACCGCCTGTTCGATCGCTTTCAGCCGGAACTGGTATTCCATGCCGCCGCTCTGAAGCATGTTCCCCTGGTGGAGGCCAACCCGTTCGAAGGGATCGCGACCAACGTGTTCGGCACCATCAATGTGGCGGACGCAGCCGTTGCTTCCGGTGTCGGGACTCTGGTGATGGTCTCCACCGACAAGGCCATCAACCCGACCAGTGTCATGGGAGCATCCAAGCGCATTGCGGAGCGGTATTGCCAGGCGCTGGACAGGCGACGGGAGGCGGGCAGGGGGACGCGGTTCGTCACCGTCCGGTTCGGCAATGTACTGGGCTCGACCGGTTCGGTGGTGCCGTTGTTCCAGCGCCAGCTGGCGGCCGGCGGGCCCATCACCGTGACCCACCCGGACATGCGCCGTTATTTCATGACCGTGCGGGAAGCCGTGGAGCTGATCCTGGAGGCCTCCGTTCTGGCCCAGGACCATGCATCGTCGGCGGGGAAAATCTTCGTGCTGGACATGGGCGAGCCTGTGCGAATCGTCGATCTCGCACGGCAAATGGTCCGCTTGTCCGGGCTGACACCCGATGTGGACGTCCAAATCCGCTTTGTCGGGCTGCGGCCTGGTGAAAAGCTCTTTGAGGAATTGTTCAACCCCGGCGAGGACGCGGTGCCCACGGACAATCCGGGATTATTGTTGGCGGCACCCGAGCCGGCCGACCTCGCGACCTTCGTTCCAAAACTGGAGGACTTGGCCGCTGCCAACGATGCAGCAGATGCGGACAAGTTATTCAATGTAATTCGGCAACTGGTGCCGGAGTATCGTTGCCCTGCCGCCGAACGCGGCCCGGGCCCTGTGGCCGCCTCCGCCTGATCCACGCTGGCGTCAGCGACCGCAACCGTCGGCATGGCAATCGGACATCAAGGGGTGCGCTCCTGGCCTCTCGTCTGCTATATGCGCCGGCGCGAAAACGATACGCGGCGCACAAGAATCCGCGGTCATCTGTCCACCACCAAACGGGAAGTACCGTCGCCATGCCGTCAGCCGTTCGTCGTGCCCTCATCTCCGTCTCCGACAAGACCGGACTGACCGATTTCGCCCGCTACCTTGAGGACCAGGGGGTGGAGATCCTCTCGACCGGCGGTTCGGCACGGGCACTGGCGGAAGCGGGTGTCGCCGTCACGGAGGTGTCCGCCCATACCGGCTTTCCTGAGATTCTGGACGGGCGGGTCAAGACCCTGCATCCCCGCATCCACGGCGGGCTCCTCGGCGTCCGCGGTAACGCGGGCCACGAGCAGGCCATGCGGGACCATGGCATCGCCCCGATCGACTTGCTGGTGGTCAACCTGTATCCGTTCGAGGCCACCGTCGCCGCCGGAAGGCCGTTTGACGACTGCATCGAGAATATTGACATTGGCGGGCCGGCGCTGATCCGCGCGGCGGCCAAGAACCACGCCCACGTCACCGTGGTGGTGGATGCCGCCGACTATGCACGGGTGACCGAGGCGATGCGGGCTGATGGCGGCAGCGTGCCGGCAGGGCTGCGCCAAGTCCTGGCCGCCAAGGCTTACGCCCATACCGCCAGCTACGATGCGGCGATCGCCGGCTGGTTCGCCCGGATGCTGGATGATCCGCTGCCCGAGCGGATTGTGCTGGCCGCCACCCGCCGGCAGATGCTGCGCTATGGCGAAAACCCGCACCAGGGGGCGGCGTTCTATAGCGGTGGCGAGTCCCGTCCGGGGGTCGCTACCGCCCGGCAGGTCCAAGGCAAGGAACTCAGCTTCAACAACCTCAATGACACGGATGCCGCGTTCGAACTGGCGGCGGAGTTCACGGAGCCTGCCGTCGCCATCATCAAGCATGCCAATCCGTGCGGGGTCGCCACCGCAGCCAGCTTGGCCGAAGCCTATGCCAAGGCTTTCGCCTGCGACCCTGTGAGCGCCTTTGGCGGCATTGTGGCCGTCAACCGGCCGCTGGACGCAGAGACCGCCCGGGCCATCGCTGAGATTTTCCTGGAGGTGGTGATTGCACCCGCGGTGGAGGATGAGGCGTTGGCGATCCTGGCTGCCAGGAAGAACCTCCGGCTTCTGGACGCGGGCGGCCTGCCTGACCCAGCGGCGCCGGGCATGACGGTGCGGAGCGTCGCCGGCGGCTACCTCCTGCAAAGCCGCGACGATGCCGTCACGGCGGCGGACGTGCGTTCCGTGACACGTCGGGTTCCCACCAACGCCGAGATGGCGGATTTGATGTTCGCCTATCGGGTAGCGAAGCACGTCAAGTCCAACGCCATCGTGTTCTGCAAGAACGGGGCGACCGTGGGCGTCGGCGCCGGGCAGATGAGCCGGGTAGACTCCGCGCGCCTTGCCGCCTGGAAGGCAGAGGAGGCGAGGCAGGCAGCCAACGAAGCAATGCCGCGGACCGAGGGCGCGGTGGTGGCGTCGGATGCGTTCTTCCCGTTCCCTGACGGCCTGATCGCCTGCGCCGAAGCGGGCGCTACCGCGGTCATTCAACCGGGTGGGTCGGTCCGGGATGACGACGTGATCGCCGCCGCCGACGACCACGGCCTGGCAATGGTGTTCACCGGCCTCCGCCACTTCCGCCATTAATCCGATCGAGTTTCGCAAGAAAAACGTCACACACCGCCCTACCATCGGCGTTTATGGTGCCACCGAACGGGCCTGAGGCCTGAACGGAGGAGGATTGTCATGCGCCCATTGCAACTCGCCTGCGCCGGCTTGGTGGCCGGCCTGCTCGCCGCAGCACCGGCCGCGGCCCAGCCGTCCGGCACGGTCAACTTCTACTCGTCCATGGTCCTGGATGTGGTGGAGCCGATCATCGAAGAGTTTCATGCCCGCCACCCCCACATCCGCATCGACCTCCTGTATTCGGGAAGTGTCGAACTGGAGCAGCGGATCTTTGCCGAGATCGAGGCCGGGAACCTGCGCGCCGACGTGATCTGGGCGGCCAACCCTGCGCTGTTTCTGAACCTCAAAGAAGCCGGCTGGCTGATGCCGCATGAATCGCCCCACGCTGGCGTCATTCCAGAAGGGCTCAAAGACCCCGATCACATGTTCTATGCCGGCCGGGTCCATCATATGGGCATCGGCTATAACACCCGACTGGTGCCCGAAGACCGGGTACCCCGGACCTGGGCCGAGTTCCTGGAGTGGGGGCCGCAGGCCGCGATGGCAAGCCCGCTGCACAGCGGCACCAACTTCAACATGTTGGGCGCCTTCGTGCTCAGCGACAATATTGGCTGGGAGTGGTTCGAAGCGGCCAAGGCGAAGAACGTACAGGTGGTGCGCGGCACCGGCGACGTAACCCGTGGCCTCACCAGCGGCGAATTCGCGGTGATCAAGGGCATCGATTACATCATGGCGGCAGAGGCCGCAAAGGGTGCGCCGGTTGCTTTCGCCTTCCCGGAAGACGGGGTGTTGGCGCTGCCAAGTCCCATCGCTATCGGCAAGAATGCCCCGAACGCGGAGGCGGCAAAGGTGTTCGTCGACTTCATCCTGTCCCGCGAGGGCCAGCAGATCTTGGTGGACCGCCATTTCATGCCGGTCCGCACCGACATCGATCCGCCAGCCGGCGTCGCCGTGCCGGAGGCCATCACCATCCTCTCCACGGACAACGAATGGCTGGCCGAGCACGGCAGCGAACTTCGTGAGCGATTCGCCAACTTCTACTGAGCCGGGATTGGCCGCCATCTCCAACCGGACCCAACGCAGGCAGCGGCCCAGGCCGCTGCCTGCGAAGCGCTGTCCCCTGCTACCGCAGTGACCATCCCCAGCATCGCCATGTCCTCCGTGGGCGCCAGCCGTAGCCTCGGCCGGCTAATTGATTGGCGAATTTGGCTGTTTGTGCTGCTGGCCGGCTTCGTTCTGGTGACCGTCATCTATCCAATCTTCCAGGTGGCGATCCGTAGCTTCCTGGTGGACGGCCGGTTCGATCTCGCCAACTATGAGCGCGTGTTGCTGCAACCGCGCAATTACGTCGCGGTGTGGAACTCGCTTTGGGTCTCGGTGATCGCCACCGTGCTCGCCACCGTCATCGGGGTGGTCAGCGCCTTCCTGGTACAGCGCACCGACCTGCCGGCCAAGAACCTTTTCCGGCTGCTTCTGATCCTGCCGTTCGCGATCCCGCCCCTGTTCGCGGCCATGGGGTGGGTGCAGCTTGCCGGACCGGTCGGGCTGCTGTCCCAGGCCTGGAAGGCCGCCTTCGGCACCGTCACCGTCCCCTGGAACATCTACAGTCCCGGCGGCATCATCTTCGTGCTGGCGGTGACGAACTACCCGCTGGTGTTCATCACCGTCTCAGGCGCGCTGCAGCGGATGGACCCAAGCCTGGAGGAGGCCGCGCGGATCTCCGGCGTCGGTGCCGGCCGGATCATGCGCGACATCACCCTGCCGCTGGTACGCCCGGCCATCCTCGGCGGTGCTTTGCTGGCTTTCGTCTCCTCCATCGACAACTTCGGCATCCCGGCGGTGCTGGGGCTCCGGGCCAACTTCTACGTGCTGACCACCCGCATCTATGAAGCGCTGGTGGTGCCCAACATGCCGCTGGCCACCGCCATGTCCATGTTGCTGGTGCTGGTGGCGGTGATTGCCATGTTCGGGTTCCGCGCGGTCGAGGGCCAGCGGGAGCAGTATGCCGTTATCGCCGGCAAGTCGGTGATGCCCAACGTGGTCCGACTTAACCGCGCTCGGCCGTGGCTGGTGGCAGGGCTCGCTCTGGCGGTCATCGTGATCGTCGTCCTGCCGCTGCTGGCACTCATCATCGCCTCGCTGCTGCGTTACTGGGGGGCCGACCTCACCTTGGCCAACACCACTCTGGCCCACTACACGGCGGTGCTGAACGCGCCGGCGGCACAGCGCGGCATCGTCAACTCGCTTGCGCTCGCCACCGGGGCTGCCACCATCCTTGTGGTGGTGACGGCGCTGATCTCGTACCTCAACATCAAGGAGCGCATGAGAGGGGCCGGCTTGCTGGACGTCGTGGGTCTGATCCCGTTCGCCCTGCCCGGCTCGGTGATCGGTGTCGGGATGATTCTCGCCTGGAGCAATCCGCCGGTCGGGCCGACCCTTTATGGCACCATCTGGGTCCTGCTGTTGGCTTACATCATGCGCTATATGGCGTTCGGCTTGCAGGCGACCCGGACGACCTTGCAGCAGATCCACGGCTCTCTGGAGGAAGCGGCGCTGACCTGCGGCGCCTCACGCCTTCGCACCATCAAGGACGTTACCTTCCCGCTGCTCCGCCCCGGCATGGTGGCGGGATGGGTCCTGATTTTTATTTCCGCCTTCAACGAGTTGACGGTCTCCGTGCTGATCTGGACCTCGGGATCGGAAACTATTGGCGTCTGGATCTTCCTGATGCAGGATTCCGGCTTCACCGGCCGCGCCAGCGCTCTTGCCGTCCTGACGCTGCCGGTGATCCTGATCATGTTTCTGATGGCACAGGCCTTGGCCCGGCTGGAGGAACGGCGCGCCCAGGCCGCCGGAACCAAGAGTTGATGCCGCCCGCAGTTGCCGTCACCGGCCTCGGCAAGCGCTTCGGCAGCGTGCGCGCCGCCGACGACGTGACTTTCACGATCGCTCGGCAGGAGTTCTTTTCGCTGTTGGGACCGTCCGGCTGCGGCAAGACCACCACGCTCCGCTGCGTCGCCGGGCTAGAGAGCGCCGACGAAGGCGCCATCCGAATTGGCGAGCATGTGGTGTTCGATGCTGCCTGCCGGATCGACGTGCCCCCCAACCGTCGCGGCATTGGCATGGTGTTCCAGTCGTACGCGGTGTGGCCGCACATGAGTGTCGCCGACAACATCGCCTATCCCCTCAAGGTTCAGGGTGTGGCGCGGTCCGTTATCCGCGAGCGGGTCACTGAGGTGCTGGCAATCCTCGGCATGACCGGCCTGGGCGAGCGGCGCCCCAGCCAGCTCTCCGGTGGTCAGCAACAGCGAGTCGCGCTGGGCCGGGCGCTGGCCCTTAACCCCACGGTGCTGCTGCTCGACGAGCCGTTGAGCAATCTGGACGCCAAGCTCCGGGAGCAGATGCGGGCCGAACTCAAGCAGATCCAACGCCAAGCCGGGCTGCCGATCCTCTATGTTACCCACGACCAGTCGGAAGCGCTCGCCATGTCCGACCGCATGGCGGTGATGAACGAGGGCCGTATCCACCAGCTGGCGCCGCCGGAGGAGGTTTATCGCCGCCCCGCCACCCGGTTCGTGCTGGACTTCATTGGCACCGTCAACTACCTGCCTTGCCGGATCGTCGGCACCGACGGCACCCGCGTCTGCCTGGACCTCGATGGCGCCGCGGTCCTCACCATCCCGCGCCCGCCGTATATTCCCGAAGGCGACCGGGCGCTGCTGGCGGTCCGCCCGGAGGACTTGGTTCTCGGCCGTGCGGGAGGGCCCGTAGAGGCGGAGGTGGCCCTTGCCGCCACTGTGACACTTCGCAGCTTCCTTGGCGCCAGTTTCGAGTTCCGCCTCGCGTGGAACGGCACCGAGGTCCGGGTGGTGGCCGACAAGGGATCGGGTATCGCCGACGGAGACACCGTCGCCCTTGGCGTGCGCGAGGGTTTGCTGCTGGAACCGGACGCCCTCAGCCGGCCCGATGCCCGGGCAAGCTGAGGGAGACCGGCTGACGCCGCGGGTCAGCCGGCTGCGGCCGACGGATTGTCCCCGCCCACCACGGTCGCCAGCACGTCCTCGCTCACCGTGGTCCACGCCCGGAAAAACACGTCCAAGGTGTGCTTGTGGATGTTGCGAGTGATGAATACCAACCGCGTACGTCGATCCTCGGTGGGCCAGGCATCCAGGCGCACGGGCGGGTGGAACACGTGCTGGACACCGTGCACCACCACTGGATTGTCGGGGTGTTCCTTCAGGTTGACGATACCCTTGACCCGGAGCAGATCCGGCCCGGCGTTGGCGGTCAGCAGTTCCAGCGCCACCGTGAACGCCGTGGTGCCGATGGGCTCATCCAGGATCAGGCTGGACGCGACGATGTCGTCGCCGTGCCGGTTCACGTCTTGCGCGTGCCCATGGTCATGCCTATGCCTATGGTCATGCCCATGGTCATGACCGTGACCGTGACCCTGTCCATGCGCGTGGTCGTCCCCGCCGTCCTTCTCATCATAGGCGTCCACGCGAAGCCAGTTCTGCACGTCGAACGACTTTGTGGCGGGGTTGTATAACGCCGTGTCGAACAGGCGGCGCAGGTCGAAGTCTGGCGCCGCGCGATCGAGCACCGGTGCTGCCGGGTTGATCGCGGCCAGCCGTGAGCGGAGGGCGGACAGTGCCTTGTCGCCGGCGTCATCGTCGCATGCGAGGTCTGTTTTGGTCAGGACCAGGCGATCAGCAACCGCGGCTTGCTTCAGGCTCTCCCACTGTGCCGACAGGGTCTGGCCCCCGTTCACGGCGTCGACGGTGGTGACGATGCCGCTCAGCGAATACCGGCGTGCCAAGCGCGGGTCGGCGACCAAGGTGAGGATCACGGGCGCGGGGTCAGCGAGGCCGGTGGTTTCCACGATCAGGCGGGAGAACGTGGGCACCTCCCCCATGGTTCGCCGCGTGTACAGATCGAGGAGAGTCCGGCTGATGTCACCGCGAACGGTGCAGCAGAGGCAGCCGGAGGTCATCTGCACCGTCTGCTCGTTGCTGCTTTCCACCAGGAAGTGATCCAGGCCGATATCGCCGAACTCATTGATAACCACGGCGGTGTCGCTGAAGCGTGGATCGCGCAGAACGTGGTTGAGCAGGGTGGTCTTGCCGCTGCCGAGAAAGCCGGTGAGCAGCGTGACCGGAATCAGGGACATGGCAAGCCCTCCTTGGTTACGTCCGACCGCCATGACACACCACCCGCACAGCGCGGTCAACGTTATAATGTAACGTTAGGTGGTCGCCGTGAGACGGGCGGCAGCGAACCCTGCCGCGCCCGGACCAGATTCGGGTCTGTGACCGCCGGCTACTGGACGACGATGCGGGGAGCCGTCCGGGCCCGCCCGGCGACGACCTCTTCCACCTTGTCCCAGACCCGGGCAGCGATCGCCAGGTATGCCTTGGCGTGCTCTCCCTCCGGATCGGCCGCCACGATGGGCGTGCCGCCATCGGAGGTTTCCCGGATCGCCACGTCGAGAGGGATGCCGCCCAGAAAGTCCACGCCAAGGCGAGCGGCCTCCGCTTCGGCCCCGCCATGACCGAAGATATCCGTGCGCCCCTGGCAATGCGGGCAGACGAAATAACTCATGTTCTCGATGATGCCGAGCACGGGGACGTCCACCTTGCGGAACATGTTGAGCCCCTTGCGGGCGTCGATCAGGGCGATGTCCTGGGGCGTGGACACGATGACCGCGCCGGCCAGAGGCACCCGCTGTGCCATGGTGAGTTGGGTGTCGCCGGTACCGGGCGGCATGTCCACCACCAGGATGTCCAGGCTGCCCCAGGCGACGTCGCGCATCATCTGCTCCAGCGCCGACTGCACCATCGGTCCGCGCCAGACGATCGGGGTTTCCTCCTCCACCAGGAAGGCCATGGACATCGCCTTGATGCCGAATTTCTCCATGGCATCCAGGCGCACGCCGTCGCTGGAACCCGGATTGCCGGCGATACCCAGCAGCCGGCGCATCGACGGGCCGTACACGTCGGCATCCAGCAAGCCGGTGCGGCGACCCTGACGGGCCAGTGCCAACGCCAGGTTTACCGCCGTGGTCGACTTGCCGACGCCGCCCTTGCCAGACGCCACAGCCACGATCGCCTTCACGTCAGGCAGCAGTTCCCCGTGCATGGGCGCTTGGCGCTGGGGTGCCCCCGTGGGTTGTCGCGGCGCGGCCGGCCCTCCCGCTGCGGCCGGGCGTTCGGCTGTGAGGACAGCACGGGCCGTAATGACACCCTCGAGCCTGTGCACCGTATCCTCGGCCTCCTTGCGCAGCGGTTCCAGTTTCGCTCCGCGGTCGGCGTCAACCTCAAGCGCGAACATGACGTGCCCGTCCTGGATACGAAGGCCCCTGACCATCCCGAGGGTGACCACGTCCTGGCATCGTTCCCGATCGATCACCGTGGCCAGGGCATCCAGCACCTTGCGTTCCGTAACCTCTGTCATCTGATCCCTCTCCTGCCCGGTGGAGTCCTAAAGACGGCCTGCGTTGCGTTGCGCATCCGTTCCTTTGGACTTATTTTTCCGCTGTCTGGTTAGGCGATCTCCCGATGCGCCTTTATATAGTGAGTGTGGGCTGGTGACCGCCACTTTGGCTGTCGCTGTCGCGGCACCAAGGCCCCTCAGTTTCCCAAGTTCGAGAGAGGAGCACAGAACCTTATGGCCTGGAACCAAAAAGGCGGCGGTGGCCCCTGGGGCGGCGGCGGCAATGGCGGCGGTCCCTGGGGCGGAGGAGGGCCGTCCTCCAACCCGCCACCCGACGTCGAGGAGATGCTGCGACGGACGCAGGAGCGATTCAAGAGCTTCCTGCCCGGCGGCTTTGGCGGCGGTCGCGGAATTGCCCTCATTTTGGCCGGCGTGGTCGCCATCTGGCTGGCAACCGGTTTCTACCGGGTGCAGCCGGGCGAGCAGGGCGTGGAGTTGATGTTCGGCGAGTTCGTCAAGATGACGGCGCCGGGCCTCAACTATTGGTTTCCTGCCCCGATTGGCGAGGTCATCACGCCCAACGTGGAACAAACCAACACCGTCACCATCGGCTTCCGTGGCACCGGCGATGTCACCAGAGACGTTCCCCGCGAGAGTCTGATGCTCACCGGCGATCAGAACATCATCGACGTGGACGTGGTTATCCAGTGGCGGATCAAGGACGCTGCTGACTTCTTGTTCAACATTCGCGACCCTGAGAATACCATCAAGCTTGCCGGTGAGAGCGCCATGCGCGAAGTGGTCGGGCAAACCCCGCTTGAGGAGGCTCTGACCATCAAACGGCAGGAGGTGGATGAGCGGACCAGGGTGTTGCTCCAGGAGATCCTGGACGGCTACGGTGCCGGCGTTCACATTGCCGACGTGCGCCAGCTTAAGGTCGACCCACCTTCGGAAGTGATCGACGCTTTCAATGACGTGCAGCGCGCACGTCAGGACAAGGAACGCTCGGTCAACGAAGCCCTTGCCTATCGCAACGACATCGTCCCGCGAGCCAAGGGTGAAGGGGAACGTGTCATTCAGGGTGCCCTTGCGTATCGCGACCGCCTGCTGCGGGAAGCGGAAGGTGAAGCACAGAGGTTCAACCAAGTTTACGCGGCTTACGCCGAGGGACGAGAGGTAACCACCCGGCGGCTTTATCTGGAAAAGATGCAGGAAATCCTGAGCGAGACGGAGACCATCATCATCGACAATGGCGCTGCGGGTGCCCAGGGCGTCGTGCCTTATCTGCCGTTGCACGAACTGCAGCGACGGACGGCGGAAGTCCGGACCGGGCAGGAGACACGATAATGAAGCGCATGAACCTTGCGGCGGTTGGCGTCGTCGTCGTCGTCGCCGGCATCCTGATCTTCAGTTCCATCTTCACGGTGCGTGAGACTCAACAGGCCCTGGTGCTGCAGTTCGGTCAGCCGGTCCGGGTGGAACAGGATCCCGGCCTGCATTTCAAGCTGCCGATCATCCAGAACGTGGAGATGTTTGAGCGGCGCATTCTTGCCCTGGACCCACCGGTTCAGGAAGTTCTGCTGGCCGACCAGAAGCGGATCAACGTCGATTCCTTTGCCCGCTATCGGATCGTCGACCCGTTGATGTTCAAGCAGCGTGCCGTCACTGTGGTCAACTTCGAGAGCTTGTTCGGTGCGCGGCTCAACTCTTCGGTGCGGGCTGAGATCGCCCGAGCATCTCTGATCGACATGCTGTCGCCTCGCCGCGCCGTGGTGATGAGCCAGATCACCGGGCAACTCCAACGTGAAGCCCAGGATTTCGGGGTGGAGGTAGTGGATGTCCGCATCGGCCGAACGGACCTTCCAGAAGCTACCAGCCAGTCGGTTTACAACCGGATGCGGTCGGAGCGTATCGCCCAGGCGGCCCAGCTTCGTGCCGAGGGTGAAGAGCTCAAGGCCCGCATTCAGGCGGAAGCGGATCGCGAACGGACGGTGATCATGGCCGAGGCCACACGGCAGGAGCGAATTCTTCGAGGTGAAGGTGAAGGTGAGCGAACGCGGATCCTCACCGCTGCCTATGGCCGGGACATCCAGTTCTTCGACTTCTTCCGGTCGCTGGAGGCGTATGACGCGCTCCGGACTGGCCAGACCCGGCTGGTGCTCGGACCCGATTCCGAGTTCTTCCGGTACTTCCATGGCGAGCAGGGTACCGTTATTCGCGAGGCAGCCCGCTGACGCGGTGTCAGGCAGCCGTTTGGCAGGCTCCGTGCCAGATGACAGTGGGGTCCGATGGCCGATCTGATCACGGCCATCGGGCTCGCCCTCGTGATCGAAGGAGCGGCATTCGCGTTGTTTCCGCGAGGCGTCAAGCACATGATGCTGGCAGTCATGGCGGAGCCGTCGGGCCACCTGCGCTGGTCGGGCCTGTTCGCCATCGTCGTCGGCTGTGCGCTGGTCTGGCTGGTCCGCGGCTGACGCGAGGGTTATTGTGCCCTTAGGTCCTGGACGATCATTGCACCGAACGCTGACGCACGCGGCATCGCCCGGTCGTCCGTGTTTGCCGGGTCTGGCAGCGGCGGTTGACCGGACCCCCACGGCACTCTACATCGCCGCCATCTTTCGACATCCTGGGAGTTGTGCTCAGTCATGATCCAATCCTCCATGCAGTGGTCGGGGCCGAACCAGTCGCCGCCGGTCCGTCCACTGACGGTCGGCCGGACCAGTGCGAATCAGCGGGGCCATTGTCTGCGATTGCGCCGGCCGTGGCAGCTTCGTTGTGCGGCCGTCGTCCTGACTCTCGTGATGCTGGCCGCTGCACCTTTGGGTTCCGTTCAGGCGCGGCAAGCGCCGGACTCGTTCGCGGATCTGGCGGAGCGGCTGCTCCCGGCGGTGGTCAACATCTCCACCACCCAGGTGGTGGAAGGCCAGCCGGGGATTGAGGTGCCGATGGTGCCCCCCGGCTCGCCGTTTGAGGAGTTTTTCCGCGAGTTTTTCGAGCGGGGTCAGCCGCGCCAGCCGCGCCAGCGCCGGGCTACGTCTCTCGGCTCCGGCTTCATTGTGGACGCCGCCGGCTTCATCGTGACCAACAATCACGTGATCCAGGACGCCGACGAGATCTCGGTGATCCTCCACGATGAAACACGCCTGGCCGCCGAGGTGGTCGGTCGCGATCCCAAGACCGATATCGCAGTCCTGAAGGTCGACCCCCCGGCGTCGCTGGCCGCGGTCACGTTCGGGGACTCGGACGTTTCTCGCGTCGGCGACTGGGTTCTGGCCATCGGCAATCCCTTCGGCTTCGGCGGATCGGTGACCGCAGGAATCATTTCGGCGCGCAGCCGCGATATCCAGGCGGGCCCCTACGACGATTTCCTGCAGACTGATGCGTCCATCAACCGTGGCAACTCGGGCGGGCCGATGTTCGATCTGGACGGCAAAGTCATCGGCATCAACACTGCAATTTTTTCTCCGTCCGGTGGTAGTGTGGGGATCGGTTTTGCCATTCCCGCCAATGTGGCGGAACCGGTGATCCGCCAGTTGATCGAGCATGGCGAGGTCCGGCGCGGCTGGCTTGGTGTCCGCATCCAGACCGTTACGGAGGAACTCGCCGAAAGTTTCGGTCTGGATCGGGCGCGTGGCGCGCTGGTGGCCGACGTGATGTCGGACGGGCCGGCGGCGGAAGCCGGGCTGGAAAAGGGCGATGTGATTCTGCGCTTCGACGGCAAGCCGGTTGGCGAGATGCGACAACTGCCGCGCATCGTGGCGGACACCGAAGTTGGTCGAACCGTTAATGTCGTCGTCTGGCGAGATGGTCGCGAGGTCTCGGTCGAGGTGACCGTCGCCGAGTTGGAGGAGGACGAGCTTCGGGTCAGTCGGCGGCCTGTGCCGCCGGGGCAGGCGGATCCTACGTCACTGACGGTGGAACGGCTCGGCATCACGGTCGCCGAAATCGACGACAGCCTTCGCGAACAGTTCGAACTCAGCGACATGACTGAAGGGGTTATCGTCACCGAGGTCCAGTCCAACAGTGTCGCCGGGGAGCGCGGTATTCGGCGCGGCGACGTCATCGTCGAGGTCGGTCAGCAGGAGGTGCGCACGCCGGAGGACGTGGTCACCCGGGTGGAAGAGGCGGAAGCGGACGGGCGAGCCTCGGTGCTGATGCTGGTAGAAGGGGTGGGCGGACCACGCTTCGTGGCGGTCCCGATCGATCAGAGGTAACGGCACCGACAAGCGACCGCTACGCCCGGCGGCGTTATACGACGCCGCCGGGCGAGAACCAGAAAAGCGAGAGCACGCGGGGGGCGCGACATGGCCGATACCAACAAGATCCTGCTTGGTGACGACCGTATTCCACGAACTTGGTACAACATCGCCGCCGACCTGCCCGAGCCACCGGCGCCGGTTCTTGATCCGGGAACGCTGGCCCCGGTGACGCCTGCGGATATGGCGGCGATTTTTCCGCCCAGTTTGATCGCACAGGAAATGGCCACCGAACGCGAGGTCGCAATCCCCGAACGCGTACGTGCGGTCTATGCCCTGTGGCGCCCGACGCCCCTCTATCGGGCCCGTTTTCTGGAGCGGGCGCTCGATACGCCGGCTCGCATCTACTACAAGTACGAAGGGGTGAGCCCGACCGGCAGTCACAAGCCCAAGACCGCAGTTCCGCAAGCGTACTTCAACCACCTGGACGGCACCCGGCGGCTGGCAACCGAGACCGGCGCGGGACAGTGGGGCACGTCGCTTGCCTTCGCCGGCGGCATCTTCGGGCTGCCCGTCGATGTCTTCATGGTGCGGGTCAGTTTCGAGCAGAAGCCGTATCGGCGGGCGGCGATGGACGCGTACGGCGCGCGTTGCGTTGCCAGCCCAAGCGCCGAGACGGCCGCCGGTCGGCGAATTCTGGCGGAGGATCCGCAATGTACCGGCAGCCTCGGCATCGCCATCTCGGAGGCGGTGGAAATGGCGGTCAACAACGAGGGTACCAAATATGCCCTCGGGAGCGTGCTCAATCACGTCATGCTGCACCAGACGGTGATCGGACTGGAAACCATCGAGCAGATGGCGCTGGCGGATGCGGTGCCGGACATTATCATCGGCTGCACCGGCGGCGGCAGCAACTTCGCCGGTCTCGTGTTCCCGTTCCTGGCGGAAGGTTTGCGAGGCGGGAGGCGGTATCGGGTCGTTGCCGTCGAGCCTTCCGCCTGCCCGACACTGACGCGAGGTGCCTATGCCTATGACTTCGGAGATACCGCCCACCTGACGCCGCTCATGAAGATGCGGACGCTGGGCTCGGGCTTCGTGCCGACCGGCATTCACGCCGGCGGACTGCGTTATCACGGTATGTCCCCGTTGGTGAGCCAGTTGCTCGATCTGGGATTGATCGAAGCCCGCGCCTACGATCAGACACCGTGTTTCGCCGCCGGCGTGACCTTTGCCAAGGCGGAAGGGATCATACCAGCGCCGGAGGCCAATCACGCGGTACGCGCTGTTATCGATGAAGCTCTGCTCTGTCGGGAGGAGGGGCGCTCCAAGACCATTCTGTTCAACCTGTGCGGCCACGGACATTTCGACATGCAGGCATATGCCGACTATTTTTCCGGCAAACTGGAGGACCGCGCTTACACCGATGAAGATTTGGCGCAATCATTGGGCGCACTGCCCCCGGTAACGGCGGCTTAGCGCGTCCGATGGAACCCTTGCTGCTGCCGTTCCGTGCCTGGCGCCCAGCCTCCGGCCGCGCCCAGGATGTGGTCGCTCCGCCATATGACGTGGTATCCACCGCGGAAGCGCGTGCGCGTGCGGCCGGGCGTCCGTGGAGTTTCCTCCATGTGTCACGCGCGGAGATCGACCTGGCTCCCGGGATCGACCCATATGCGCCGGAAGTCTATGCCAAGGCCGGTGACGCGTTCCGGCGCATGGTCGATGCGGGGGTGCTGGTTCGAGAGGATCGCGACGCGTTCTACGTCTATCGGCTGACCGCCGGCGATCATGTCCAGACCGGAATCGCGGCCGCCGCACCGGTAGTGGCCTACACCACGTCCCGTATCCGACGCCACGAACACACCCGCCCGGCCAAGGAGATGGATCGGGTCCGCCAGATTGCCGCAGTAGGGGCGCACACCGGCCCGGTCTTCCTCACCCATCGTCCCGATGCGGAGATTGCCGCCGCCATTGCCGATGTCACCGGAGGCGAACCGTCGACGGACGTCATGACCGATGAGAGGGTGCGCCACCAAATCTGGATCGTTGACGACCCGGCCGTGGTCCAACGGCTGATCGCTGCGTTTGCCGGCATGGCCGCGATCTACGTGGCCGACGGCCACCACCGCGCCGCCGCGGCCGCCCGGGTGGCCGAGTTGCGTGCCTCCGGCGAGGATCGTTTTTTGGTCGTGACGTTTCCGGCGGACGAGGTGCGTATCCTGGATTACAACCGCTTGGTCCGGGACCTGGCGGGCCATAGTCCGGATCAGTTGCGGCACCGTCTCAGCGATGCGTTCGAGGTGCAATCGCTCTCGTCGCCACCAAAGCCCACCCGCCCCGGCGAATTTGCCATGGTGCTGGAAGGCCTTTGGTATCGGCTGCGCCTGCGCGCCACGGAAGGCGAGAGTGAGGCGGTCGACCGCCTGGACGTCAGTCGCCTCAGCCGGCACGTGCTGGAACCGATCCTTGGTATCGGCGATCCGCGTACCGATCCCCGGATCGATTTCGTCGGCGGCGATCGGGGGCTCGCTGAACTGGCGCGTCGCGTCGCCGCCGGTGACTGGGCGGTCGGCTTCGGGCTTTACCCAACGGCGCTGGCCGATCTGATGGCGGTGGCCGATGCCGGCGCGGTGATGCCGCCCAAATCCACTTGGTTCGATCCGAAGCTGGCCGACGGACTTCTGTCGCTGCCTTTGGACTGATTGTGCCCGTCGGCAGGCACGACGGCCGCTCCCGCGTTGCTCTCGCGCAAGGTCGGCCTTAAGTTCCGGGACATGAGCATATCATCCATCGGCTCTGCGGAACCGGCCACGGGCGCTTTGACCCGGATCCGGGAGGTGGTTGGTCCCAAGGGCTGGATCGACCGTCCGGAGGACCTTGAGCCATTCCTGATCGAAGAGCGGGGGCGGTTCCATGGCCGTTGTCTCGCCGTCGTTCGCCCGGCCGACACGGCCGAAGTGGCAGCGGTGGTGCGGTCCTGTTGGGCAGCCGCGATCCCGCTGGTTCCGCACGGGGGCAACACGGGCCTCGTCGGCGGCGGCGTGCCGGATGGCGGGATCGTGCTGTCCACGGCCCGGCTCAACCGTATCCGCAACACGGACCACGCCAATCGGGCCATGACGGTGGAGGCCGGCGTGATCCTGGCGGACGTGCAGGCTGCCGCCGAACAGGCGGGGCTGCTGTTTCCGCTGAGTCTCGCCGCCGAAGGCAGTTGCCAGATCGGCGGTAATCTCGCCACCAATGCGGGCGGTGTTACCGTGGTCCGCTATGGCAACGCCCGGGACCTGGTGCTGGGTTTGGAGGTGGTGCTGCCCGACGGCCGCATCTGGAACGGCCTCCGTGCGCTCCGCAAGGACAACACCGGCTATGACCTGAAGCATCTGTTTCTGGGGTCGGAGGGAACCCTTGGGATCATCACCGCGGCGGTTCTCAAGCTGTTTGCCCGGCCTCGGGCGACGGCAACGGCTCTGGTGGCGATACCGACTCCGGCGGCGGCGATTGCGCTGCTCGATCGGGTGCAGGATGCGTGCGGCGATGCGCTCACCGCCTTCGAACTGCTGAGTCGGCCGGCCGTGACGTTCTGTTGTCGTCACATTGCCGGTATCGCCGACCCATTCGCCGAACCGCACCCGTGGTACGTGCTGGTCCACCTGACCAGCCCTCGCGCCGGAGACTCTTTGACCGAAGCGCTGGAAGCGGTCCTGGGGGACGGCTTGGAGCAGGAAATTGTGGTCGACGCGGTGATCGCTCAGAACGAGGGGCAGGTGGCCGAGTTGTGGCGACTCCGGGAGAGCATTCCGGAAGCGCAGAAGCCGGAAGGCGGCAGCATCAAGAACGATGTCTCGGTACCGGTCTCGCGCGTGCCCGAATTTCTCGAGCGTGCAACGGCTGCCGTGGAAGCAGCGATGTCAGGCATACGCGTGGTCGCCTTCGGCCACGTCGGCGACGGTAATATCCACTTCAACCTCAGTCAGCCGGTGGGAGTGGACCGCGATGCCTTCCTGGCCGAATGGGACCGCTTCGATCGCATTGTTGCGGATATCGCCACGGACCTCGGTGGCAGCTTCAGCGCCGAGCACGGCGTTGGCCGGCTCAAGCGCAGCGACATGGCTCGCTACAAGGACCCGGTAGAGCTGGATCTGATGCGGACGCTCAAGCGGGGTCTGGACCCGGCCGGTATCATGAATCCCGGTAAGCTCATCGTCGACGGCTGAACGGCGTCGGCCCGGGGGCCGGCTCGCCTCAATCGCGCCGCTGTCCTCAACAAGACTTCACGAAACTGCAATGGAACTGTCATGGCCGGCCATTAGGCTCGGGCCAAGGACGCTGCGTCGATCGCGACGCGGTGCTGAAAACGTTCCGAATAGTCTATCGGATTTGGAGGGTCAAAAAGCGATGTCGCATCATTCCGAGCTGGACACGAAGGTCTGTAACGATTCCGCCAACGATACGATCTATCAGGTTATCGACAAGGCGGTGTCGCGCCGCCGGGTCATACAGGGTGGCTTTGGTGCTGCCGCCATGGCGATGCTTGGCTCGTCGGCGACGGCACTGTTGACCGGCGCGACACAGCCGGCTGCCGCCCGCAACTGGGGCCTTATCGGCTTTCCCGGCATTCCGGTCGCGGATACCGACGACATCCGCGTGCCTGCCGGTTACGCGTTCAAGGTCATCCAGCGCTGGGGCGATCCCGTGGCGGCCGACGGCCCGGCGTTCAAGGCCGACGCTTCGCAAACCTGGGAAGACCAGGAGCAGCAGATGGGCATGCACCACGATGGCATGCACTTCTTCCCGCTGCCCTACGGCTCCAACACTTCGGAGCACGGCCTCCTGGTCATGAATCACGAGTACATCGACCAGAACATCCTCCACACCGACGGTACCGAGACGTGGACCCTCGAAAAGGTCAAGAAGGACCAAGCCGCCCATGGCGTCAGCGTGACCGAACTCCGCAAGGAAAAGAATGACTGGGTCGTCCAGCAATCGCCTCTCGCTCGCCGCCTCACCGGCTACACGCCGATGCGCCTCAGCGGTCCGGCTGCCGGGGTGGATGCGGTGAAAACGGCTGCAGATCCGGAAGGCATGACCGTCCTCGGCACCATCAACAATTGCGCCCACGGCACCACGCCTTGGGGCACCTACCTCGCCTGCGAGGAGAATTTTCAGACCTATTTCGTCAACACCTCCGGCGACGTTCCCGCATTGCAGGACCGATACGGCATCCTTAACCAGAGCCGCTACCGCTGGGAGGAGCACGAGGAGCGGTTTGACGCGGCCGCCCATCCCAACGAGCCCAATCGCTTCGGCTGGGTGGTGGAGTTCGATCCCTACGATCCCGAGTCGGTACCGGTGAAGCGCACCGCCCTGGGGCGCTGCCGGCATGAATCCGCCACCGTCAGCATCGGCCCGGACAACCGCTGCGCCTTCTATACCGGTGACGACGCTCGCTTCGAATACATCTTCAAGTTCGTCACCAATCGGCCCTACGATCCGGTCAACCGCGATGCCAACCGCGACCTGCTGGACGATGGCGTTCTCTACGTGGCGCGGTTCGATGCCGACGGCAGCGGCCAGTGGATCGAACTCACCCACGGCAAGAATGGTCTCACCGCCGAGAATGGCTTCCCGGATCAGGCCGCCGTGGTGATCAACGCTCGCGGCGCAGGGGATCAGGTGGGCGCCACCAAGATGGACCGGCCGGAATGGACCGCGGTGCATCCGGTGACCCGGGACGTGTACGTCACGCTGACCAACAACACCCGCCGCGGCAACGAGGGGCAGCCTGGGCCGGATTCCTCCAATCCCCGCAACAACAATGCCTTCGGTCATATTCTGCGGTCGCGGGAGGCGGGCA
>REEP01000043.1 GCA_007695045.1 Rhodospirillales bacterium | reverse complement strand
GATCGTCGGAACCACCGTGTTTTCCGGCATGCTGATGGCGACGGTGGTGGGAACGCTGCTGGTCCCGGCCTTTTATGTGGCCATCCAGTGGGCAGCAGAGCGGCCCTCCCGCCCCAGCGGGACGGACTCAGCGCAGGCCTCGCAAGACCGCCTGACATGAACCAGCGGCGAGCATGCCATGGCCGCAGTGCCGCAGGACAGCTTCAGACAAGGCAAAACGTGAGCCCGGTGCGGACACCCTGGCGGAATGCGTCAGGCAACCTGCTTGGCGATCATAACGGTCGTGACACAACCGTTTATGGTGTGGCGTCGGCGTCAGCGGCCTGAACACGCTGCGATGAAGCGTTTCGACTCGGCGGAAAGGCCCGTGACCGGAAGGGTGAGGACACTGTCTCCGACCCGGACGGACAAAGTCTTCGCCGACGGGAGTTCGGATACAGGCGGTCTTGTGCCGTCCAGCGTGGCGCTAAGCATAACGGCCCCGTCCATGTCGTCAAAGACGCCGATTCCCGTGAAGCGATAGGGCCGATCGTCCAAGGTCAGCGCCACCGTGTACATCTCACCGTCACGCAAACTGTCGGCGTCCATGTCGAAAAGTGCGGTGACGGTGCCGCTGGAACATCCCATCCACATCCCGATGAAATCGTTCGGCGAATAACTCGGTACGACGAAGCCGAGCACCGCCCGACCGGGATGGATGCTGGCGGGTCCAGTGGCCATCGGATTGGCCCGCCTCGGCCGTGGCCGGGGCGAACGTGGCTGCAACGGAAATCACCACTGCAGAAGCGCCGATGTTCATGGGGGCAAGCCTCGGAAGCCACGGGCGGGCGGTGGTTCGGGGTCAGCCGCGCGCCGGCATCATCACCATGGCCTCGCCCTCGATCACGGCCTTGTCGTCCACGGTGCAGACGGTATCGAGGGTGACGAGCTTCTTCTGGGTGTTGATGCTTTTCACGGTAACCGTGGCGATCAGCGTCTCACCGGCGCGAACCGGTGCCTTGAACCGCAGGGTCTGGTTCACGTAGATGCAGCCCGGTCCCGGCAGCTTGGTGCCGAGCACCGCGGAAATCAGGGACGCACCGAAGATGCCATGCGCGATCCGGCCTTTGAACATGGTCTCCTTGGCGAAGGCCTCGTTGAGGTGAACCGGGTTGGTGTCACCCGAAATGCCGGCAAACAGTACGATATCGGCATCGGTGACGGTCTTGCCGAACGAAGCGCTCATGCCTTCGCTCAGGTCCTCGATGTAGTATCCGTGCAAATCATCCATGGCACTTCCCCCTTCAGTAGCGGGCACCGCCTGTCGAGCGGCCTCCTTTGGCCGCTCCCGGGCGCCCGGTTCGCTGTGCACTGCAACAGTGTCGACCTGAGACTACCCGTTCGGCCGGCAGCCGGCAATGCCTCCCGCTAATCTTCAACCGGTCGCACCGCCAACACCGCCGGATGCGGGGGCTCAGGGTTCGTCGGTCAGGAAGTGCGTGGACGGTGCCGGACCAGGCGAGGGGTCGTGGCGAGACCGCATGGTTGCCTTTTCCGCGATTTTGTCGGAGACGCGGCACGGGCGCTTCGTTGGGATGCGTCGGTGGCCGATGGCGGCGCGAAGTCGCCCTCCCGGAACAACGCTGAGCGTCCGGCACGAACGCCGTCACGTCCTTCGATCAGGCGAAGGGTGCGGCTCACAGTGGGATCGCGATCGGGCGCTCCGTGGCCGGCCAGAATATGCGCGCGGGCAATCGCGCGGACGGCGCGGACCACGCCACTATAGTGCTGGCGCGCCTCGCACCAACGGGCGTAGGCCGCCACCGTCCAGGGATGAGCCGGGAGCGGCCGGAGCCGGCGATGCCGACACCAGACGACGAAATCAAGCCAGACCTTGTCACGCCGCCATACCGTCATGCGCTGCAACCAGAGGGTGCGCCCGTCAAGCGCCCTTCACACTACCCGTCCTGCGTCGCGACGGAAAGTCTCCATCCGGATGCTCCGTGCGTAGCCGGACGCCGCTTGTGCTCGTCGATGATGTCAGCCGGCTGGAGACCTGTTGTCCGGGTAAGGGCGAGCGAGTCAGGACGGACTGCGATCATACGCCGCGGGCGCCTGCCACGAGTTCCTGAAGTGTCTCCAGGCCCACGGCGCCCGGCACCACCTCGTCTCCAATGACGAACGCGGGGGTGCCGCGAATGTCGATCTCGCGCGCCAGTTCCAGGTTGCTGCGCAGTGCCGCGTCAATCCGCGGATCGGCCATGGCATCCTCGAGCTTCACCGGATCGATGCCGAGCTCCGCCGCCACCTGCAGGGCCTTGGCCCGATCGACCGTGCCGCGTGACTGCATCAACGCTGCGTGGAAAGGAAGATAAGCGTCCGGATCGACCACGAAGACGGCGAGGGCCACCCGTGCCGCATCCACCGACTCCTGTCCGAGGATAGGGAATTCTTTAAACACGTAGCGCACGTTACCGTCCGCTTCCAGATGCGCCTGGACGTCCGGCAGCACCTGTCGACAGAATCCGCAATTATAGTCGAAGAATTCCACCACCGTCACGTCGCCGTCGGGGTTGCCGGCAACCGGTGACATCGGATCGTTCTCGAGAACCTCGCGTGCCTCGGCGACAGCCGCTTGTGCCTGACGCCGGCCTTCAGCCTCGGCTCTGGTCTGGTGGGCGCGGAGGGATTCGAGGATCACCTCAGGGTTTTCCAGAATGTAGTCCCGCACCAAAGAGCGCACTGCGTCTTCCTGGGTGGGACTCAGCTCAGTCTCCTGGGCGCTGGTCACGCCTGGTGCGGTCGCCAAGCCACCACAAAGGAAGGCGGCGCCCGCCAGGATTGCCCAGCATGCAAACCGCTGTCGCCGATTTGTCACCATGGTCGCTGTCCCCCTGCTTGGGTTGCCAAGTTTTCACCAACGGATGCCGCATAATATTCGAGCGGAGGTGAGCGCACGTCACGTGCCGTCTACAGTGGCGCCGGCGCGGACCACGCGCAATCCTCCGCACCGCCCTCGGTGTATCGGCACCGCCGCGATCACCAACATGTCATGATCGCGCGGCCCAGCATTGATTGCCAGCGGGGCAGTCGTCGGGGGCAAACCCGACAGGCGGGCACCTCAGTTGCGCCGGCGCTGTTGCTGTTCGGCGGCGCGCTCCACGTCCTGGGCTTGAAGCCATCCACGGGAGCCTTGGGGCAGCAGTTGCTGGGCCTTGCCGGCGTGAAACACCGCGGCATCGGCCCGGCCGGTGAGCAGCGCTTCCTCCGCTTGGGCCAGGGCGCTTTCGCCCATGTTGCCTTGCCGGCCATGCGCGATGGCCAGTTGGCGCCATGCGGCGGAATTGCGGCGATCGCGCAACAGGCCTGCCTCCAGGTTACGGACGGCGTCGTCCAGCAGGTCCGGGCGATCCATGGCAATCTGCACTTGCGCCAACGCGAATCGCAGCAACGGCGCGTCCGGCATCAGCGATGCCGCAGTCTCGTACGGGGCAAGGGCCTCTCCCGGACGGCCGTGCTCGAACAGCATCTGGCCCTTCAATTCATGGAAATAGGCATTTTGCGGCTCCAGCCGCAGCAACGTTTCGATCTCCGATAAGGCCCGATCCAGGTCCGGCCGCCGGTACCATGCGACCGCCCGTGCATAGCGCGCCTCGATGCTGGTGTCGGATTCGGGGTACCGTCGCAACACGAGGTCGGGTGCCTGCAGAAAGCCGGTGAGCTTGGCCACCATGCGCGCATGCTTCGCCTCGAAACCGGGGGGCGACGGGGCGTCGGCGTGCCGTGACCGGCTGAGATGCGCCCGGAGCGCGTCGATGCGCTCCCGCGTGACCGGATGGGTTCGGAGGTAGGGGTCCTGCCGTCCGACCATGAGCAGTTCCTGATCCTCCAGCATCTCAAGAAACTCCAGCAGACCCCGTGACGATTGCCCGGTTGCATCCAGCAGGCGCATGGCGGCGCTGTCCGCCGCTCCCTCCTGGGTGCGGGAATAGCGCAGGAACGAACGCAGTGCGGTCTCCTCCCCGGCGCGGGCGATGGCACTGCCGACGTCCGCCCGGCCCGTGGCGATGCCGGCCGCGATACCGGCCACCAAGCCGATGATCGCTTCCACCGAGGCATTGCGCATGGCATCGTGAACACGCGAGAGATGACCGCCTTCGATGTGACCGACCTCGTGGGCAATGACGCCGATCAGCTGATTCGGTGATTGGCTTTGCATCAACAGCCCGGTATTGAGGAACATTCGCTGGCCGCCGGCGACGAAAGCATTGATGGTGTTGTCTCTGACCAGATAAATCTCCACCGATGCCGGGTCGAGACCGGCCGCCCGGAACACCGGGACGGAGTAATCCAGAACGGTGCGTTCGATCTCGGTATCGCGGATGATCTGAACGCGCTGGGCCAGGGCCGACGGCGGCACGAGGCTGACCGCTACGGCGACAACAAGGGCAAACCAGAAACGCAACCAACGGCTCGGCACGGTGACCATCTCAAGGTGTTTAAAGGTAAGTAGGCTCGGAGGTCGGTTTCGTCAAATCGCCGCCTGTGTGCTCGTCCTGGCCTTTCTGGCGGGGTGCGGCGGTTCGGATCGGCAACTCGGCACTGTCGGATTCGTCGAAGGCTTTTTGGGCGGCGTGGCCGCCGATGAGCCACAGGCCGCCCTGATCGGTCGTGATGTCCTCTCCGCCGGCGGCAACGCGGCCGATGCTGTCGTCGCCATGTATTTCGCCTCGGCGGTCACTTTGCCGTCGGCTGCCAGCCTGGGTGGCGGCGGTGTCTGTCTCGGCTTCGACCGATCCAGCGGCGAAGTCGCCGCACTCGAATTTCTGGCACGATCTCCCGCGGAGTCGGGTGGGGACCGGCCCGTGGCCGTCCCGGGCAACGTGCGAGGCTTCTTTGCCTTCCATGCGCGATTCGGGCGCCTGCGCTGGTCGCAGTTGCTGGCTCCGGCCGAAAACCTTGCCCGGTTCGGGGCCCCGGTGTCGCGAGCACTGGCCCATGACTTGGGCGCGGTGCGCGCGGCGCTGGAGGCGGAACCGAGCGTGCGGCGGATGTTCGGCGTGCCGGTGGAGCGGCGACTGGTCGGGGAGGGAGACCTGCTCAGGCAGGTGGAACTGGCAGCCGTGGTGTCCCGGATCCGGGCGGAAGGCGGCGGAGCCTTCTACATCGGCAGCATCGCCCGCCAGCTCGTCGACGGCGCCAACGCCGCAGGTGGCCGCCTCTCCATGGACGACCTGCGTCGCTATGCGCCGGAATGGCGACCCACGAGCCGGATTCCCTGGGGTAACCGCGTCGTTCACTTCGCCCCATCGCCACCCGCCGGCGGCGCGGTCGCCGCGGCCATGTGGGCACACCTGCACGACCGGCGCGGGTACGCCGGCGCCGATCCCGCGGCCCGCCTGGGGGCTGTCGCCGAGGCCGGATTGGCGGCACGGACCACGACCGGCATTGGGCGCGCGAACGGTGCTGACTGGCTGGAGAACCCCTCGGCAGCGACCTTCGTCGCCGTCGACCGGGAAGGGTCAGCGGCCGTTTGTGCCGTGACGCTCAATAGTCTGTTCGGCACCGGCCGTGCCGTGCCCGAACTTGGCATCATGCTGGCAGCCGCCCCCGGCCCGGGTGGTCGCGGAGCCACGGCCCTCGGGCCTATGCTGGTGGTGAATGAGAACGTGCGCGAGTTCTTCTTTGCCGGTGCTGCCGCCGGTGGGGCTGCAGCCCCCAGCGCTTTGATCCAGGTGGCGGCGGACACCTTGATCGCCGGCGAGAGGTTGTCGCAGGCGCTGGCGGCATCGCGGGTTCTGGGGGGGCCGATGCCGGGGGTGGTGCACGCTGAACCTGGCGCCGCGGTCGCGGCCCGTTCGATCGTGGCTGCGGCCGGACGACGCTTGGCCAGCGTCCCGGAACTGGGGCGGGTCAACGCGGTCGCCTGCCCCGACGGTCTGCCGCCCCGGCCCGAGAGTTGCGCCGCCGGCCATGACCCGCGCGGGCGCGGTCTTGCCACGATGGCAGACTGACCACAGGGAGGCGGGCGATGCCACCCCGGCACGTCGGCGTTGATCCGCCGCCGGTCGCACGGCGCGGCGCCATCCCGCCCTTCATCGTCATGGACGTGCTACGGGCGGCAAATGACCGGGCCGAAGCCGGTGGCGATGTCTTGCACCTGGAGGTCGGGCAGCCGGGCACCGGGGCGCCGGCGCCGGTTCTGGAAGCGGCGCGTGTCGCACTCGCCGCCGACCGCTTGGGCTACACCGATGCATTGGGTCTGTCGACCCTGCGGCGGCGGATCGCCCAGCACTATGGGGAGACATATGGATTCGACCTGGACTGGCGGCGGGTGGTGGTGACTGCCGGGTCGTCCGGGGCCTTCATCCTGGCGTTCCTGGCCGCGTTCGAGTCCGGCAACCGGGTGGCCCTGGCGAGCCCCGGCTACCCAGCGTACCGCAATATTCTCAGTGCTCTCGGGGTCACGGTAGTGGACCTGCCGGTCGCGGCCGCCACCGACTTTCAGCCGACTCCGGACGACCTGGATCGGGCCGCTGCGGGTGGCGCATTGTCCGGACTCATCGTCGCCAGCCCGGCCAACCCCACTGGAACGATGCTAAGTCGGAGCCGGCTTGACGATTTGGCCAAGTGGTGTGGCGGTCACAGCGCTTGGTTCGTATCCGACGAGATCTACCACGGCATCACCTACGGTACGCCGGCGGAAACCGCCCTGACCCTCGACCCGGACGCCATCGCCATCAACAGCTTTTCCAAGTATTATGCCATGACCGGCTGGCGCCTCGGCTGGATGGTGCTGCCGGATCGGCTGCTGCGGTCGGTGGAATGCTTGGCCCAGAATCTGTTCATCTGTCCCTCCGCGCTGAGCCAGCACGCGGCGCTCGCCGTCTTCGACTGCCGTGAGACCCTGGACGCCCACGTTGCCCGCTATGGCCGCAACCGGGCTGTGCTGCTGCGGGAACTTCCACGCGCCGGCATCTGCCGCTTCGCCGCGCCGAATGGGGCCTTCTATCTGTACGCCGACGTCGGCACCCTGACCGATGACAGCCAGGCGTTCTGTCGTCGGATGCTGCATGAGACCGGCGTCGCTATCACCCCCGGCATTGACTTCGATCCGGTTCGCGGCCACCGCTTCGTCCGGTTCTCTTTCGCCGGCCCGGAGAACGACATCGCGGAAGCCGCCCGGCGGCTCGTCGCCTGGCTTGGCTGAAAAGCTGTCGGGTCCGGCCCCTCGCTCAGTTGGTTTGCCGCTGCGCCATTCTTTCTACTCAAGAGAGCGACGCCACCACCCCCGGCGGCGGTTCTCGCCAGCCGTATCATCGCCACGGCCGACGTGTACGACCACAGAGTGTTCCGTCTCGGACGGCTCGTCTGCGGTGTCCTCGGCGGGCGAGGCGTCGCCGTTTGTCGTGTCGTCAACCGCATCATCCTTGAGTGCGTCTCCGCCTGCCGAGGCGTCGATGCCGGCTTCGACTGCGCTGGTGTCGGCCGCAGGGGGTTCGGCGTCAGCCGCCTCATCATGTGGCGGAATCGCTGCGGTGCCGGCCCCCTCCGAAGCCATCATCTCGCCATTGCGGGGCAAGGCTTCGTGGTGGCTATCAAGCTCTTCAACCGGGTGCTCGACCGCTTCCGGGCCGGGCTCCGCTTCAAACGGGCGTTCACCTTCGATGTTGGTTTCGGCCAGTGCTGTCTGCCGGTCAGCGTCGGTCGAGCCCCCCGAGATCGTCTCGACATCAGGCTCAGGGGTTGGCTCGCCGTCCGTATGAGACACCGCGACAGCAGAATCGGAGTCGGTCGTTGGCACCGTCGCCCGAGCCTCGCTGCCGTCGCCAGCCGCCGCCATGGCAGGGCCGGTCAGCAAGGTTCCCGGACCAGGCAGGTTGGGGAACGGCAGCGATGCATGGGCAGGTGCCTCAATATCGGCTTCGACCATGGCTTCTGCGCCCTCGTCGTCACTGCGGCGCGAGCGCCGGCGCCCGCCGCGCCGTCCACGCCGGCGGCGTTTCTTGGCCGCGGCGCTCGCCTCATCCTGGTCTTCATCCTCCCGCCGGTCGGAGCCTGCCTCGGCATCTTCATCACCCTCGGCGGCGAGGGGCGGCGCCTCTTCGTCGCCGGTTTCGGTCGGAGAGGCTGTCTGGTCGTCTCCGGCAGGCGCCGCGCGTTCGCCCGCCTCCCCATCGCTCCGGGGCCGCCGACGTGGTCGCCGCTTGCGGCTGCGTTTGGCGACGTCACCTTTTTCCGCGTCGTCGTCGTCGGCGGCCGCAGCAACTTCTTCGGCGGCGTCGGCGTCCTCCGCCGCCAGCGCCGCTTCCGCCGCGTCATCCACCGCCGGAAGCGCCTCGGCCTCGGCGATCGGCTCACCGCTCAGCGCAATGTCGAAATGCGGGGGCGGTAGGTCGTCCCGGGGCGACACGCTCACGCTGACCTGAAACCGGTCCTCGATCGCCTGCAGCGACTTGCGCTTCTGGTTAAGCAGATAGAATGCCACCGGTGTGGGCACGGACGCGTCCACCGCACCACCCTTGCCTTCCATCACTGTCTGTTCGATCCGGCGCAGGATGGCGAGCGCGGTGGATTCCTTGCTGCGGCGGAGGCCGGTGCCGGAACAGGCCGGGCAAACCTCGAAACTGGCCTCCAGGAGACTGGGCCTGAGGCGCTGGCGGGACAGTTCAAGAAGTCCGAAGGGGCTGATCCGGCCGATCTGAACCCGGGCGCGATCCAGCTTCATCGCCTCCTTGAGACGTCGCTCAACCTGCCCCTGATTGCGCGCGTTCTCCATATCGATGAAATCGACCACGACCAAGCCGGCCAGATCGCGCAATCGCAATTGACGCGCAATCTCGTCGCAGGCTTCCAGATTGGTGCGAAGCGCGGTCTCCTCGATGTGGCGTTCGCGGGTTGATCGCCCGGAATTGACGTCTACCGCCACCAAAGCTTCGGTGGGGTTCAGCACGATGGAGCCTCCGCTCTTCAACTGCACGAAAGGCAGATGCATCGCCTCCAATTCGTTGTGGACATTGTAGCGGAGGAATAGCGGCCGTCTCGGCTCTTCGTACAACTTGACCCGTTTTGCATGGGACGGGATGAACAGTTTCATGAAGTCCTTGGCGGTGCGGTATGCACTTTCCCCTTCGATCAGGATCTCATCGGTGCTGCGGTCGTACAGGTCCCGAATGGTCCGCTTGATCAGGTTACCTTCCTCATAGACAAGAGTCGGCGCCATGGACTTGAGGGTGACTTCTCGGATGCTGCTCCAAAGCCGGATGAGATATTCATAATCGCGGCGAATCTCGGCCTTGCTTCGCTCGGAACCCGCCGTTCGCAGGATCACGGCCATGCCTTCCGGCACGCCCAGTTCACCCACGATCTTTTTCAGTCGCTTGCGGTCGGCGACGCTAGTGATCTTGCGGGAAATGCCGCCGCCGCGCACGGTATTGGGCATCAGCACGCAATATCGCCCGGCCAGGGAGAGATAGGTCGTCAGCGCCGCACCCTTGGTGCCACGTTCTTCCTTGGTGACCTGAACCAGAAGGATCTGCCGGCGCTTGATCACTTCCTGGATTTTGTAATGACGGGATAAGGGCCGCGGCCGCGATACCTCGACCTCGTCATCGTCGACGCCACCGACGGTGTCGACTCCGTCCCCCTCGCCTTCGCCACCGTTATCGCCGGTCTTATTTGCTTCTGTGTCCTGTTCCGCCGCTGCGTGTTCGGCCAGGAGCGCCTCCCGATCAGCGACCGGAATCTGGTAGTAATCGGGGTGAATTTCGTTGAATGCGAGAAAGCCGTGGCGGTTGCCGCCGTAGTCGACGAATGCGGCCTGCAGCGATGGCTCTACCCGAGTAACTTTGGCGAGATAAATGTTGCCCTTGAGTTGACGTCTGGACGCGACCTCGACGTCATAGTCAGTCAGCCGGTCTCCTTCGATGACAGCCACCCGGGTTTCCTCCGGGTGCGCGGCATCGATCAGCATGCGTTTGGTGGCCATGAACTCCTGTTCTCCGAAACGCACCGACCCGGCGCAAACCAAGTCTGCACCGGTGGCGCATCGTCTTGTTGGTTGAAAGGGGGCCGCGGGCGGCAGCAATCGAGGCATGCACCCGGCACCGGTTGGCGGGGTGGGGCTTGGTCGATCGCGCTGCACACATGGGCATGGAAATCAACGTCCTTAGCAGCAACAGCAGCCGGCTTGGCACGACACGCCCCGCCGCTTTCACGCCGGGATGGTGCGTTACCCGCTCGCAACACCTGTCAGCAAAGCGCACCGCCGACAGGCCCCCGAACGGAGGCTGCTGCACGGTTAAGATACAGGTAGGATTAGGTTTCCACAATCGCCAAATCAATGGGCATCGCGGGGCGACTGCCTCGCTCCCGATGCTTCGCCATTGAAAAACCGCAGAAAATGGCGGTAAATCAAGGGCGCGTTTATCACCGGACCGGCATCCGCTCGCGCAGCCTCAAAGGGGCCGCCCTACTTAAGGATCGACACGTCGGCATGAATGCCTCCCCCCGCCGCTTGTGGCGGCCCTCGGTCTGGATTGTCGCGGCTTGGTTCGTGGCCCTGGTGCTGCAAGGAGCCGCAGCGCCAGCTGCCGCCCAGGGGGCGCTGTCGATCCTGGACGCCCGCATTGCGCGGCATGACGCCGCCACCCGCGTGGTGTTGGAGACCAGCGGCAAGGTAGCTTACGAAATTTTTGCCCTCGAAGCGCCCTGTCGAATCGTTGTCGACTTGACCGAAGCACGCTGGACTCTTCGCGAGCGCAATTTCCCGGTGGCGGACCCGTTGATCAGCCGGCTGCGCTACGGCGTGTTCAAGCCGGGTACCTCGCGGGTGGTGCTGGAATGCCGCAAGCCGGTGGGCGTGGACGATGCCGTCCTGATCGAGCCGCGGGACGGCAACGGTTACCGCTTGGTCATCGACCTGGTGGAGGTGCCGCCGATCTTGTTTGCTCAATACCTGCGTTCGCCGGTGCGTCCGGCGATGCTGCCGGCACGGCTGTCGCCGCCGCAGCCCGAATTTGCCCCCGAGGTTACTACTGTACCGGCGGCGAGCCCGGGGGCCGTCCGGTTCGTGCGGCCGGCGTGGAAGCCGCCCCTGGCGCCGCGGAGACCGGTCATTGTCGTCGACCCCGGTCACGGCGGCGCTGATCCCGGCGCGATCAGTCGCACCGGAGTTTATGAGAAACACGTCACATTGCAGGCGGCTCGCCTGTTGCGCCAAGAACTGCAAACTCTTGGCCGGTTCGATGTGGTGCTCACCCGGGATGAGGACCGCTTCATCCGTCTGCGCGACCGTGTGGCGGCGGCGCGCGCAGCCGACGCTGCCATGTTCATCTCGCTGCATGCCGACACCAATCCTGATCCGGCTGTGCGCGGCGTCTCGGTCTACACTCTGTCGGAACGGGCATCGGATGCCGAGGCGGCCGCTCTTGCCGAACGGGAGAACCGGGCCGATCTGATCAGTGGAGTGGACTTGTCTCATGAAGCGCCGGAGGTGGCGACGATCCTGATCAACTTGGCGCAGCGGGAAACGATGAACCAGTCGGCCCAGCTCGCGACCGTGCTGGTGCGGGAACTGGGCCGCGAAACCCGGCTGCTGCGCAACACCCACCGCTTCGCCGGGTTTGCGGTGCTCAAGGCCCCGGACGTTCCGTCCGTGCTTGTGGAACTTGGGCACCTGTCCAACGCCGAGGACGCCCGACGGTTGCAGCAGGAAGCCTACCTTCGACGCCTGGTGCGTGCCATAGCGCGCGGAGTTGATGCCTATTTCGGCAGCGTAGTCCAGGCACAACGATAACCGCCGGCAGTCGCCCCAGCTTGTTTCTCGGTCTTTCGGACAGCGACGAAGCGGGGCAGGGACGGCACGGCGTAACGGGACTCTCGTAACGGGGTTTTTTGGGGATGAGTGATGACGACGTGAGCGGGCCGCGCCAGCGGGTCGTACCGGAGACTGCGGCAACGAAGTCCAAGCCGTCCGCGCCCGCGCCCAGCTCACGGCGCCAGCGCCGACGCCCGCGTTTTCTGGTTCGCGTCCTGGCCGCCCTGTTTGGTGTGGGCTTCCTCGC
The DNA here is from genome assembly GCA_007695045.1 of Rhodospirillales bacterium. Classification (GTDB taxonomy): domain Bacteria; phylum Pseudomonadota; class Alphaproteobacteria; order Rhodospirillales; family Defluviicoccaceae; genus REEP01. The sequence continues at coordinate 31,440 of REEP01000043.1, read as the reverse complement.
AGTGCTGGGGGGGATGGCGGTGATCGCTGCGATCATATACGGCTACAGCACCGACCTGCCGGACTATGCGCAGCTGGCGGATTATGAACCGCCGGTCACCACCCGGGTCTATGCCGGCGACGGCCGGCTGCTGGCGGAGTACGCGGTCGAACGCCGGGTGTTCCGGCCGCTGGACGTGATTCCGCCACGGGTCGTCAACGCATTCCTGTCGGCGGAGGACAAGAACTTCTTCTCACATCCCGGCATCGATGCGCGGGGCATCGTCCGCGCCGCCATCACCAATCTTCAGAACTGGGGCACGGACCGGCGGCTGGTGGGTGCCTCAACCATCACGCAGCAGGTCGCGAAAAACTTTTTGTTGGGCAGTGAGGTCTCGTTCGAAAGGAAGATCAAAGAAGCCATATTGTCCTTTCGAATCGAGAACTCCTTTAGCAAGGCTCATATTCTTGAACTTTATCTGAACCAGATTTATCTGGGGCGCGGAGCGTATGGGGTGACGGCCGCTGCTCTCAATTATTTTGACAAGTCGCTGGATGAACTGACCCTTGCCGAGGCAGCATTTCTTGCTGCCTTGCCCAAGGCACCAGCCAACTATGACCCCCTGCGGCATCCGGGAGCGGCCAAAGGTCGCCGTGACTGGGTGATCGGCCGCATGCTGGAAGACGGGCATATCGGGCCGGCGGAAGCGCGAGCGGCTTGGTCGGCGCCGATCAACCTGCGCCGGCGGGCGGAGGCCGAGTTCGTTTCGGCGGACTATTACGCCGAAGACATCCGGCGGGAGATCGCCGCCCGCTATGGCGAACGGGCCCTGTACCAGGGTGGGCTTGCGGTGCGGGCGTCGTTGGAGCCGTGGATGCAGGAAATCGCTGAACGCGAACTGCGCGGCGGATTGGAAGCCTACGATCGGGCCCATGGCTGGCGCGGGCCCGTTGCCCGACTCGATGGCCTCGATGACGGTGCGGCACCGGCGGCTTGGGCCTCGCGGCTGGCCGCCGTGCCGCGCCCCCCGGAACTGGGTGCATGGCGTCTCGGTGTCGTGCTTCGCCTGACCAGCGAGCATGCCGAGGTGGGGCTTGATGCGGATACAGTGGGACTCATCCCGTTCGCCGAAATGCGCTGGGCCAGACCACGGCTGCGCGACCAGAGGGTGGGCGCGGCACCGCGCCGCCCTGCCGACGTGCTGTCCGTGGGCGACGTGGTGGCGGTGGAGGCCCTTGAGAACGAAGTTGAGAGCCAATCTGGCGACAGCGCCACCTATGCGCTGCGCCAGATTCCTGATGTGGATGGGGCACTGGTCGCACTCGACCCGCACACCGGGCGCGTGCTCGCCATGGCCGGCGGCTACAGCTATGCCCGGAGCGAATTCAACCGCGCCACCCAGGCCTTGCGCCAGCCAGGTTCGGCGTTCAAGCCGTTCGTCTACCTCGCGGCGCTGGAGGCGGGCTACACGCCCTCCACCATCATTCTGGATGCGCCTATCTCCATCGATCAGGGGCCGGGCCTGCCGCGCTGGACTCCCTCCAACTACAGCCGGCAGTTCTACGGCCCCACTACCATGCGTGTGGGGCTGGAGAAGTCCCGCAACGTCATGACGGTGCGGCTGGCCCAGACGATCGGCATGCGCCGCGTGGTGGACGTGGCCGAGCGGTTCGGGATCTTCGACACCATGCCGTCGCATCTGTCGTACGCGCTGGGCGCGGGAGAGGCCACCCTGCTGCGGCTCACCGCCGCCTATGGCATGATTGTCAACGGCGGAAAGAAGATCACGCCAACCCTGATCGACCGGGTTCAGGACCGCCACGGCCGTACCGTGTTCCGGCATGACGACCGCGACTGCCCGGGCTGCCGCCCGGGCGCCTGGGCCAACCAGCCGGTGCCGCAACTTCCCGACGTGCGCGACTCGGTTACCGACCCGGCCAGCGCCTACCAGGTGGTGTCCATGCTTCAAGGCGTGGTGCAGCGGGGTACCGGCCAGCGCGTCGCGGCCCTGGGCCGTCCGATCGCCGGCAAGACCGGTACCACCAACGACATCAAGGATACTTGGTTCATCGGTTTCACGCCGGATCTGGTGGTGGGCGTGTTCGTCGGCTTCGATGAGCCGCGCACCCTCGGGCGCCGGGAAACCGGTGCCTCGGTCGCCGCGCCCATCTTCCGGGATTTCATGGCCGCAGCGCTGGAGGATGCACCGGCTATCCCGTTCCGCGTGCCTTCCGGCGTCCGCTTGGTGCGGGTGGACGCCGGCTCAGGTCGCGCCGCGTCGGGTGGCGGCAACGTCATTTTCGAGGCGTTCAAGCCGGGAACCGTCCCTACCGGCCGTCAGGAGGTGTTGAGCGGAAGCGGGGTCGGTGGTGCAGCGTCGTCGGGGCCAACCACAGGCACCGGCGGCTTGTACTGACCTGATGCTCAGGCTTGTTCCGGAAACAGCCGGGCGAGCCCGGCCTCGGAAGCTTCGCAAACGCCGCGATCGGTGATGAAGCCGGTGACCAGGCGGGCCGGCGTCACGTCGAAGGACGGGTTGGCGGCGGCCGTGCCGGTGGGTGTGATCTCCACGGGGACGACATGGCCTTCGCGGTTGCGGCCGGTGATCCGCGTCACCTCCTGAGGGTCGCGCTCCTCGATCTCGATCTCGGCCAAGCCGTCGCGGATTGACCAGTCGATGGTGGGGCCGGGCAGGGCCACATAGAACGGCACATTGTTGTCCCACGCCGCCAGTGCCTTGAGATAGGTGCCGATCTTGTTGCACACGTCACCGTGCCGGGTGGTGCGGTCGGTGCCCGTGATGCAGATGTCGACCAGTCCCTGCTGCATCAGGTGGCCGCCGGCATTGTCGACGATGACCGTGTGCGGCACCCCATGCTGACCGAGTTCCCAGGCGGTAAGGCTCGCTCCCTGGTTACGTGGGCGTGTCTCATCGGCCCAGACGTGGACCGGGATGCCGGCGTCGTAGGCGCCATAGATCGGCGCCAGCGCCGTGCCATAGTCGACGGCGGCGAGCCAGCCCGCGTTGCAATGGGTAAGCACATTGAGGCGACCGCTTTCGCCTTTGGCCGCCCAAACTTGCTGCAACAGAGCGAGGCCGTGCCGACCAATCGCCTCATTGATGGCCACATCGTCGTCGCAGATGTCGGCCGCGTGGCGGTAAGCCGCCTCAACGCGCTGCGCGACCGGAAGCTGAATCAGCACCGCCATCATACGATCCAGTGCCCAGCGCAGGTTCACCGCGGTGGGTCGGGTGGCCAGCAGTGCCCGATACGCCGTCTCAAGCGCCTCGGTGGAGGCATCCCGGCGGGCGGCGAGGCTCAGGCCGTAGGCGCCGGTGGCCCCGATCAGCGGCGCTCCCCGCACCTCCATCTCGCGGATGGCGCGGACGGCGTCGTCCAGCGACTCCAGCCGGACCATGGCGAAGTCGTGAGGCAGCCGGGTTTGGTCGATGATCTCCACGGCCCAGCCGTCTTCGGCGAGCCAGATGCTGCGATAGTGACGTCCGCCGATGCGCATGGCTATTTGAGAACCCTTCCGGCGACCGCGTCCAGGCGGGCGACCACATCCGGGTCGCGTGCCTCGGGCGCGGTGATCAAGGCGTTGCCGAGCACGGTGTGACAGCCCTCGCGGCACGCTTCCGAACGCCCTGCGAGCTTAGGTGCCGCCTGCCGGACCAGTGCCCTCCCCTTGTCGGCGTTGTCCATCAGCACGCGCACGATGGCCTCTACCGAGACGTGGTCATGGTCGGGGTGCCAGCAATCATAGTCCGTTACCATGGCCACGGTGGCGTAACACAGCTCCGCCTCCCGCGCGAGCTTGCCTTCCGGCATGTTGGTCATCCCGATGACGTCGCATCCCCACGATCGGTACAGCCGGGATTCCGCGAGGGTCGAGAATTGCGGGCCTTCCATCACCAAGTAGGTGCCGCCGCGCACGGTGGCGATGCCGAGTTCCCGGGTCGCCTCTTCGAGGGCATCGCCGAGACGGGCGCATACCGGATGGCCCAACCCGACGTGTGCCACCAAGCCGGTTCCGAAGAAGCTCTTGGGGCGGGCGAAGGTGCGGTCGATGAACTGGTCGACGATGACGAAGGTGCCGGGCGCGAGTTCCTCCCGAAGCGAGCCGCAGGCGCTCAACGAGATCAGTTCGGTCACGCCATGCCGTTTCATGGCGTCGATATTGGCACGACTGTTCAGCTCGGAAGGCGGGATGCGGTGGCCCCGGCCGTGGCGCGGCAGGAACACCATCTTGAGGCCGTCCAGGTAACCGATCAGCAGATCGTCGGAGGGGGCCCCGAACGGGGACGGAGTCGGCACCCATTGCGCCCCTTCCAGCCCGCCGATCTCATAGATTCCGCTGCCGCCGATGATCCCCACCACCGGCGGTGTGCCCGGTGGTGCCAGGGATGGCTCGATCGGTGGCGGCATGGCGGCGCTCTCGTTTCCGCGTGACGGGTCGGTGTCTTCCAGCGACGCGGCAGTTTTTCAGGTTCCGTCTCCGTCTGCAACTGTCTCACCACCCTGTTCGCGCATCGACAACTGATGTCCGTGCTTCCTTAGCCGGTTGCGGAACTGGTGGTAGCCGAGCCCGAGGCTCTCCGCCGCCCGCCGCTGGTTGAACCGCGCTTGTTCCAGGGCCATGGCGAGCAGGTCGGCCTCGAAGCGGTCCAGTGCTTGCCGAAGGTCGAGGGGCAGGCGCAGCCCTTCGCGTGCCGCGCTTGCCGGCGGGCCGGACGGTGTGGTGAGACCCTTTGCCACCGCTTTCGGTCGATACGGAGAGTCGAAAGGGTCGAACATCACGACATCGATCGGCCGCGCGGAATCGGGCCAGCGTGCCACCGCCCGCTCGACCACGTTACGCAGTTCCCGGACGTTCCCGGGCCAAGCATACTGGACCAGGGCATCCATCGCGCGCGTGGAGAAACGCGGCACGGCCGGCCATTGCAGTTCAACGGCCATGGCCTTGGCGAAATGCTGAGTGAGGACGGGGATGTCCTCCAGTCGGGCGCGCAGCGGCGGCAGCGTGATCACGTCGAACGCCAGGCGATCCAGCAGGTCGTGCCGGAACCGCCCAGCCGCGGCCTCGCTCGGCAGGTCGGTGTTGGCGGCCGCCACAAGGCGCACGTCGCAGCCGAGGGTCTCGCTGCTGCCGACCCGCTCGAAGACGCCATATTCCACCACGCGCAGGATCTTTTCCTGCACAGCCGCGCCGGCACTGGCGATCTCGTCCAAAAACAGGGTACCGCCGTCGGCCCGTTCGAAACGGCCGGCACGACGCCGCACGGCGCCGGTGAACGCCCCGGCCTCGTGCCCGAACAGCTCGGTCTCGAGTAGGCTCTCGGCCAGGGCGGCGCAGTTCAGCGCGACAAGCGGCCGGTTCCAGCGCACCGACAGGTAATGCAGGCGGCTCGCGACCAGTTCCTTGCCGGTGCCCCGTTCGCCCACCACCAGCACCGGGCGGTCCAACGCGGCGAGGCGGGACACGTCCTCCATCATCTCCAGGAATGCCGGGGACTGGCCGATCAGAGGCGGAAGGTCGGGTGGGCGTGAACTCATGGCGTGAGAATACGAATGATCAGTGGATTTCGCTATCTTTTGCGCTTGTACGCCAACACCGATGTTGGCATGGCCTTGCGCCGAAACCAGAATAGCAAGCTATTTCAGTGGGCTACGCAGTTGCTCTGGTTTGGCACAATCCTTGCTGCCACTGCGGTCAGGGCCGGCGGTTGGCGCGGGCCCGACTGCGACCAGGAAAGGAACCACGATGGGCGTGTTTTCGCGGCTTTCGGACATCATCAACGCCAACGTCAACGCCATTCTCGACCGGGCCGAGGATCCGCAGAAGATCATCCGCCTGATCATCCAGGAGATGGAGGAAACCCTGGTGGAGGTACGTACCACCGCCGCTCGCACCATTGCCGAGCGCAAGGAAGTGGAGCGCCGCCTCAACCGCTTGCGCGAGGCCCAGGCGGAATGGGACCGGAAGGCGGAAATCGCGCTGCGCAAGGGGCGGGAGGATCTGTCGCGAGCGGCTCTGCTGGAGAAAGCGAAGGTGGCGGACACCGCCTGGGCGTTGCAGGAGGAGCTGGAGGCGCTGGATGCCGCCCTGGCCCAGGGCGAGGGCGATATCGTCAAGCTGGAAGCGAAGCTGAACGAGGCCAAGGCCAAGCACAAGGCGATGCTGGCCCGGGAAGTGACCGCCAACAATCGGTTGAGGGCCCGGCGGCAGGTTCATGACACCCGGGTGGACGACGCGTTCGCCCGCTTCGAGATGCTGGAGCGGCGGGTCGACCGGGCCGAAGGCGAGGTGGAGGCCTTCGACCTCGGCCAACGCAAGTCCCTGGCCGAGGAGATTGCGGACCTCGAGGCCGACCATGCCATCGATGCCGAGTTGGAAGCACTGAAGGCCCGGATCGCGACCGACCCGCGCGGCGCAGGCAGCCGTACCGGCGATCGCTAGACCGATGTGGATGGGGACCGATAAGGGACCGGCAAGATGGGCGATTTCCTGTACGTACCGATAATTCTGTTCATGGTGGTGATCGCGCCGATCTGGATCATCGCCCATTACGTCACCCGCTGGCGGACCGCCAAGGTGTTGTCCGCCGAGGATGAGAAAATGCTGGCCGAGTTGTGGGACCTGGCGCCCAAGCTGGAGAGCCGGATCAACACCCTGGAACGCATCCTTGATGCCGAAGCGCCGGACTGGAGGAAGGAAGTATGATGCCCCACCGTGACAGCGATCAGAGGGCCTTCGACGCGGCGCCGGCTGGTAGCCCGAACCGGCTGTTCCGCGATCCCCGCAACGGCATTATTCTCGGCGTTTGCGCTGGTATCGCCGGGTACTTCGGGGTGGAGCGCTGGGTCGTCCGGCTCGCGGCCGTAGTGGCACTGCTGATGTTCACGCCGGCAACCATCCTCGTCTACCTCGTGCTCGGCTTCATCCTGCCGCGCGCGCCGGCGCGCCTCTATGAATCGAGCGAGGAGGCGCGGTTCTGGCGCAACGTGCGGGTCGATCCGGCGCGTTCGTTCTCGGAGTTGCGGCACCGCTTCCGCGGCCTGGAACACCGCCTTCGCGCCATGGAAGCCTATGTGACGTCGGAAGCCTACCGGGTGAACCGGGACATCAATGACCTGGACCGCCCCTCCCGACGGCGCCGCTGAGGGGGGCATCGGCTTACGGCGTCCGTCTCAGGCCGAGGACGAGGAGCGTTCGCGGCCCGGATCAGGACCCTGGTCAGGGCCGTGTGCGTCCGGCCCTTGCCGCAATTCGCCCACTGCCTGGCGCATGATCCCGGTCGCCGAATGCAGGAACAGCGCCGCCATGGCCAGCGCCACGATCAGATCCGGCCAGGCGGTTCCAGTGAGGAAGACCAGCCCGGCCGCCGCGATCACCGCTACGTTGCCGATGGCATCGTTGCGACTGCATAGCCACACCGACCGCACATTGGCGTCACCGGCGCGGTAGCGCATCAGCAGGAGCGCACTGGTCACGTTGGCCATAAGGGCAAGCAGGCCGATCCCGCCCATCACAAGCTGGTCCGGCGCTTCGCCGTTGAACAGGCGGTGCAGGGTTGTGGCGAGCACCCACAAAGCGACGGCCGCCAAGCTGCCGCCCTTGACCAAGGCCGCCGTCGCCCGCCAGCGCAGCGGCCGGCCGATCATCAACAGGGTCAGCGCATACGTGAAGGAATCGGCCAGGAAGTCCAGGGCGTCGGCCTTGAGAGCCTGTGACGACGCTGCGATACCGGCTGAAAACTCCACCACGAACATGGCGGCATTGATGGCGATCACCGCCAACAGCACACGCCGGTAGGCGGCCGACTCGCCGGTGAACTGCGGGGCTTGGCAGCAAGTCTCACTCATGATGATTTCTCTGTCGTGAAAAAGCTGTGAGCGCTATTATGCAACCTGTAGTCACTGCAGATTCAAGGGAGGCGTAGTCGGTGATGACCAGCGCCGGACGAGTGGGCGGTATCGGGTGGCTTGCCCGGGCAAGCGGCTGTCGTGTTGAAACCGTACGCTACTACGAGCGTATCGGCCTGCTTCCGAAACCACCCCGCACGGCGGGCGGCCACCGAATGTACGACAGCGATCATCTCCGCCGGCTGGCATTCATCCGTCGCAGCCGCGAACTGGGGTTCGGCCTGCCGGAAGTGCGTGAGCTTCTGGCGCTGGCGGATGACAGGAGTGCTCCTTGCGACACCGTGCATGCGCTGGCCGAACGTCATCTGGCTGCCATTCGAGCCAGGCTCGCCGACCTGCGCCGCATGCAGCGCGAACTGGCGGTGATGGCGGCGACCTGCCGCACCGGGCGCGTTCCGGAGTGCCGTATTCTGGACGCGCTCTCCTCGTCCCCGGACACCAATTCGCACCCCTGATCCCGGCCGAAAACAGACCAGCCAGCGGAAGCGACCTTCGGACGGCATGGAAAGCGCTTGAGCGTCAAGCCTGTTGGGCTATATCTTGCTTTCGGATCAAGGTTGATCCGGTCTCGTTGGACCGCCGAGGGTTTTGGGGTTTGATGAGGTGGGCCACGTGCCCGCCTTTTTCGTTTGGTGCGAGGTTCCCCCGCGGCGGCATCGGGCGCACGGGCGGAACGGATGACACGCAACGCACTGACCGAACGTCTTGAAAGTCTTCTGCAGCCGACCATCCGTGGGATGGGCTATCACCTCGTGCGGGTTCAGGTGATCGGGCAACATCGGCCGCGGCTTCAGGTCATGGCCGAACGGGACGATGGGGTCGCCATGCAGGTGGACGACTGTGCCGAGCTGAGCCGGGCCATCTCGGCGGTGCTCGACGTGGATGATCCCATTACCGGAAGCTATACCCTGGAGGTGAGTTCCCCAGGAATTGATCGTCCCCTGGTCCGCCTTGCCGATTTCGACCGGTTCGCCGGATTCGAGGTGCGGGTCGAGACCGACCGGCTGATCGACGGCCGCCGGCGGTTCATCGGCCGTCTGCTAGGTGCCGAGGGTGAACACGTTCGGATTGCCATGAACGACCAGGAAGCAGTGCTGCCCTACGCAGATATCCGCAAGGCCAAGCTGGTCCTGACCGATGCGCTGCTGGCCGCGCACCGGCCCGACGCGTCCCGCCCGGGCGCGTCCGACAAGGAGGAGACGAACACGTGAAGCCGATCAGCCGGACGTCGAGTGACGTGGAGGCGGTGCATGCCCGCCCCGAATTGCTGCAAGTAGCCGACACGGTGGCCCGCGACAAGAACATCGACCGCGACGAGGTCCTGGACGCCATGGAGCAGGCGATCCAAAAGGCCGGTCGGTCCAAGTACGGCCACGAGCATGACATCCGGGCCCGCATCGATCGCGCTTCGGGAGAAATTACCCTCGCCCGCTATCTCGAGGTCGTGGAGGCGATTGAAAACGAGGCTACGCAGGTGTCATTGGCCACCGCTGCGCGCCGTCATCCCGACGCCAAGATTGGCGACATGCTGGTCGACCCGTTGCCGCCAATCGATTTCGGACGTATCGCCGCCCAGACCGCGAAGCAGGTTATCGTGCAAAAAGTCCGCGATGCCGAACGCAAGCGCCAGTATGACGAGTACAAGGACCGGGTAGGGGAGATCGTCAACGGTCTAGTCAAGCGCATCGAGTTCGGCAACGTGATCGTCGATCTCGGGCGGGCCGAAGCGGTGTTGCGGCGCGAGGAAGCGATCCCGCGGGAGCACCTCAACACCGGCGATCGCGTCCGGGCGTATATCCTGGATGTGCGCGAGGAAGTGCGCGGACCGCAGATCTTTCTGTCGCGCACGCATCCGCGCTTCATGGCCAAGCTGTTTTCCCAGGAAGTTCCGGAAATCTATGAAGGCATCATCGAGATCAAGGCGGTGGCCCGCGATCCGGGATCGCGCGCCAAGCTCGCGGTGACCTCCCACGACTCCAGCATCGATCCCGTCGGGCCCTGCATCGGTATGCGCGGCTCCCGCGTGCAGACCGTGGTCGGCGAACTGCAAGGGGAGAAGATCGATATCATCCAATGGTCACCGGATCCGGCGACCTTCGTGGTCAATGCCCTGGCCCCGGCGGAAGTGGCCAAGGTTGTCCTGGACGAGGAAGCCGGCCGCATCGAGGTCGTGGTGCCGGACGATCAGTTGAGCCTCGCCATCGGCCGGCGCGGTCAGAATGTCCGTCTGGCCTCTCAGCTCACCGGGTGGGACATCGACATCCTCACCGAGGAAGAGGAATCCCAGCGTCGCAACGAGGAATTCCACGCGCGCTCGCAAACGTTCATCGACGCCTTGAACGTGGATGACGTGATAGCCCATCTTCTGGTTACCGAAGGGTTCACCGACGTCGAGGAAATCGCTCTCGTTCCGCTGGAGGACCTCAGCGAGATCGAAGGGTTCGACGAAGACATCGCCACCGAACTGCGCGAACGGGCGCGTGGCTTCATCGCAAGTCGCGATGAGGCGTTCGAGCAAAGGCGTCGCGAACTGGGTGTGGCGGATGACTTGGCCACATTCCCGGGGTTGAAGCCTGCGGTGATGGTGGCGCTGGGTGAGAACGGCGTCAAGACTTTGGACGATCTCGCCGACTTGGCCGGTGATGAGTTGCTGGACATGTTGCCGGCCGGATCGCTCACGTTGCAGCAGGCTAACGAGATCATCATGGCGGCACGGGCGCATTGGTTCGAAGAGGACGCCGCCTCGGAAGAGACGCCGGGTGCGGCGGACGCCGAAGTGGCCGAGTCACCAGAGCCTCAACTCGGCGCCCCTCATGGCGAGCCCAGGTCCTGAGGCCGATTATCAGGCTCCGCAAGCTGAAAGCGGTGCTTTGAGGTGTCTTCGGCCGAGATGAACAAGACCGCGAAGCTTGGCCCCGTTGGCGTTCGGGCGGAGCCCCTGCGTCGCTGTATCGCGGGTGGTGGGGTCCGCCCCACGGCTGGCATGGTCCGGTTCGTGGTGGATTCTGACGGTTTGATCGTGCCGGATGTGGATGGACGTTTGCCGGGGCGGGGATTTTGGTTGAGCGCTGATCGGGAACTGCTTAAGAAGGCGTGTTCGAGGAACCTTTTTGCAAGGGCGGCGCGTGCCCCCGTCCGGACCCCGCCGGACTTGGTCGAACGGACGGAGCGTTTGCTGGCTCGCCGCTGCATCAACTTGGTTGCGCTGGCACGCAGGGCGCGGCAGGCGGTGCAGGGCTTCGACAAGGTACGCGACTGGCTGAAGGCTGGGCGCGCCGGGCTTGTGCTCTGTGCTACCGACGCTGGTGCCGCAGGGCGCGCCAAAATACGGGCTCACTCTCGCGACCTGCCGGTCGTAGCCGTTTTGACGGCCGATGAACTCGGCGCGGCCTCGGGCCGGGATCATGCGGTTCATGTTGCGGTGGCGCCCGGCCGGCTGGCCGATGGGATATGTCGTGAAGCCAAGCGGTTGTCCGGCTTTCGCGCAAGAGATCCGGAAGCCGACACGGTCGGACGCTCCAAAGGCACCGAACCCCAACAGTCTGCCCAACAGTTTGATTGAGTTGAGATGACGGAAAGCCACGAAGACAGCGACAAGAAGCCGGAACAGGAAAGCCCGGGGCGCAAGCTCGAGCTGAAGAAAACCGTTGAGACCGGCCAGGTGCGGCAAAGCTTCTCCCACGGGCGGTCGAAGATGGTGCGGGTCGAGGTGCGCAAGAAGCGCACGTACGCCCCGGATGCACGCGGCCGGATGACCAAGGCCGGGCTCGACGGCGGCGCTCGCGACGAGGCGAAGGGACGCGACCGGGGTGCGGTTGGGTTGACCACCGCCGAAAAGGCCTCGCGGGCCAGGGCGCTGCAGGATGCTTTCCGGGCTGACGAGACGCAGGCCGCGGTGATGGATCGCGAGGAACCGGCACTGGAGGCGGAGCGGCCTGCCCAGGAAGTCACGCCAGAGACTGGGGCCGAGACCGCGCCAGAGGCTGGGCCAGAGGCTGTGCCCGAGACCGGGCCCAAGACTGGGCCTGACGTCATGCGCGCGCCTGAAACCAAGCCGGAGGAAGCGGCGGCCGAATTGGCCGCTGAGCCGGTGAGCGAAGTTCCCACGCTCGCGCCCACTGAACCGACGGCGAAAGAAGCCGAAGGTGAGCCGGCAGTCGCCAAGCCCGCCCCCGAGCCGGAGAAGCCTAAGGCGGCACCGGCGCGACCCGGCGTTGCCAAGGAGACTGAAACAGCCTCGGAGGAAAGTCCTGCCAAGCGTTCTGTCCGCGCCGACGTCCGACGCCCGGCGCCGACGGCGCCTCGAAAGGGCGAGCCGAAACGGCGTGCCGGCAAGCTGACGGTAACCGAAGCCCTCGAGGATCGCACCGAACGTGTGCGCAGCTTGGCGGCTGTACGCCGGGCCCGGGAGAAAGAACGCAACAAACAGCGGGGGGAGGCCGGCGAATCCCAGAAGGTGGTGCGCGACGTGGTCATCCCCGAAACGATCACCGTCCAGGATCTCTCCAACCGCATGGCCGAGCGCAACGCCGATGTGATCAAGGCGCTGATGCGCATGGGCGTGATGGCCACACTCAACCAGGCGATCGACGCCGACACGGCGGAGCTTCTGGCCACCGAGTTCGGCCACAACGTCAAACGGGTGAGCGAGGCTGACGTGGAGATCGGACTCAAGGGCGAGGAAGACGTTGCCGAGAGCCTGCAGCCGAGAGCGCCGGTGGTGACGGTGATGGGCCACGTCGACCATGGCAAGACATCACTTCTGGATGCGTTGCGGCGCACCGACGTTGCCGGCCACGAGGCCGGCGGCATAACCCAGCACATCGGGGCTTATCAGATCACCCTTCCAGACGGTGACCAGATCACGTTCATCGACACCCCCGGCCACGAGGCGTTTACCGAGATGCGCGCCAGGGGTGCCAACGTCACGGACATCGTGGTCCTGGTGGTGGCCGCCGATGATGGAGTGATGCCTCAGACGATCGAGGCGATCCGCCACGCCCAGGCTGCCAAGGTGCCGATCATCGTAGCGATCAACAAGATCGACCGCCCGGATGCCAACCCGCTCAGGGTGCGCAACGAGTTGCTGCAGCACGACGTGGTGACGGAGGATGTGGGCGGCGAAACGTTGTCGGTGGAAGTCTCGGCCAAGGCCGGCACCAACCTGGACAAGCTGGTGGACGCGATCCTGCTGCAGGCGGAAGTGCTGGACTTACAGGCCAATCCGGATCGGCCGGCCGAAGGGGTGATCGTGGAAAGCCGGGTCGAACGGGGCCGGGGCTCGGTCGCCACGGTGCTCGTGCAGCGCGGCACCTTGAAAGTTGGCGACATTTTCGTTGCCGGTCAGGAATGGGGCCGGGTGCGCGGCCTGACGGATGCTGGCGGCACCGCGCTGGAGTCGGCCGGTCCTGGTGTACCGGTGGAGGTGCTGGGGCTCAACGGTACGCCTGCTGCCGGCGATGACGTGGCGGTGGTGGAAAGTGAAGCCCGCGCCCGGGAGGTAACGGAGTTCCGCCAGCGCAAGCAGCGTGAGATGCGGACCGCGGCGGCGGCCAAGCGAACCACCTTTGAGCAGATGTTCGAGCGGATCCGTGAAGGAGAATCCAAGTCCCTGGCGGTCGTCGTCAAGGCGGATGTGCACGGTTCTTCGGAGGCTATCTGCGGCGCACTGGAGAAGCTGTCAACGTCCGAAGTCGGGGTCCAGGTCCTGCACTCCGGCGTGGGTGGCATCAATGAGTCCGACGTCACTCTGGCGCACGCGTCGGAGGGGATCATTCTCGGCTTTAATGTCCGGGCCAACCCACAGGCTCGGGAGCTGGCCAAGCGGGACGGTGTCGAGGTGCGCTATTACTCGATCATCTACGATCTCGTGGACGACATGCGCCAGGTACTCTCCGGCCTGCTGTCACCGCAACTGCGCGAAAACATCCTGGGTTACGCGCAGGTTCGCCAAGTGTTCACCATCACCAAGGTGGGCAAGGTTGCCGGCTGCATGGTGACCGAGGGAGTGATCCGCCGCGGCGCCAAGGTGCGGCTGTTGCGGGACGATGTGGTCATCCATGAAGGTGACCTGTCGCAACTGAAGCGGTTCAAGGAGGATGTCCGGGAGGTGCGGGAAGGCTACGATTGTGGCGTCGCCCTGGCCAACTACCAGGACATCCAGGTGGGCGACGTAATCGAGTGCTTTGAGGTCCAGGAAGTCGCCCGCCACCTGTGATGCCGGCCGCATGGCGGCTTGAAGCGTCGATCCGGAGAAGGGTCAGAGAAGGGAGAGTGTGATGCCGCGCAAGACTGGCGGCAGCTCGGGGCAGCGCCCGTTTCGGGTGGGCGAGGCTCTGCGTCATGTGCTGGCGGAAGTGTTCGAAAAAGGCGAGGTACGGGATCCTGGACTGGGTGGCTTGCCGGTGACGGTGACGGAAGTGCGGATGGATGCAGCATTGCGCCATGCGACGGTGTTCATATTGCCATTCGGTGGCGGTGATGTCGGCCCGGTGCTGGCCGCTCTGGAGCGGGCGCGACCGTTCTTGCGCCGGCGCTTGGCCGAGGCCGTGCGCCTGAAGCATGTTCCGGACTTGGTTTTCCGGGCCGATCCGTCCTTCGACGCGGCGGCCCACGTCGACTCGCTGCTCCGCACCCCCGACGTCTCCCGGGACCTTGTCGGGACCGGCGGTGATCCTGGATCGGAGCCCACGGATGGGACGTAAGCGTGGCGGCCGGCCGGTGCATGGCTGGGTGGTGGTGGACAAGCCCGGGGGCGTGACGTCGGTCGCGGTGGTGGCGGCTGTCCGCCGGCTGACCGGGGCCGCCAAGGCCGGTCACGCCGGCACGCTTGACCCGCTGGCCACAGGGGTGCTGCCGGTGGCCCTCGGGGAAGCGACCAAGACAATCCCTTACTTGGCGGAAGGGCGAAAAGCTTACCGGTTCACGGTATGCTGGGGGGAGGCGCGGGATACCGACGATGCCGAAGGGCGGGTGATCGCGGAATCCGACGTGCGGCCGGATGCGGCGGCGCTGGAACATTGCCTGGCCGCCTTCACCGGCACCATCGAACAAGTGCCCCCCACCTTTTCCGCGATCAAGGTAAATGGGCAACGGGCCTATGCGCTGGCTCGGGCCGACCTGCCAGTGGTGCTCCAGGCCCGTCCGATCATGATCGAGCGGATCGCACTGGTGGCGATGCCCGACCGGGATCATGCCGAATTTGCGGTGGTCTGCGGCAAAGGAGCCTACATGCGCTCCCTGGCCCGGGATATCGCCGAGGCCGTCGGTACGGTCGGCCATGTTTCGTTGTTGCGGCGTACCGCGGTAGGGCCATTTTGCGAAGATGATGCGATATCCCTGGATAAGCTTCAGGCACTTGGGCATAGTGAGGCGACGTTGCCGGTGGTGCTTCCGGTCGCGGCGGCGCTGGCCGACATCCCGGCGGTGACCGTGACGGTCGTGGAGGCGCGACGGCTGCAGCGTGGTCAGGCGATTGCCGTCCTTCCCGTCGCACAACGGTCCCCCCAAAGTGCCGTAAGCCGGGACAGTGTGGTTTGCGCCATTGCTGAAGACAAACCGGTGGCGCTTGCTCACATCAAGGGTGGCGAGATCCGGCCACTGCGCGTTCTCAATCTTTGACCGGTGTGGTTTCACTGACGGAGCATTCGATGTC
This sequence comes from Rhodospirillales bacterium, assembly GCA_007695045.1. GTDB lineage: Bacteria > Pseudomonadota > Alphaproteobacteria > Rhodospirillales > Defluviicoccaceae > REEP01. The sequence goes on along the minus strand of REEP01000043.1, from coordinate 15,879 downwards.
GATCACAGCAGATCGCAAGCAGGAACTGATGACGGATTACGCGACCGCCCCTGGCGACACTGGCTCGCCAGAAGTGCAGGTGGCGATCCTGAGTGAACGAATTCGAAATTTGACCGAGCACCTGAAGATCCACAAGAAGGATTTTCATTCCCGCCGCGGACTGTTGATGATGGTGGGGCAGCGGCGGCAGTTGCTCGATTATCTCAAGCGCAAGGAAATGAAGCGCTACGAGACCCTGGTCGAACGGCTGGGTCTCAGGCGTTAGCGTGTGGCCTCCGGCTGACGTGATGGAAACGGCGCCGCTTTGGTGGCGCCGTATTGTTGTTCGTGTAAATGTCCTAAGGTATGGAAAGCATGTTTCAAGAGTTTCGTAAAGAATTGGAATGGGGCGGACGTCCTCTGGTCCTGGAGACCGGCAAGATCGCCCGGCAGGCCGATGGCGCCGTCCTGGCAACATATGGTCAGTCACAAGTCCTGTGCACGGTAGTCTTCGATAAGGCACCAAAGCCTGGCCTTGATTTCTTCCCGTTGTCCGTGCACTACCAGGAAAAAAGCTTTGCCGCCGGAAAAATTCCCGGCGGATTTTTCAAACGTGAAGGTCGGCCGTCGGAAAAGGAAGTGCTGACCTCCCGGCTTATCGATCGTCCCATCCGACCGCTGTTTGCCAAGGGCTTCCGCAACGAGACCCAGGTCATCCTGACGGTGCTGTGTCACGATCTGCAAAACGATCCGGACATCCCGGCGATGATCGGCACGTCGGCGGCGCTTACCCTGTCGGGGGTCCCCTTTCTCGGGCCCATCGGCGGCTGCCGCGTCGGATACATCGATAAGCGGTTCGTCCTTAACCCGCGTATCGACGAACTGGTCGCCAGCGACCTCGACCTGGTGGTCGCCGGCACTGAAGACGGCGTCCTGATGGTGGAATCCGAAGCCAAGCAGTTGACCGAAGATGTCATGCTGGGTGCAGTGATGTTCGGCCACCAGCAAATCCAGCCGGTGATCCGGGCGATCATCGAACTCGCGGAAGCCTGCGCGCGGGAACCGGTGGAGGTGCCGGTCGCCTCGGAAGGCCGCACCGTGGTCGCCGACCGGGTGCGAGCCCTTGCCGAGGGCGACCTCCGCGATGCCTATCGGGAGGCGATCAAGACCGTGCGGCGCGAAAAGGTTCAGGCCGTTCGAGAACGGACCACCGAAGCGCTGCTTGCGGACGCCGACCTGGAACAGACGCTGGTTCTCCAGCACGCCGACGACGTGCTTCGGGAACTGGAAAAGGATGTCGTCCGGCGGGACATTGTTGCGTCGGGGCGACGCATCGATGGGCGGGATCCGAAGACCATCCGTCCCATTGTGGCCGAGGTGGGGTTGCTTCCGCGCGCCCACGGCAGCGCTCTGTTCACCCGGGGTGAGACCCAGGCACTGGTGGTGACCACCCTCGGCACGGGGCAGGACGAGCAGATCGTCGATGCGCTGGCCGGGGAGTACCGGGAACATTTCATGCTGCATTACAACTTCCCGCCCTACTCGGTGGGGGAGGCAGGCCGGTTCGGCTTTACCGGCCGGCGCGAGGTCGGGCATGGCAAACTCGCCTGGCGGGCACTGCACGCTCTGATCCCCGACCGGGAAGCGTTCCCTTACACCATCCGTGTGGTTTCCGAGATCACCGAATCCAACGGCTCGTCATCGATGGCCACGGTATGCGGGGCGTCCCTGTCGATGATGGATTCCGGTGTACCGATGGCGCAACCGGCGGCCGGCATCGCCATGGGACTGATCAAGGAGGGCGATGACTTCGTTGTCCTCTCGGATATCCTCGGCGACGAGGATCACCTCGGTGACATGGATTTCAAGGTTGCCGGGACGGTCAATGGCGTGACGGCGCTGCAGATGGACATCAAGATAACGTCCATTACCGAGTCGATCATGCGCCAAGCACTGGAACAGGCACGCGAAGGCCGCCTCCACATCCTGTCCGAGATGGCCCAGGCCATCACCCTCCCACGCGAGCAGGTGAGCCAGACAGCGCCGCGGATTACCGTCATTCACATCAACAAAGACAAGATCCGGGAAGTCATCGGCCCGGGCGGCAAGGTCATCCGGGAAATTTGCGAGGTTACGGGCGCGCGCATCGACCTGGAGGACGACGGCACGGTCAAGGTCGCGGCGGTCGACGAGCGCTCGGCCGATGCTGCCATCGAATGGATCCGCGGTATCGCCGCCGAACCGGAGGTGGGGGCAATCTACACCGGTCGGGTGGTCAAGACCGTCGATTTCGGCGCGTTCGTCAATTTCCTCGGCAGCCGAGACGGCTTGGTGCATATCAGCGAACTGGCACCGCAACGGGTGGGCAAGGTCACTGACGTGGTGCAGGTGGGCGATACCGTGAAGGTCAAGCTGATCGGGATCGATGATCGTGGCAAGGTCAAGCTGTCCATGCGCGCCGTGGACCAAACCACTGGCCACGAACTATCCAAGGACGACGCTGCCACCTCAGGGTGACCGTCTTGCGAGAACAGACCGCGGCCGTGGGGCGTGCCACCCCTGTGCCGCGGCCGGGCGCCACCGGCTAGACGATCTGGCAGGCTTCGTCGAAGGGCAGCCGCCAGTCTCGTGGCCGGACTCGAGCTCCGTCACCGTGACCGAGATTGCACAGGAAATTGGAGCGGATCGTGGTGTCGGCAAAGAACGCGGCATCAACCTTGGCGTTGTCGAAGCCGGACATCGGTCCGCAGTCCAGCCCCATGGCGCGGGCAGCAATGATGAAGTATGCGCCCTGAAGCGAGCCGTTGCGGAACGCGGTGGACTGGATCAGGCCTTCGTTGCCCTCGAACCAGGCACGCGCGTCCGCGGCCTTGTAGAGCTCCGGCAGGCGTTCATGGAATGCCAGGTCATAGCCGATGATGGCGGTGACCGGCGCGGTCATGGTCTTCTCGACATTGCCCTCTATCAGGCACGGCTTGAGCCGCTCCTTGGCTTCGCGTGACGTCGCGAAGGTGATGCGGGCCGGGCTGCAGTTGGCGCTGGTCGGCCCCATCTTGGCAAGGTCCCAGGCCGCTCGCAAAACGTCTTCGGAAACCGACTCGGGCCGCCAGGAAAAGTGTGTCCGGGCGTCCCGGAATAAGGCGCCGAGAGCCTCCTCGGGAATGACGGCCGCGACCACGATTATTCCACCGGCCGCACTTCGACGACTTCGGGGATATAGTAGCGCAGCATGTTTTCGATGCCGTGCTTGAGTGTCGCGGTCGAGCTTGGGCAGCCGGAGCAGGAGCCCTGCATGTGCAGGTAGACGATACCGTCTTCGAACCCGCAGAAGATGATGTCCCCGCCATCCTGCGCCACCGCCGGGCGCACCCGAGTCTCCAGCAATTCCTTGATCTGCGCAGAGATTTCATCATCTTCGCCGACCGTGGCGGCATCCCCCACCGCGCTCTCCAGCATCACGGCGTCGCCGGCGGTGAAATGGTCCATGATCGCGGCCAGGATCTGCGGTTTCAGCACGTCCCAGTCGCGCGCGCCCATCTTGGTCACGGTGATGAAATCCTGGCCCAGGAACACACCTGTGACGCCATCGATGGCAAACAGCCTGAGTGCCAGTGGCGAGCGGTTGGCCTGCTCGGGGCCGGTAAAATTGGCGGTACCGGTGCCCATCACGTCGCACCCGGGCAGAAACTTCAAGGTCGCCGGATTCGGCGTGGCCTCGGTCTGGATAAACATCGATCACCTCTTTTAAGGCCCAATGGCACCTGGACGGGAAGGAACGGAATGCCCGGTCCGCTCAGCACATGGTCCCGTCGCGCAGGCCGGTCAAGGCCATCGCCTGCCGGACCGACCCCAACAGTCCCTCGGGTTTGTCAGGCGTCGAGGAACCCGACGGCCCGGTATACCTCTTCGAGCACCGGGGCCGCCAACGCCCGAGCCCGCTCGGCCCCGTCCTTGAGAATGCGGTCCAGGGCGGCGGGATCGGCCATGAGCCGATTAACCTCGGTCGTGATCGGCGCCAACACGGCCACCGCCGCATCGGCCAGTTCCTGTTTGAAGTCGGAAAACGGCCGGCCGCCGAAGCGGGCGCACACTCGCTCCACTTCCTGATCCGCAAGCGCAGCGTAGATGCTGATCAGGTTGGCCGCTTCCGGCCGTCCGTCGAACTGGGCCGGGGTTTCCGGCAGCGGCGCCGGATCGGTCTTGGCCTTGCGGACCTTGAGGGCGATGTCATCGGCGGTATCGGTCAGGTTGATGCGGGAAAAATCGGACGCATCGGACTTGCTCATCTTCTTGGTGCCGTCGCGCAGCGACATGATCCGCGTCGCCGGCCCCAGGATCAGCGGTTCGACCACCGGAAATACCGTCACACCGAAGTCGTTGTTGAACTTCTGGGCGATATCACGGGTCAGCTCAAGGTGCTGCTTTTGATCCTCACCCACCGGCACGTGGGTGGCCTTGTAAAGCAGGATGTCCGCCGCCATCAGGTTCGGATAGGCATAGAGCCCGACCGAAGCGTTTTCCCGGTGCTTGCCGGCCTTTTCCTTGAACTGCGTCATCCGGCTGAGCCAGCCGATCCGCGCGACGCAGTTGAATATCCATGCGAGCTGGGCGTGGCCCGGCACCGCGCTTTGCACGAAGAGGATGTTGGCGTGAGGATCGATGCCTGCGGCCAGCACCGCCGCCGCCGTCTCCCGCGTCGCTCGGGCCAGCGCCTGAGGCTCCTGCCACAGGGTGATCGCGTGCATGTCCACCACGCAGAACAGACACTCGAAATCCTGCTGCAGACGCACCCAGTTGCGGATGGCGCCTAGGTAGTTGCCAAGATGCAGGTGGCCGGTGGGCTGAATGCCGGAAAAGATACGTGCCATGACCTCACGGAAGCGCTGGAAGAAGCGACCGCGGCCCGGCTGCCGCCACCGACGTCCTTGCCGTCGTGGGCACCGAACCGCTTGCCGACGGCCGGGGTTATCGCCGCTTAAGCCGGAGCGGTCAAGCCGGGTCCTTGCCTCGCATCAGCCCCCTCAGGTCGCTGAGCCCGGCGGCGCCGGAGGCTTGCGCCGAAACCGCGAACACCAGGACCCCACTTGCCACCAGGAGCGCCAAGGCGACTGCCCGCATCAGTTCGTCGCCCGCGAGCCAGCCCGCCAACGCCCGCTCGGCGATCCACAGAGCGCCGGCCATCACCGTCGTGGCGAACAGAATACGCGGCAGGCGTTCCTTGCTCCGCGCATCGATCACCAGGAAGCCGCGCCGCCGCAATACCACGCCCAGCATTGTCGCATTGACCCACGCGGAAATGCCCATGGCCAGGGCGATGCCCACATGCAGCAGAAACTGCATCAGAATGACGCTGCAGATCACGTTGATGGCCATGGCTGCCGCTGCGATCTTGACCGGTGTCGCCGTATCGCCGCGGGCGAAGAAGCCGGGTGTAAGCGCCTTCACCAGCATGAATGCCGGCAGTCCCACTGCCATCGCCGTGAGTGCGGCCGCGGTCGCTTGGGCTTCCGCCGCGGTGAACGCTCCGCGCTGGAACAGCACACTGACGATGGGTTCGGCGATCACCAGCAGCGCCGCCGCCGCCGGCAATGTCAGCAGGCAGGCGAACTCGATCGCCCGGTTCTGGTTATAGTGGGCGGCCGCCGTGTGCCCGGCCCGCAGTTGGCGGGACAAGAGCGGCAACAGCGCCGTTCCCACCGCCACCCCGATCACCCCCAGCGGCAACTGGGCCACCCGATCGGCATAGAACAGGTACGAGATCGACCCGGACGGCAGGAACGAGGCCAGTACCGTATCCACCAGGAGGTTGAGCTGATACACCCCGGCGCCGATCGCGACTGGCAGGGCCCGGCGCAGCAGTAGCTTCACCTCGGGCGTGATCCGCGGTCGCGGCAAGCGGAGCGCCATGCCCGCACGAACGCACATCCCGTATAGCCAGAGCAGTTGCACCACCCCGGCCCCGAACACGCCCCAGGCCAGGGCATGCCCCGGGGTGGGGGTGAGCGGAGCCAGCAGCAGAACCGCCAGGATCATGCAGATGTTGAGAAGGATCGGGGCGGCTGCTGCGGCCGCGAACCGCCCGAGAGAATTGAGCACCCCACCCAGCAGCGAGACCAGGGAAATCAGTAGCAGGTAGGGGAACGCGATCCGGGCCAGCACCACGGTCAGGTCGAATTTTTCCGGATCATCGGCAAAACCGGGTGCGAACACCAGCATCACCGCCGGCATGGCGATCTCCATCACCGCCACCAAGACCAGGAGCGCCCAGAACAGCACGCTCAGTGCCTGTTCGGCGAACAATCGTGCCCTTGATTTGCCTTCCGCCTCCAGGATGCCGGCAAAGATCGGCACGAACGCCGCAGAAAACGCCCCTTCGGCAAACAGCCGCCGAAACAGGTTCGGAAACTTGAAGGCGACGAAGAAGGCGTCGGCAACCGGTCCCGCGCCCAGCACCTTGGCAATCAGCACGTCCCTGGCGAAGCCGAACACGCGGCTGACCATGGTCAGGCCGCCGATGGTGGCGATCGCACGAATCAGGATCACGGCCGGTCCCGTTCCGCACGAACCGGCATCCGCCCGCTCATGATGGCGTCGCCTATTCCGCCGCCACCTTGGGCTTGGTGGCGCCCCTCTTGTCGTCCGGTGGTGCCACCGCCTTCAGCAACCGTCGCTCGATCCGACGAAGTCTCGACCGGTCGTCGATCTTCAGGCCGAACACGTCCTTGACGTAAAAAACGTCCACCACCCGTTCCCCATAGGTAGAAATGTGCGCGCTGAAAATCTGCAGCCCCAGGTCGGTGAGCGTGGAGGTCACATCGTAGAGAAATCCCTGCCGATCCCGGCCGTTCACCTCAATGACCGTGTGCGTCACGCTGGCCTTGTTGTCCAGGATCACGGCCGGCGGGACGGTGAACACGCCCATCCGGCTGGGGGGTGCCGTGGAGCGGATCGCTGCCAGTTCACGTCCGGGGTACATCTGGCCGGATATCGCCTTGTCCAGTCGTGCGCGAAGCCGGTCCAGCCGTTCCGGCTGGTCGAAGGCGGCTCCGGTCGCATCCTGGATGTGAAACGTATCGAGCGCCATGCTGTTGGCCAGCGTGATGATCTTTGCACCGACGATATTGGCGCCGCTCAAAGCCATGGCGCCGGCCATGCGTGCAAACAGGCCAGGGTGGTCCGGAGCATAGACGGTGAGTTCAGTCACGTCGCGGTTGGGCGAAGGCCGGGTCTGGATCCAGAGTGACTGGCCCGCTGCTTCGGCCTCCTGCATCAAATGGAAATGATAGGCGTGAGCCTCGGCATCGAATGCCAACCAGTAGTCAGAATAGCCGCGGGCAATATACGTCTCCAACAAGGCTTCGTCCCAGTCGCTCATCTTTTCTTTCAGCCGCGCCTTGGCCTTGGCAACTCTTTGGCTGCGGCGTTCAGATGGCTGTCCGCCCGTCATCTCGATCTCTTCCATCGCCCGGTAGTAGAGTTCGCTCAGAAGCCCTTCCTTCCAGGCGTTCCAGATGCCGGGGCCGACCGCATCGATGTCCACTCCGGTCAGCACCAGCAGCATGCGCAATCGTTCCGGCGACTGGACGACCTCGACGAAATCGGTGACGGTCTTGATGTTGTCGATGTCGCGCTTGAACGCGGTGCGGCTCATCAGCAGGTGATACCGCACCAGCCACACCACGCTCTCCGTCTCCCAAGCGTCCAGTCCCAAGCGCCGAGCCAGTTGCTCGGCGAGACCGGCGCCGATTTCGGAGTGATCGCCGCCGCGTCCCTTGCCCACGTCGTGCAGCAGGGTTGCCAGGTACAGCGCGCGGCGGGAACGGATGTCGCCGATGATCCGGCTGGCAGTAGGGTACCGTTCGGCCAGTTCACCGGCTTCGATCTTGTGCAGGATGCCGATGGCCTGGATGGTGTGCTCATCCACAGTGTGGATGTGATACATGTCATACTGCATCTGCGCCACCACCCGGCCGAAGTCCGGGATGAAACGACCGAACACCCCGGCTTCGTTCAACCGTCGGAGCGTCGCTTCGCTTCCGGCCCCGTGCGTCAGCATGGTCATGAACAGGTTGTTGGCCTCGGGGTCGTTGCGCACGCCGCTGTCGATCAGCCGCAGATTCTGGTGCACCAGCCGAAGTGCGTGGGGGTGAATATCGACGCCCAACCGCTGCGCTTCCCGGAACAGTCGCAAGAGCCGGACCGGGTCTTCGGCGAAGACGTCCGGCCCGGTTACATTCAGCCGGCTGCCGTCCATCTTGAACCCTGGCGGCACCCGCCGAAGCGAGGCCAGCGACGGCAGTCGCAGGCGCTTGCGCGACTTCCGGTGGTCTTCCTCCAGAACCGCGCACAGCACCCGCGTCAGATCCCCGACGGCTTTGGTGATCAGGAAATAGTGCTTCATGAAGCGCTCGACGCCCCGGCCTCCCGGGCGATCGCGATAGCCGAGGCGATCGGCAATGATTCCCTGCACGTCGAACGTCAACCGCTCCTCCGGCCGCCCGGTGACGTAGTGCAACTGACAGCGCACCGTCCACAGGAACTCCTGGGTCTGGCGAAAGTGGCGTGCGTCGGCCTGGGTGAACACGCCGCGGTCCACGAGTTCGTCCATGTCCCTGACCCGATAAAGGTACTTGGCGATCCAGAACAGGGTCTGCAGATCGCGAAGGCCGCCTTTTCCTTCCTTGATGTGGGGTTCCAGAACGTAGCGCGAATCCCCCATCCGGGCGTGCCGGGCATCCCGTTCGGCCAGCTTCGACTCGACGAAAGTCGTGCCGGTGCCGGCGATCACATCGCTCTCGAAACGCCGCTCGAACTGGTCATACAGTGCCTGATTGCCCCACAGCCACCGGGCCTCGAGGAGGCTGGTGCGGATCGTCAGGTCGTCACGGGCGAGCTTGACGCAGTCGTCCACGGTCCGTGTGGCGTGGCCGACCTTGAGGCCCATGTCCCATAGCATGTAGAGCGCGAACTCGATGATATCGGCGCGACCGGACTTGCTGTTGTCGGGTATCAGAAACATCAGATCGATGTCCGAAAAGGGCGACAGTTCGTCGCGGCCATAACCACCGGTCGCCACCACGGCGACGTCCGCACCGTCGGCCTTGGGATAGGCGTGGGTGGACGCGAAATCGAACAGGGTTCGGATCAGTTGATCGACCAGGCACGAATCCGAATGCACCACTTCGGCGCCGTTGATGCGTTCCTCTTCGAAGCGCCGACGGATCTCGCCGACACCACGATACAGTGCCGCCTTGAAAATCTGCAGGAACAGGCCGCGCGTTTTCGCCGAGTATCCAGACAATGCGATCTGCTCGTGCAGTTCCCCGACCAGCGCGCGACGATCAATGATCTGGCGCGGATTCTTCACTCGATACATCGAACCTCCTCGGCTCACCCTCTGCAACAGGCCACGTGAGCCCGGCCGGACAAGTGACGCAATAGCCGCATCCGCGTCGATACCGCCGCCGGCCATCCCGACCGCAGGCACGTCGGCGGATCGGCTCCGGTTGTCAAGGGTCGACCACAGGCTGGCAACGGCCAGTCCCCCTTCCCAGCGGCTCCGGCGAACGCTGCACAGCGATTCCGTCTCACGACTGGTGTGGCCGAACGCAACCCATAGAGGATATTCCCTATGGACAAGCACGTTACTCGTGTCTTAATGAGGCACTCGGCGCCATCCTGCCGGCATGGTCAACACGCTTGGGTACGATAGCACGGATCATGACACAATCTCCGAACCTCATTGCTGCCGGTCTGGTTATCGGAAGCGCCGTTGCCGGCGGCGTGATGATAGCCGGCCCCGAGGTCCTCCAGCGCGCCGGCAGCGCCGTGACGGATCGGATGGCCGCAGCCGACCCGTCCGCCGGGACGACATTCGCTTCCGCCGCGCCCCCTCTCGATACGCGGGCGGTCATCGACCGGGTTCAGCAACGGGGCTACGTTGATATCCTCGAGATCGAGCAAGCCGCCGGCGGGTTCGCCGTGGTGGTCCGCGATTCGGACGGTCGCCCCAAGACAATCTACGTCAAGGCCGCCACCAGCCGACCGGCCGACCGGCCACCCGGCCGGGACGATCCCGACCCCGATGTGGTGCAGACCAAGCATGCTCGGTGAAGCGGGGCATTCCGCAACAACGGCGAGGCGTCGCCTCGCGCTTGACGGCGGAGATGAGCCTCACGTGGGCGGTCAGTCGGCGTCCGCCAGGATCCTGCCATCCAGGCGGCCCAGCGCGAGCAGGATCTGGTAGGCAGCGATCTCGGCCTGATATTTGGCGTCGGTGAGGTTGATGCGCGCGTTGTTCACCTCGTCCTCGGCGATCAGCACGTCGATCACCGTGTCCCGCCCGGCTTCCCGCAGCCTCCGGCGGGCATCGAATGCCTCAGCAGCGATGGCAACCGCATTGTCCAGAAGGTCCACGCGCTGACGCTGGGTCAGGTATTGTTGCCAGGCAAGGCGCGTGGACTCGGCGACGTTGCGCATTACGAAGTCGTGATTGTTCCGGCTGGCCTCGAAGTCGGCGGCCGCTTGGGCGACCCCGGCCCGGGTGGCGAAGCCGTTGAACAGGGTCCAGGTTGCCTGAAGCATGACGGACAGGTCCCGGCGCGTTCCCGGTAACAGATCGAAATCCTGCTCCACCCGGGCCGAGCCCACCACTTCCAGTCGCGGGTAGTAGCCGGCACGCGCCAGCCGACGTCGCTCCGATGCCACCTGCATGGTGAGGACGCTGCTGATGATGGCGGGGCTCTCGGCTTCGGCGATCGTCAGCGCGAGGTGAAGGGAATCGGGCAGCACGCCGGCGGGAAAGCTCGGATCGCTCATTGCCGCCACCACGGGGGGATGGCCGAACACCTGGATGTACCGGGTGATCGCATTCTGCAGCGCGCCCTCCAGCGCCACGCGGCGTTCCACGGCGATCTGCAGCCGCGCCTTGGCCTGGAGCACGTCGACGGCAATGCCGGCGCCGCGGATCACCCGTTCGTCTTCCAGTTCCGCTTGGCGGCGGATCGACTCCTCGCTCAGCCGGGCAATCGCCACGAGTTGTTCCTGACGCAGGACGTCGACATACGCGGCAATGCCGTCGAACAGGATCCCCTGGCGCGTCCCTTCCAGGGCCGTGCGGGCGATGTCGGCATTGAGGCGCGCGACCTTCACCCGCGCCGGTGTCTCGAACCCGTCGAACACGTTCTGGGTGACGGTGAGTCGCGCCGTCTGCGAGACCTCTTCGAAGGGCCCGATGCCGGCCAATTCCCGCACGTCCGTCTGGGTGTGCGTGGGACCCACGCTGCCGCTGGCGTCGACCCGCGGCAGATAGCCGGCGAAAGCCCGCTCCACTTCCCGCTCGGCTGAAACCAGTTCGGACTGTCTGGCCCGGATCTGCGGGTGCTCGGCCAGCAGGTGCTGCAATTCCGGTTCAAGCGGCTGCGTCAATCCGGGCGATGCCCCGGCGATGACAAGCCCGCACAGCGCCAGAATCCCGGCGCGCAGGAACATGCTCACGCCATTCCCCCACCCCCACGGGCTCAAGGTGCTTGACTACGAGGCAAGCCCCGATTGGGTCTGGATAAAACTTTATACTGCTGTCTGTGCCGGGTCAAAGCCGAGGCATCGGCGGAAGCTCTATCGGCACAATTAAGGCGACATCAGGGCAATCCGAAGCCGCCACCGCCCGGCGTTTCGATCACGAACACATCCCCGGCGGCTACGTCCGCCCGGTCGGTGCCGTCGAGCGTCTCGATGCGGCCGTCGGCCCGCTCGATGCCGTTGCGCCCGGTAGCACCGGGCTCGCCGCCGGCCATGCCGAACGGCGGCACGCGGCGATGACCGGAGAGGATCGCCGCCGTCGCCGCTTCCAGGAAGCGGATGCGGCGGACGGCGCCGTTGCCGCCGTGCCAGCGCCCCGCCCCGCCGCTGTCCCGGCGGATGGCAAAGGCCTCGACCAGCACCGGGAACCGCCACTCCAGCACCTCCGGATCGGTCAGGCGGGAGTTGGTCATGTGGGTGTGCACCGCATCGGTGCCGTGGAAGCCCTCGCCGGCACCGGAGCCGCCGCAGATGGTTTCGTAATACTGGAACCGCTGGTTGCCGAAGGTGAAGTTGTTCATGGTGCCCTGCGAGGCCGCCATGACCCCGAGCGCGCCATACAGCGCATCGGCGACGCATTGCGACGTTTCCACATTGCCGGCGACCACCGCCGCCGGATGGCGCGGCCGCAGCATGCATCCTTCCGGCACGATCAGCTTCAGCGGCTTGAGGCAGCCGTCGTTGAGCGGGATGTCGTCCTCCACCAGGGTGCGGAACACGTACAGCACCGCCGCCCGGCACACCGCCAAGGGCGCGTTGAAATTGTTCGGGCGCTGATCGGAGGTGCCGGTGAAATCCAGCGTCGCCGTGCGTGCCTGCTTGTCGATGCCGATGGCCACACGAATGACGCCACCGTCGTCCATCTCATACGCGAATGCACCCGGGGTCAGCACGTCCAGCACCCGGCGTACCGATTCCTCGGCATTGTCCTGGACGTGCCCCATGTAGGCCGTCACCACATCCAGGCCGAACTCCGCCACCATCTTCCGCAACTCCTGCACCCCCTTCTCGTTGGCGGCGATCTGGGCGCGCAGGTCGGCCAGGTTCTGGTCCGGGTTGCGGGCGGGCCACGGTCCGCTGGCCAGCAATGCCCGCACCGCGTCTTCCTGCATCCGGCCGCGGCTCACCAGCAACACGTCGTCGATCAGGACCCCCTCCTCCTCCACTGACGTGCTGTGCGGCGGCATGGAGCCCGGGGTGATGCCGCCGATATCGGCGTGGTGGCCGCGGGAGCCCACGAAGAACAGCAACCGCTCGCCCGCCTGGTCGAACACCGGGGTCACCACGGTGATGTCCGGCAGGTGGGTGCCGCCGTTGTAGGGGGCGTTGAGCATGAACACGTCGCCCGGGCTCATGCGGTCGCCCCGGGCGCGGATCACCGCCCCCACACTTTCGCCCATGGAGCCGAGGTGCACCGGCACGTGCGGCGCATTGGCCACCAGGCGGCCGTCGGCGCTGAACACCGCACAGGAGAAATCCAGCCGTTCCTTGATGTTCACCGAATGGGCGGTGTTGGCCAGCACCGCGCCCATCTGGGTTGCGATGGACATGAACAGGTTGTTGAACACCTCCAGCATCACCGGGTCGGCCCGGGTGCCGACGGCGGTCCGCTCGGGCCGGGGGGCCGTCCGGGTCAGCATCAGGTGGTGGCGGCCGGTCACCTCCGCCTGCCAGCCCGGCTCCAGCACGGTGGTGGCATTGGCCTCGGCGATGATCGCGGGGCCGGCCACCGCATCCCCCGGGCCGAGCGCATCCCGGCGGTGGACCGGCACCCGCATCGGGCGCCCGTCGAACCAGGCTTCCACCCGCTCCGCCGGCTCCGGTGCCGGGCGGCCGGGCTCGACCGCCACCTCCGGCTCGGCCGCGCCATCGGTCTGCCCCACCGCCTCCACCGAGACGGCCTCCAGCACCAGTGCCCGACCGTCCATGACGAAACCGAAGCGGCCGGCGTGCTCGACCTCGAACGCGTCGGTCATCGTTGCCGCGTGATCCCAGGGCACGATCAGCGGCGTATCGGTGCCCTGGTAGCGCAGGTGGGCACGGCCCAGCACGGTGATGCGAGCCGCCTCGATGCCCTGCCCGGCGATCTCCGCCGCCGCGTCCGCCCCGAGTTCGCCCAGCCGGGGTTCGACACGGTCCACCAGGGCCTCGTCCAGGGCCGCCTCCACCGCCTCCTCCCGCATGGCGCGGACCTCGGCGAGCCCCATGCCGTACGCCGACAGCACACCGGCCAACGGGTGGATCAGCACCCGGGTCATGCCCAGCGCATCGGCCACCTGGCAAACGTGCTGGCCGGCGGCACCGCCGAAGCCGTTGAGCAGGTAGCGGGTGACGTCGTGGCCCTGCTGTACCGAAATCTGCTTGATGGCGTTGGCCATGTTGTCGATGGCGATGCGGAGGAACCCTTCCGCCACCTGTTCCGGCGTGCGCTCGCCGGCGCCGGCGGCGGTGATCCGATCGGCGAGCTCGCGGAACGCCCGCCGCACCACCGCGGCGTCCAGCGGCTGATCGGCGCCGGGGCCGAATACCGCAGGGAAGAACCGCGGCTGGATCCGGCCCAGCATCACGTTGCAGTCGGTGACGGTGAGCGGCCCGCCGCGGCGATAGCAGGCCGGGCCGGGATCGGCACCGGCGGAATCCGGCCCCACCCGGAAGCGGGCCCCATCGAAATGCAGGATGGAGCCGCCGCCCGCCGCCACCGTGTGGATGTTCATCATCGGCGCCCGCATGCGCACGCCGGCAACCTGGCTTTCGAACGTGCGCTCGTACTCGCCGTCAAAGTGAGCGACGTCGGTGGACGTGCCGCCCATGTCGAAGCCGATCACCCGGCGGAACCCGGCCATCTCCGCCGTCCGCACCATCCCCACCACGCCGCCGGCCGGGCCCGACAGGATGCTGTCCTTGCCCTGGAACAGGGTGGCGTCGGTGAGCCCGCCGTTGGACTGCATGAACATGAGCCGGACATCGCCGAGTTCCCCGGCCACCTCGTCCACGTAGCGGCGGAGGATCGGCGTCAGGTAGGCGTCGACCACGGTGGTGTCGCCGCGCGAGACCAGCTTCATCAGCGGGCTGACGGCGTGAGAGGCGGAAATCCGGGTGAAACCGATATCCTCGGCGATCGCGGCCACCCGCCTTTCGTGCTCGGCGTGGCGGTAGCCGTGCATCAGCACGATCGCCACGGAGCGGATGCCGTCGGCATAAGCCTCCCCCAGCACCGCGGCGGCGGCGTCCTCGTCCAGCGGCCGGCGCACAGTGCCGTGCGCGTCCAGCCGTTCGTCGATCTCCACCACCCGCTCGTACAGGAGCTCCGGCAGCACGATGTGGCGGTCGAACAGCCGCGGCCGGTTCTGGTAGCCGATGCGGAGGGCGTCGGCGAACCCGCGCGTGATGGCGAGCACGGTGCGGTCGCCCTTGCGCTCCAGCAGCGCATTGGTGGCGACGGTGGTCCCCATCTTCACCGCGTCGATCCGTTCCGCCGGAATTGGCGTGTCGGCCGCGAGCCCAAGGACGTCACGGATGCCCTGGATGGCGGCATCCCGGTAATGCGCCGGGTCCTCGGAAAGCAGCTTGCGGGCGACGATGGCACCATCCGGCGCCCGCCCCACGACGTCGGTGAACGTCCCGCCCCGATCGATCCAGAACTGCCAGCCTCGGCCCATGGCCGACAGATATAGGCCGCAGGTCGCTCCGGGTCACCAACAAGCAATCCCTCCCCACACCCCCTCTCCCGCGGAGCGGGAGAGCCCCGCCGGCGATACCCTGGCCCGTGCCGCACACAAACCCCTGGATCACGCGGCATGCCCGGCAATAGGCTTGGAGCCCATGTCGAAGTCGTCGTTGCCATCGGACCCGGTGCCTCTGGCGCGCCGCCTGCGCCGGGACGGCACCGCTGCGGAACGGAGGCTGTGGCGGTATTTGCGTAACCGTGGCCTGGACGGCCACAAGTTCCGGCGCCAGCATCCCATTGGCGGCTTTGTCGCCGACTTCGCCTGTGTGGAGGCGAAACTGGTGGTGGA
Organism: Rhodospirillales bacterium; assembly: GCA_007695045.1. Taxonomy (GTDB): domain Bacteria; phylum Pseudomonadota; class Alphaproteobacteria; order Rhodospirillales; family Defluviicoccaceae; genus REEP01. Next base: position 304 of record REEP01000043.1, on the reverse strand, counting down.
GGTGGACGGCGGTCAGCACGGCGGCACCGAGGATGCCCGGCGCACCGCGGCACTGCGCCGGCACGGGTTCACGGTGTTGCGTTTCTGGAACAACGATGTGCTCGCCAACACGGAAGGCGTGGTGGAGACGATCCGCGCCCATCTGGCCGCCCCGCCCCCGCCCTGACCCCTCGCCCGCGGAGCGGGAGAGGGAGGGGCCCGTCCGGCCGCAACCCCCTCGCCCGCGGAGCGGGAGAGGGAGGGGCCCGTCCGGCCGGAGGCCGGATGGGAGGGTGAGGGTTCGTGAGAGAGCGCGCGATTCCGG
>REEP01000077.1 GCA_007695045.1 Rhodospirillales bacterium | reverse complement strand
CACGTGCGCCATTCCCCGGGCTCCCTCGAAACCCATCAGGCCGGTGCCGGCCGGTCCGGTCCGGCGATACGGCCGTTGGCGACGCAGGCCACGGTGGTCAGATCCCGGCAATCGTTGCTGAGCGGCAGCAGGGTGCTGCGAAACAGGTTCGGCCGGCCCTGGCCGTCGACGAAGCGACCGCCCACGGTGATCGGCACGCGCCGGCTGATGACGTCGCGATAGTGGCGGATGGCTTCCCCCGCCAGGGTATCGCGCGGCACCGCCCGAACCGGCTTGCCCGCGAGGTCGCCCACGTGCTCCGCCATCGCTCGGCCCACATGCGTGATCGTCGGATCGCCCCCCAGCGTCGGCAGTTCGATCACGACCATGTGGTGGTCCAGCCCGCTCCAGCCCGCCACCAGGAGATCGTCCAGCGACGGAAACCCCACCGCCGGCCGAAGACTCCGCCACAGGTTCAGCACCCGGTGGACCAGCCGCCGCTCCCGGTCCGGCGGCAGGATCACCACATCGTCGATGGGGATCACCGCCAGCATCTCGTCGATGTCGGTCTCCGTGTCTGTCGCCATGCCGCCGCTCACCGGGTTTGGGTGGTGCCACAGCCCACCACGCGCGACGTCCCCGAGCGGGCCCGTCGGGCGCAAGGCACCGATGACGGTACGACCGTCGGGTTAACAAACCGCGAGTCGGCCCAACTTCCGCAGGCGTTTGGAAACCCCGTCAGGAACGCAGCGTGCCGCCGCAGCGCGCCGCCACCCGGTCGACGATCCGGGCGGCGATGGCGTCGAGATCCGCCTCGCGCAGGGTGCGTTCTCGCGGCTGGATCGACACGGTCACGGCCAGGGACTTGCGCCCGGGGCCGAGTGATTCGCCGGCGAACACGTCGAACACGCCGACCGAGGTGACCAGCGGGTCCGCCTCCCGCACCGCCCGGACGACGTCGGCGGCGGCGACGTCCGAGCCCACGACGAAGGCGAAATCCCGTTCCACCGGCTGCAACGGCGACAGCGCGAGCGGCGGCCGCGTGGCCCCGCCGGGGCGCACCTTGGCCGGCGGCACCGCGTCCAGGTCCAGTTCCAAGGCGGCAACCGGCCCCGCCACACCCATGGCCCGCAGCACCCGCGGGTGTACCTCGCCGAACCGGCCCAGCACCTGGTGCGGACCGAGCCTGAGCGTGCCGGACCGTCCGGGATGGAACCACCCCGGCGCATCGGCGCTGACCGTCACGGCAGTCGTCGCCACGTCCAGGGCGGCCAGTACCGCCAGCGCATCGGCCTTGGCGTCGAACACGTCCACGGGCCGGGGCGCCGCGGCCCAGTGGCGCGGGCCAGTACGCCCGGAGCGGACAACGGCTGCGGTCATGCGCTGATCCTCCGGCCGGTCGCCGTGATAGACCGGCCCCACCTCGAACAGGGCACCGTCGGGGAAGCCGCGATCGGCATTGCGACCGACCGCCGCGATCAGGTTGGGCAGGATCGACGGACGCATCACGTCCAGGTCGGCGCTGATCGGGTTGACCAGACGGAGCGGTTCGGCCCCGCCACCGAACCGGGCGGCATCGTCGCGGGACAGAAACGAGAACGTCACCACCTCGGTCAGGCCCCGTTGTGCCAGCAGCCGGCGGGCCAGGTTGCGGCGGCGCTGCCCCGGGTTGAGCGCCGGCTGCGGCAGCGGCGTGTCGCGATCCAGCGGCACCACCGGCACCCGGTCGTAGCCATGGATGCGCAGCACCTCTTCCACCAGACAGGCTTCGCCCACGATATCACCGCGCCAGGACGGCGGTTCCACGCCGAGCCGGCCGTCCGCCGCCGTCGTGACGGCACAGCCCAGGCCTTCCAGGATGCGGACGATGTCCTCGGTCGCCACCGCCACGCCGCCCAGGGCGGCAATCCGCGCCGGGTCCAGGGTGATCGTACGGCGCCAAGCCGGCTCCGCCCCGGCGACCACCAGTTCCGAGGCTTCGCCGCCGCAGCACGCCAGGACCAAGCGGGTCGCGATCTCCAGCCCGTCCACCAGGAACGCCGGGTCGATGCCGCGTTCGAAGCGGTAGCGGGCGTCGGACGCGAGGCCCAGGCTGCGCCCGGTGGCGGCGGTGCGGACCGGATCGAACCAGGCGGATTCCAGGAACACCGTGGTGGTGTCGCCGGTGCAGGCGGTGCGCTCCCCGCCCATGACGCCGCCGAGCGCTTCCGGCTCGACCGCGTCGGCGATCACGGTCATACCGGGTTCGAGCGCGTAGTCCTGGCCGTTGAGCGCGACCAGCCGTTCTCCCGGCCGGGCCGAACGCACGGTCAGCCGGTCACCCCGCACCCTGTCGGCATCGAAGGCGTGCAGCGGCCGGCACAGGTCCAGGGTCATGAAGTTGGTGATGTCCACCACGGCGGAGATCGGCCGGAGCCCCACCGAGATCAGGCGCCGTTGCAGCCACTCTGGGCTTTCGCCGTTACGGATGCCGCGGATGGTGCGGCCGACGAAATATGGGCAGGCATCGGCCGCCCCCTCGTCGAACGCCAGGGTGACCCCGAGGGGGCTCGGGAAGGCGCCGGGCACGGCGCGCGTGTCCAGCGGCTTGAGGCTGCCCTTGCCGGCGGCGGCCAGATCCCTCGCCACACCGCGGACGCCGAGGCAATCGCCGCGGTTGGGGGTGATGGCGATATCGATCAGCGGATCGGCGAGGCCCATCGCCTCGGCCGCCGATGCGCCCGCGGTCGCGTCCTCCGGCAGCTCGACGATGCCCGTATGCTCATCGGACAGGCCCATTTCCCGCTCCGACAGCAGCATGCCCTGGCTTTCGACGCCGCGGATGCGGGCTTTCCTGAGGACATCGCCGGTGCCGGCAATCCGGGCGCCCACGGGTGCGAACACCCCCTTCATCCCGGCCCGGGCGTTGGGCGCGCCGCACACCACCTCGACCGTGGTGGTGCCGGTGGTGACCGTGCACACCTGAAGCTTGTCGGCATCGGGGTGCGGGCGCGCCGCCACCACGTCCGCCACCACCAGGTCGCGGAAATCGGCCGTGCGGTCCACCAGCGCTTCCAGTTCGAGCCCGATCATGGTCAACGTCTCGGCCAGATCGGCCGCCGACGCATCCGTGTCCAGGTGGTCCTTGAGCCAGGACAGGGTGAACTTCACGGCGCGAGCCCCGTCACCAGCGACGGCACCGCCAGCGCCCGGAAGCCGTAATGGCGGAGCCAGCGCAGGTCGGAGTCGAAAAACGTGCGGAGATCGGGGATGCCGTACTTCAGCATGGCAATGCGCTCGATCCCCATGCCGAAGGCGAACCCCTGATAGCGCCCGGAATCGATGCCGCAGTTGTCCAGCACCTTGGGATTGACCATGCCGCAGCCCAGGATCTCGAGCCAGTCGTCGCCGTGGCCGATGCGGAACGCCCCGTCCTTGCGAGTGCAGCCGATGTCCACCTCGGCGGATGGCTCGGTGAACGGGAAATAGCTGGCGCGGAACCGTACCGGCAGGTCGTCGACGGCGAAGAAGGTCCGGCAGAATTCGATCAGGCAGCCCTTGAGGTGGCCCATGTGCGTGCTTTCGTCCACCACCAGCCCCTCCACCTGGTGGAACATGGGCGAATGCGTCGCGTCGGAATCGCACCGGTAGGTGCGCCCGGGCGCGATCACGCGAAGCGGCGGCGGCGTCTTCAGCATGGTGCGGATCTGCACCGGCGAGGTATGGGTGCGCAGCACCATGCGCCGGCCGTCGCGCTCGCCGGGCAGGTGGCCGGGCAGGTGGCCGGGCAGGTGGCCGGGCAGATAGAAAGTATCCATCTCCTGGCGGGCGGGATGTTCGGGCGGGATGTTGAGGGCGGTGAAGTTGTACCAGTCGTCCTCGATGTCCGGCCCTTCCGCCACGGCGAACCCCATCTCGCCAAAGATCGCCACGATCTCATCGATGGTCTGGCTGATGGGGTGGATGGACCCTTCGGTCTCGGGCCGGGGCGGCAGGGTCACGTCGACCCGTTCCGCGGCCAGCCGGGCATCCAGTTCGGCATCGGCCAGGGCGGCCTTGCGGGCGTCCAGGGCGGCGGCGACCTCGTCCTTCAGGACGTTGAGGGCCGCGCCGGCCTCCCGCCGCACCTCCGGGTCCATCTGCCCCAGATTCTTCATCAGGGCCGTGATCCGCCCTTTCTTGCCAAGCGCGCTGATACGGATACGCTCCAGGTCGTCGACACTGGACGCTGCCTGGACGGCGGTCAGCAACTCGTCGCGAAGGGCGGGGCGATCGTCCATGACGGTCGGATCCGAAAGCGGGCGCGGCCGACCACCGGCACGCCCGCAAGGCTAGGGGTCACAAGGTTCAGGCGCGGCGACGCTGGTTCGGGATACCCTCAGGTGGCGGCCGCGCGGGCGTCCCGGGCGCTGTCCACCAGCGCCTTGAACGCGTCCGGTTCGCGCACGGCGAGGTCTGACAGCACCTTGCGGTCCAGTTCGATCCCGGCCTTGAGGAGGCCGTCGATGAACTGGGAATAGGTCAGGCCGTGCTCCCGGGCGCCGGCATTGATGCGCTGGATCCACAGGCGGCGGAAGTCCCGCTTGCGGGTGCGGCGGTCGCGGTAGGCGTACTGCAGCGCCTTTTCCACCCGCTGCAGGGCGGTGCGGTAGGCGGTGCTGCCGCGCCCGCGATAGCCTTGGGCGCGGTCCAGAACCTTCTTGTGGCGGGCGTGGGCGGTCACGCCCCTCTTGACGCGGGCCATGGCGTGATCTCCCTCAGGCGTAGGGCATGTAGGACTTGACGATGGCGGCGTCGGGCCCGCACAGGATCATGGTCCCGCGCGCCTGGCGCTTCATCTTTTGCGACCGCTTGCGCAGGTTGTGCTGCTTGCAGCCGACATTGGCCCGCACCTTGCCGGTGGCGGTCAGCCGGAAGCGCTTCTTGGCCGCCGACTTGGTCTTCAACTTGGGCATTTCATCGGTCCTTCTTGAAGGTCTGCGCCGTCATCGGACGACGGCTGCGATGCCGGGGAGGCGGCTGGGCATGCCCGTGCCGGACCGCACTCCAAAGCGTTGGATCGGAAGTGCGCAGCTTATACGCGCGGCGGCCGACGAAGGCAAGTCCCCGCCGGCCGCGCTCGCAACGATCTCCGGGACCGGGCGGCCGCCCCGCTGCGGCCGCCCCGCTGCGGCCTGCGGACTAGAAGCCGTCGCTGTCACCACCCAGGAAGAAGTCGTTGCCGGTCAGCATCCCCTGCCGCACCCCGATCAGGACGATCTCGTCCCCGGCCTCGGCATCGAGGGTGATCACGGTCCGGCCCCGGTTGAACTCCGCCAGGTCCAGGACCTCATCGGCACTGGCGAACCCGAAGGCGCTGACGTCCAGGATATCGCCGGACCGGAAGCCCGAGATCGTGTCGGTGTTCATGCCGGGGCGGAAGACGAAGACGTTGTCACCCGGCCCGCTGATCAGGAAGTCGTTGCCCGGACCGCCGATCAGGACGTTGTTGCCCGGCCCGGCGATCAGGATGTCGTCGCCGGCGCCGCCGTCCAGGAAGTCGTTGCCGGGGCCGCCGATCAACCGGTCATCACCCCCGAAGCCGATCAGCACGTCGTCGCCGGCCCCGCCGGTCAGGAGGTCGGCGCCGGCCGCGCCGATCAGGACATCGTCCTCCGCGCCGCCCACCAGCACCAGATCCTCGACCCCGGCCAGCACGGCGTCCTCCCGGAAGGCCAGGTTCTGGATGCGGACGTCGTCCTCGACCGGGGTGTCCGGCTGGTCGAACGGGGTGTCGGCGAAGAAGGTGGCGAAGTACTGCGCCATCGCGAACTGCTCGCTGCCGGGCTCGGCAAACACGTCGCTGTCGGGATCGGCGAGCAGGTCCTTGAGTTCCTGCCGGTTCGCGAAGTCCGGTGCTGCGTCCGTGAAGGTCTTGAACTGAAAGCCATCGCCGCCGTTGGCCAGGAAGTCCAGCGTGACCATGCGGATCGGCCGACCGGCCTCGCCCACCAGCTCGCCGTTCTCCACGATCACGTCGATGACCCGGCCGTCGTCGTCGGTGATGCCGAGGGACTGCACCCGCTCCCCGGCCGGCTTGTCGGTGTCGAAACTGAACGAGACGCCGCCCACCTGGGGGAAGCGGCCCGGCGTCAACCCGGGCCCGGACGCCGCGACCCCGTGCTCAATCACCTCTTTGAGCTGTTCCGCGGTGAGCGTCAGGATGGTCAGGCCGTTGTTGAAGCGAAGCGCATTCTCGATGTCGAGCTGGGAGACCTCCCCCTCCTCCTTGCCCGACCGCGGATTGGCCACCGGCGGCACTTCCTCGAACACGCCCGGTTCCACCTCGACGATGGTGCCGATGGCATCGCGGATGCCGCCGCCGTTCTTGATCGACACCATCACCGTGGGGTCGGCCTCCCGGGCCAGCCACAGGTTGGCGTCGGCGGTAAGATTGCCGAGGTTGGTCTCCTGCGTTCGCACCTCGCCGCGCCGGCCTTCCAGGAACACGGCCGTCTCCCCGAAGGTGTTGCCGTCCTTCTCCGTCACCACGGTGTCCACCGCGGTCGTGAGTTGCCGCACCAGATCAGCCTTGGTGCCGTCGGCAAACGCGTCGTCATCGCCCCACAGCGCTGCCACCCCGTCGTCGGTGGTGGCGAAGGCGCCACTCACGTTGATGTCCAGGCTGTCCACCAGGACCAGCCCGTCGGCGTCGAACTCGACGACAAGGCGGCCGACATAGCTGTATTCGCCATCGGTACTGACGATCAGCGCCGGATCGCCGTCGGCGTTCTGGGTCACGATCGGATACGGCCCCTCGGCTTCGTCGCCCGGGCGCAGGCCCCGCTCCACGTCCTCGTCGTCGGCCAGCAGCGTGTCGGAACCGCCGGCGATCACCACGTCCACGCCGTGCAGAAGCTGGATCAGCGCCTCTTCGAGCTGAAGCTGCTGCAGGTGGGTCACCAGGATGATCTTGTTAAGGCCCTGGTCGAGCAGATCATCGATCGCCGGCTGGAGGACCGCGGCCAGCGCCGGCATGTCGTCCTCGGTCGGGCCGATCACGGTGGTGTCGCCGGGGGAGGAGATGGTTTGCAGGATCGGCGTGGTGGCGCCGACCACGCCGATCATCTCCCCATCGCGCTCGATCACCGTGGACGGTGCGATCTTGGGGGCGGCGGCCGCGGCCGCCAGGTCGAACGGGGTGGACCGGAACGCGGTATTCGGCAGCACCTGATCCGTGACCAGCCCGGCCAGGGCCGGATCGGCGGAGAAGTCCAGGTTGGCGCTGAGGTAGGGGAACTGCGCCCCGAGCCAGCGCACGTCACCCACGGTGGCGCCGCGGATATCGGTGCCGATGATGTCGGCGATGGCGTTGGTGCCGAGGTCGAACTCGTGATTGCCCAGGGCCGACGCGTCGAACCCGATGGCGTTCATGATGGAGATATCGATCCGGCCGCCGGTTTCCCGCAGGTTGGTGAGGGTCGTTCCGATCTCGTCATTGGGCAGGCCGAACAGGTTGCTGTTCACCGACTGCAGGGTGGGGCGCACCGCAGGGTCGGCGGCGGCGGAGTAGAACGGCCCGGGAATCCAGTTGTCGCCGGCGGACAGAAGAATGCTGTTGTCCTCCAGCCCTTCCAGCGCCTCGACGATGGCGGCGAAGTTGGGCGCATTGTCGATGGCAGCGACGCCGCCTTCCAGGTCGGATGCGTGCAGGATCTGCAAGCGGAAGGTGGTCGGCTCCATCTCCTCGATCAGCGCAAACGCAACGTCCCCTGCCTCGCTCGACGTGCTCTCGGCAGTCGTGAGATCATGAACAGGTCCCGTCATGGCGAACATCCTTCCCCGTTTTCTGTCATGGATCGGCCTTGCGACCCTGTCGTTGATCGGCCTTGCGGCCCTGTCATTAGTCGGCCTTGCGGCCCTGTCATGGATCGGCCTTGCGGCCTTGTCATTGGTCGGCCTTACGGCCGGGGGGCCGCGCGCGCGCTTGGACGACCGGCGTGCCCCGCCGGCGCGCATCGCGGCGTCCCGGCGGCACTGTGGCAGACAGGGCCCGGCATCTGGCGTGAATCTTCGGTGAAACCTGCCGAACCGCGGGCCGTCCGGAGACTCTGGTCCCCTTCCCGACTTGGCCGGGCTCGGCCCGCCCCCCACGAAAAACCTTGAGACGGGCGCGGCGCATCACGCCATCACCTCGGCGCACCTGGGGGCCGCGACGCCCCCACTGTCAGGATTCTTTACACCTCCGCCACCCCGGCCGACGCCCCCTAACCTATTGCCAAACATCGCCTTTTCCGCGCCGGCGGCGAGGCCGGCGGCAATCCGGCCGATTTCGGTGTAAAGAATTCCGACACCCCAAAAAGGGCGGCGGATACCCCCGTAAGCACCTGATAAAAAGGGCGTTTTCCGCTGCATCCGAGCCCGGAGCAAGCGTCTGACCCGGACCCGGGTGTAAAGCAGGCTTTACACTTCGGCCCTGCCGTCTGCGGCCAACCTCTTGATATCTCTGGATTCCAATTTCTGGCACGCACCTTGCTTGCATGATGACAACAGTTTTTTCGACCGCGTTAACCATGACGGTCTGTATCAAGGAGGAGGTCAACATCATGACAACCAGACGCAACATGCTCGCCGGCGTGGCCGTGGCGGCCGCATTGCTGGGAGCTCCAGTCGCGGCATCGGCTTCATTGGTCATCGACGGTATCACCATACCGGAAGGCGCTGTGTTCAAGAGCGCGACGATCTGGGAAGACGTTGTCCTGGCTGAGGGTGACCTACTTCAGGGCGTCGGCCGCATTAACACGATTGAAGACATTGACGGCAACATCGTCTGGACGACGTCTCTCGTTCGCGAACTGACCTTCGTCTTCCAAAACTACTTGGTCGAGCGGATTACCCCCTTGGGAGGTGGCGAAACCGAAATTCGTTTCAGTGGAGGAACAGCAACTTTCTACTCGGATCCCAACCCCAACCTCAACGTATCTTCAGACGCTGCCACCGCGTTCGCCACGGCGTCCGACGGAGTCGAGTGGCTGAATCTGGTCGGTGCAGGCGACGGCATCAACTTCACTGTAGCCACCGACTTTAGTGGCGCGGATGTCCCTATCACCCTGATCTCCGTCATTCAGACGGGTCCTGACGGACTCGGCGATATTAACGCGGGTACCGGTGCCGGATTCCTGGACGTCGACTTGGCGGGCCTCGGGTCAGCCAACTCCGCGTTTGACACGAATACGTTCGCAAACGGCACGGACATGCTCTTGAACTCGAATTTCTCGACGGAGGGCGCTTCCTCGGCTTTCCCGCTGCGCGGCACCGCGGACTTCAACGCAGTCGCCGTCGCCGTCCCCGAGCCCGCCACCATCGGTGTGCTGGGGCTGGGCCTGATCGCGCTTGGCCTGTACGGCCGGCGTCGGCAGCAGGCCGCCTGACGGCTTCGCATGGCCCGCCGGTGGGCGGTGGGCACACGATGAAGACACGCTCCCCCGGGGTCGCCCCGGGGGAGTTTTCTTATTCGGAAGCCGCGCCCTCGAGTCCCTTCGCCCGGGCCTCCAGAATGAGGCTATGCAACGGCCGGCGGATGGAGCGGATGCGGGTCGCCCGCTGCCCCGGCGCGCCGATGCGGCCGAAGAACACCACGTTGTCGGCACCGTCGGGCAGCATCCGGTCCAACTCCTCGGCGAGACGCTTCGCCTCCGCGTCCCGGGCCGGATCCTCGGTGAAGCGGATGCCGTGGCGGCCGTAGTGGGCGAAGCACAACGTGGCGGTGGCCGGGTGCAGGGCGAGGCCGAGCCGGGTGGCGGTGAGCCAGAACCGCTGGATCGCCATCCCCGCCGCCAGCAGCCCTGGCACCGTGCCGCCCGGCGGCGGCTCCCCCGGCTTCCTTGAAATGGCGAAATGCGCGGCCGCGGCGGCACCGGGGCGATAATCCATCTGCTGCCGCGCCTGCAGGGTAGCGGCGGGCAGCCGGTTCATCCGGGCGATGCGCCGCCAGTCCTTCAGCGCCCAGCGCATCAGGGCGAGGGTCATCCGGTCGAGGCCGAGGCTGCCGGCCGGGATGCCGGTGGGGCTCCGTGTCCGCTGCCAGTCGACGATGCGCCGGTGCACCGCATACGCCTCGGGGATGCGGAGGCGGATGTCGGTGGCCATGCCGTTGATACGCGCCAGCCGCTTCCGCTGTTCCGGGGCGTGGAACCAGGTGACGGCGAGGGTGTCGCCCAGGGCCGCTTCCAGGGCCGCGATCTGAGCCGGGCTGAGCGGCGTGGTGCGGTACGGATGGCGGTCCACCGACCGGAGGGTGACGAAGGGCAAAAGCGGATCCGAGGCCACCTGCGGGTCTTCCCGGAACGTGACATCGATGACATGCGCCGCATCGTCCTGCCCGCCGTGGGCCCACGTCATCGCCCGGCCGAAGCGGCTGGCGGCGATGCGCAGGGTCTCCAGCAGCATCCCGCCCGACAGGATGGTGGGCTGACCCTCGGCATACTCGTACACGTTGGCCGGATCGGGCCGGGCGATGTGGACGCTGACGGCATCGGGGCCGGTCACGGTGAAGCGCCACGGCTGCTCGTTGTCGCCGCTGGGCGCCCAGCGGGCGAGGTCGAGAATGCGCTCGACCACGCTGCCGGTCGCGGCCACGTCCGCGTCGGCAGGTGAAGCGGCGCGGGCCAGGGCCGCGAAATGGCGGTAGCCGGCGCGGAGCTTGATCCGCTGCAGCGGGTTGGCATTGCCGCCGATCAGGCGTTTGCGGACATGGCGCTGCTCGAACGCGTCGAACTGGTGGTACCACGGTGCCGGGCGCACCGGGCCGCGACCCAGCAGCAGCTTCACCGCCTCCACCCCGGCGACGCCGGCGCAGAGCGCGCAGCCGGTGAACGAAGACGGTCCCCGCTGCGCATTGAGGTTGAGCCGGTCCGGGTCCACCAGGTAGCCCCGGTGCAGCGGCTGCGGCGCCAATCCCATGAAAAAATTGACGTACTGGCGTTCCGCCGGCAGCCCTTCCAGGCGAAAGTACTGCTCGAAGGTCATGCCACCGGGGACGAACACGAGGTAGGCGGTGCTGAAGCCGAGGGGGGCGGCGGTGATCGCGGGGATGCCCAACTCGGCGCAGCGGGCGAAAATCTTGCGACGGATGTCCAGGACGAAGAAATCCAGGCCGTCCACGAACAGGTCGACGCCGCGGAGGAAGTCGTCCACGTCGGCGTCATGCACGCCGTTGGGGAACGCGGTCAGGTCGAGTTCCGGGTTGATGTCCCTGGCCATGCCGGCGATCACCTCGGCCTTGGGCAGGTCCAGGGTGCGCATGGTGGCGCCGATCTGGCGGTTGAAATTCACCAGTTCGAACCGGTCGAAATCGGCTAAGTGGAAGGCGCCGATGCCGAGGCGGGCGAGGGTCAGCAGGTGGATGCCGCCGACCCCGCCCATGCCGGCGATGGCGACCCGCTTGCCGCGAAGAAGCTGCTGCTCCCAGGCGCTGACCCAGCCAATGTTGCGGTCGAAGGCGGTGTCGTAGTCGAAGCCGTTGGGGAGGTGGGTAAGGCCCGCCCCGGGTGCTTCGCTCCCGGAGGAAGCGGCCGCTTCCGATCCGCCGGCCGCGGCCGGGGAGGCTTCGGAGCCGGGATCACACTGATCAGGCACAGGCCCGATTCTCCTTCGGTTGCCGCATCGGCCGAGGCAACAGGTCACGCTCCATCTTCAGCAGATCATCCCAATGCCGGCCGTCGGCGGTGAGAACGGCCCACACATCCGGATGCTCGTTGCCAACCCTGGTGAGCAGCGTGGACAGGCGCACCATACACGGCTGCCGGACGCCGTGGTAGTTCACCAGCGGGCCGATGGGATCGAAATAGATGCCGATTCGGCCGAGCAGTCGCAGCAGGAACGGCTCCATCTCCGCACACCAATAGAGGACGCCATTGGCGATACTCGATTGTACCAGCCCCTCGATCAGCCCCAGCTTCATGTTGCGGAGCGAGTCGGTGCCGGCGGGACGATCGCGCCTGTTGGCAGGTGAGTCGGGAGCGGCTGCCGCCATCGCGGCAATCTGCTGCCGGCGTTGCTTGGAGATGCAGAACCGTGAAATCTCCCCCATCAACGGGATTGGAAACCGGACCGGATCCTGCAGCAAGGGATCCTGGCAAATTTCCTGGATCGGGAAGCTTTTCTCCGGCGCATCCTTGCGTGGCAGGATCAGGCGGGTCGCGCCCACGAACGTGCGCGTCGGCTTGTGCAGGAGCAGGCAGTGCTGGGAATGACGATCGAAATCGTCCACCTCCACGCCGTTCGGACAGGCCCGGCACACTGCCGCATCCTTGTCTCGACAGTAGACCTCCCGGCGTTCGGCGCACTCCTCAAAGGGGTTCTCGACACCATAGACCTGGTATCGGAGCCGGTGAGCTTCCAACAATAGCGCGGCGGAACGTGCCGGCACGGCTTCGAAGGCATTCGGTGAGCGTGGCGAAACTGTATCCAGGTCAGCCCTGCCAACAGAATACCCTGCGGTAAGCGTGTGCCCCTCTGCGATATCGACAGCCTTCATGACATCATCCCTTTATTGCGTAATTCTCAAAGCCACTTTCTCCGCATTGAGATTAGAACGATGGCGTAGTTGAACGCCTCACACCAAACGCTAAGCCTTACGTTGCCACTTAACCCCGACCAATTCAAAACATTATTTAAGGTCGATAATATGCCCACGATCTTGATAATGTAAGCTCAGCCTGGGCGGTCGTCTCAAGCCGTTGTTATTAAGTTCGTATTATTTCACGAAATTTGTACTCCCGGCAAAGTACGCGAATAAGCGCCATGCCGAACCCGAGTGCAACCTTTCCGTTTTAACGGGCCAGCGCAGTCGCGCTTCCTCTGAGTGAGCTTGATCACGTCTGTTTAAACGGCCTGTCATTGTCAATTGTTATTAATCCCCGACCTGATGCGGTTATCCGGTGGGAATGTGGCGAGATTGGGGTAGAGTGGTGGTACATCCGACCGATTAACGGTCAGAGGGCGCGACCTGACCTCAAGGGCATGGGAAACGTTGTGGTTTTCCACAGACCTGCACGGGCGCCCGGCATCTGGCGCGAATCTTCGGGGATAGGTGCCGAACCGCCGGCCGTCCGGCGTGGGGAATCAGCGTCGGCCGGTTCGGCTCTGCCGCCACGCCGCCAGGTGTTCGCGCCGGCGTTCGGCGAATGCCGCTTCCGCCGCCGCGGTGCGGGTCACGGGCCCGGCCCTGAGCGCGGTGTTTCCGGCCGGGGCGGCGGCGGCCGGCCCCCGGTCGGCGCCGGTACGGGCCTGAAAGGCCGCGGCCAGTCGAGCCGTTCGGGCCGGGTCCACCGGAACGATTCGCGCGTGTGTCCGGGCGGGGGTCGCCGCGGCGGTGCCGTCCGGCGCCAGCGCGATCAGGGCCGAATCGCCCGCGGCCTGCTGATCGCGCCACAAACGCGCCAGGGTCCGGCGGTAGCGGGCATTGTGCGCCGGCGTGGCCGAGTGGTAGCGCCCGGCCGCCGCCTCCCACGACCCGGTCTCGGCGCGGAGGTCGCTGAGGTAGCGGGCGGCATAGGCGACGTTGCGGGCCGGGTCGAACGCCTGCTCGAGGCCGGTGAAGGCGTCCGGGTGGTACATCAGGTTGATCTGCATGCAGCCCACATCGATGTTGCGCACGCCCCGCGCCCGCACCCGCTTGACATGGGCGATGGCGGCGTCCCGGGTGGGAAAGAACTGCCCACGCCCTTCCGCCATCACCGTCCACGGCCAGGCAACACTTGCCTTGCGGGCGGCGTCCCAGCGCCCGGATTCGGCCAGGGCGATGGCGGCCAGGAGGTGGCGGGGGATGCCCGAGCGGACCTCCTCGGCGGCGATCGCGGCGGCACACAGCAGTTCGGTCTGCCCCGCCGCCCGGGCCGGCGCGGCCGTGACCAGGGCGAACGCGCCGGCAATGGCGAAGCTGGCGGCGAATGCGGCGGCGACGGCGGCCGCGCGCAGCGGCCTTGCGGCTTTTCGGAATTCGGGTGTTCGCATCCTGCGCTCGCGATGGCTCCGGCCCAAGTGGTTGCCCCGGCCGGTGAGAAGCAGGCGGCGTGCCAGGTTCGGAATCGCGCCGCCGCTCGCGGCCGCCTCGGCCGCCGGCACGGCCGCCCGACGCTTTTCCGTTTTGCGCGGCTCTCGCTTTGTCCGATGATCACGTTCCGGCGACAAGGGAGGCACGGCATGATGCGCTCGCGCGATATCGGGATCCGGCCGGCAACGCTGGCCGTTGCCGCGCTTGCCGCCTTCGCCGGCGCCCTGCCGCTCGCGGGGTGTGCCACCGCGGGCGGCGCGGCCGTGACCGCAGCCGAGCTGCCGCCGGCCTGCGTCGCGTCCTGGTTCGAGACCGGCGCGAAACGCGTGCCGGTCGCGGCCTGCCGGCGCGCGGCCGGCACCACCGAAGCGCTGGAGAGCGGCTTCACCCTGTACACCCCCGAGTTCACGCCCGACGCAGCGGACGAAGGCTTGCCGCCCGGCTACACCGCCACGCGGGCGCTCGGCGCCCTGGCGGACGGTCGCCACGCGGTGTGGGCCGTGCATTCGGGGGGCGGAACCGGGCAGTTCTCGACGGTGCTGGCGGTTCAAGTTGCCGACGATACCGTCGTCATCGATGCCGCCCTGCCCCTCGGCGACCGCGCCAACGGCGGCATCCGCGACGCCCGTGTGGCGGCGGGAACCCTCATGGTGGAGCGCGCCCTGACGCCGTTCGCTCTGGTCGACCTGCTGCACCGGTCGCTGACCGGCGAAGACGGGTCCGCCGGCGCCGCCTTCGGCCTGCGTGCCTATGATGACCTGCCGGCGTGTGCGGTATGCGACGTGGGCCAAGCCACGTATCGCGTCGACGCCGACTTCCGCGAAACCCTGGTCAGCGTGAACCTGGACACGGAGGCGCTCCAGGCTCACCTGGAACCCCGCGCCAACGACGCGGCGCTGGCCTGTCTCGCCGCCTTTGCGGAACCCGCCTTCGCCGCCGGCCCGATCCCGGCCGAAGCGCTCCCCGCGGCGGCCCAGGCCTATCGCGCCCGCTGCATCGCCCGTCCCTGAGCCGGTGCGGCGGCGCCATCACTTCCACCCAAGACAAGCAAGCGAGCATAAGCGGTGCCATTGCACCATCGCTTACGACGAAAGATGAGCGGTTTCCCGCCGCGCCGCCAAACCGACAGGCTACCCCTGCCGATCGCCGCCCTCGCGGCCATCAGAAACCTTAAATCAACAGTACTTAGGAATTGACTACGGTTTCCACCCGCCGCCGGGCGGCCCACGTTCTACTCCTCGGCCAGTCGCGGGGATGTGTCGGCCGCACGCTGATAGAGAACGGCGTCGCGATAAGTACGGTTCTGATGCGCATAGGTGAATCTGGCAATGCGATCGCCCAGCCAGCCGAGACTACGCTGCGGGCACGTGTAGGCGATCAACGGTTGATACACGCCCGCCTCAATCATGTTTACGACCCATTCTTCAACCGGTGCAGTATCGGCATAGACTTCTCGTCTTTCGATCAATCTCTTTGAATCGATAAGAATGTAGGGGGGCTGCAGAACATTCTCTAAAAAATTCGGATCATTGCGAGTAATAACTTGGAAATGAAGTTCGTCTCCGCGGCGCAGAGCGAAATAATACAAAAATTCTGACAAGATGACTGCTTGGCTCGGAAGGTGTGCGACAACGCTACGGTCAAAATCGCCATGATCGCGGCATTCCGCATTCACATAAAGATTAGCATTCTTAGAAAGAACAACGAAACTTTGAAGGCTCACGACCAGAAAAACTACGGCGACGGCGCCGCCGCGTATCGGGATGGGCATTTTCGGCAGCGCTGCATGCAGAACCAGAGCCAAAAAAGCATACAAGAAGGGCATGACCAACCCGGCATAGGCCCCGGGTGAACCTTTGACCAGGAGACTGTATGCTAGAATACTAACTAAAAAACCAAACGCCAGTTCACGACGCCACACGGTTTTTATGTAGACTATAGCTGCAACGAAGGCAGCAATCGTTATATAATTGTCATACCAAAATCCATAAAGTCGGCTCCCCCAATACCTGGACAGCCCGGTATTCATTTCAATGTAAGCAGAAAAACCACCAGTCCAGAGCACCCATCCGCCCAAAAGAAGCAGCACAACGGATCCTGAGGCACCGTAAGCGAGAACATTTCGGCGAACCCAGTCTGGCCGGCCGAAGCTCCGGAGGCTGATTAATGACATCATCGCGGGGACGCCAAGAAGCAGAAAGGCACTCCTTGGTGTCGTCAAAAATGCTGCAGCCGCGCACAGCCCCAGCATGGCGGCCCATGAAGCGCTGCTCATAGCCCGCCGCACTAGGACAAAGCTCAACACCACAAAGAATACAGCAAGCATATCCATTCGGCCGGAGATCATGCTGCGATTGAATGAGATGTCCCCAATAACAACTATCAACGTAAGGGACGCGATAACTGCACTTTTAGTCTGATTGTATATGAGAACTGCTAATAAAATAGCGGTGCTTGCGCCAAAAATAATCCCAGTAAGCCGTGCGCTAAACTCACCAAAGCCAAACAAATTTATAATCGGCTGTTGAAACAGAAAAAAAACTGGCCCATATAAAAAGCGTTCAGTGTCCAGCCCATGCATGACACTTACAAAAAAACCATTTCCTTGACTGATATTGTACGCAATATCTGCCATGTAGCTTTCATCAAACCAGGATGTAAGAAATCCTGCAGCTCTTACGTTTGTCGCCACGACGACAATGAGAAACAATACTGACAAGAAAAGCCAAACGACTTTGTTTCTTATCAGATTGGCAAGAAATTGCAAGGACGGCGGCATGTAGATTGTCCCGTTAAATGGGAGATAATGATGTCAATGTTCTCACAAGGGTGATGATCGTTGCCGCGAATGAGTCTGAGGAAGAGCGTCACGTCTGATGCCCCAAAACTCTGACTGAAGCCTTTTGGACCGAGCAAACAATGTGCCACCGACCAGGAGCTCAGATCAGAGCGAGACCCCGAACCAGCGGGTTGCCGGCGCCGGCCACGGCGGACGCCGACATGGGTGCCCCCACTTCCACGGAGGGCGTGATCTTGCCAGGACCAAAGGCAACCGTCAAAAAGAAAGTTCGAAAGAATCTATGAATGTCAGTCGAGCATGAAGTCACGACACGCCGCGTGCATTATCATAAAAAGGTCTCGGTACATGAGACCAGGACCTTGGCGAGAGCTGTAGGTAACAGCGGTCTTCGACGGCGGGGCGGTGACCTCGGATGCCGGGGCGCTGCTGCTTCGGGAGACGGATCGGGCGATCTCGCTGATCGATCGGGTGGCGGCGTGCTGCCGGGACGGCCGCGATCCGGGGCGGGTGGTGCATACGCTCAGAACGCTGGTCGGCCAGCGCGTCATCGGCCTGGCGCTGGGCTACGAGGACGTGAACGACCACGACGACCTGCGGTTCGATCCCGTCCTGGCGCTGTTCGCGGAGCAGCTGGAGCCCAGGCGTGCCGACTGGGCAGCGCTCGGCGGAAAGAGCACGGTGAGATCCCCGGGCTCTTCGACCCGGGGACTGGACCATGCCCCCGAGGGAATGGGCCATGGCCAAAGCCCAGTTCGCCGTCATCTTCGGCGAGCGCTTCACCCGGGCGATGGCCTGATGTTCAGCCGCCCGCCCGCACACGGAATTTCCGACAGTCCCTTCTCGGGGTACCGGCGCGGCTCCAGCCGGTCGGTAAAGAGCGCCAGCACTGGATCGAACCGCAGGTCGTCATGATCGTTCACGTCCTCGTAGCCGAGCGCCAGGCGAATAATGCGCTGGCCGATCAGCGTTCTGAGCGTATGCACCACCCGCCCCGGATCGCGGCCGTCCCGGCAGCACGCCGCCACCCGATCGATCAGCGAGATCGCCCGATCCGTCTCCCGAAGCAGCAGCGCCCCAGCGTCCCAGGTCACCCCCGCCATCGAACGCCGCCTCCACCCGACGGCCATCAAACCCTTCGAAACGAAGCTGTTCGGAGATACACTGTGTCTGCATCGGACCCCGCACACGGATCTGTCAAATGTTTGTCGCAAAACATCTTTTGCAGAGTCCTGGGGCCGATGCACCCACTTTGGTGAGATATGCGGGCTATCGCCAACGCATCGACTTTCTGCTCGGCCACGGCTATCGCCTGTTCTACCTGGACAGGGAAGGGTGTCCGCTGCCTTTGGGCGCCGCGGCAATTCTCGATCACGCAAGCCGCTGTGACCGGACGCGTCGTTTCCTCCACGGGCTCGACAATCTTTTTTTGCGGCATCCCGACCGTCGAGCCGGCGCGCTGCACTGACGCCGCCGGACGGCGGCGCCGCGCCCGGTCTAGCGGTCGTCCGAGGGGTCCTCGTCCGGCACGGTCTCGTCCTCGCCCTCCAGGCCTGTCTCGACCGGAATGCGGTAGCCCTCGCCGAGCCACTGGCCGAGATCCAGGTCGGCGCACCGCTTGGAGCAGAACGGCCGCCAGCGCGCCCGCATCGGCGCCCCACAGCGCACACACCGGCGCCGGCCGGGCGTGCGGCCGGCCGCTCGCGCCACGCCTTCCGTTCCGTCCGTGTCGTCCGTCTTCTGACCCATCGTCTCCACGTCCATCATCGACCATTCACGCTGACCACGAACCCCCCTGCTCGCCTTGTCGCCGCCGGGCGGACTGCCAGCGGCCGGCCCAGCCGAGCTTCGGTCTCGGCCCGCGCCGCGGCCACGCCATGCGCCAGCACCGCCGCCACCTCCGGCACCGCCTCGATCGCCAGCGCGGCGCCCGGGGATGCCCGATCCGCGGCCAGCGCCGCCCGCAGCGCCGCCAATGCCAGCGTGAGCGGAGAGTCCACCATCCCGCTGCCCTCGCACCGGGGGCAAGGGCACCGGAGCATCTCCGCCAGCGTCGGGCCCGTCCGCGGGCGGCGCATCTCCACCATCCCGAGACGGGTATAGCCCGCCACGTCCACGTCGCTCGCGCCCACGTCGGCCAGGGCTGCGCCGAGCCGCGCCAGCACCTCGGAGCGGTGGTCGCGCCGGCGCATGGGGAGGAAATCCACCACCATCTGGCCGGCCAGACTACGCAGGCCGATCTGGCGCGCAACCTCGTCGGCCGCCTCCAGGTTGACGGCCAGCGCCGTTGCCGCCGCGGTCCGGCCGTCGGCAGCCCCGCTGTCCACATCGATGGCGACCAGGGCCGGTGTTTCCGAGATCGACACCCTGCCGCCCGATGGCAACGGCACCCAAGGGCGGAGCAGGGAGGCCAGTTGATCCGCCACACCGGTGTCGGCCAAGGCGTCGCGCCCGGGTGCGATCAGGACCGTCATCCGGTCGGCCAGGTCCGGCCGGGCGGCGCGCAGCCACGCCGCCACGTCCGGGGCGTCCACCACGATCCGCCGGCAAGCCGGCGTTGCCAGCGCTGCCAGTGCGCGCTGCACCGGGCCGGGCCCGCGGGCGAGCCGCATCGGCGCGCGCCGTCCGTCCCGCTGCGTCGCTGCCTCCGGATCGGCCGCGATACGCAGCTTCGGGCCCTTCACCGGCGTCGCCTCGCGGATCACCTCCACCACCACTGCGGCCCCCTCGTGCACGCAGGCGCCGATGCGACGCCGGGCCGCACCGGGCGGCACCGCGTCGTCGGCACCGAGAAAGCCGTCCTGGCCGTCGCCCACATCGACGAAGGCGGCGTCGAGGCCGGTCACCACCCGTTTCACCCGCCCCAGCACGACGTCGCCGAGACACAGGGTCTCGCCCGGTCGGTCGACCACGTAGCGGATCAGCCGGCGGTCGGCCAGGAAAGCGGCCCGGGTCTCCCCCGGGCTGGCGGCAATCCGGATCTCGTCAATGGCCATCGTCGGCCCGGCCCGTGGGGAACAGGGGATAGCCGAAGCCGGTCAGCAACGCCGCGGTCTCGAACAGCGGCAGCCCCACCACGTTGGAGTAGGACCCGGACATCCAGCGAACGAACATCGCCGCCAGGCCCTGGATGGCGTAGCCACCGGCCTTGCCGCGCCATTCCCCGGACGCGAGATAGGCCGCCAGTTCCCGTTCCTCCAGCCGCTTGAACGCCACCACGCTGGTGACGACCCGCACCGCCATGCGCCCGTCCGGCCCGACCACGGCGAGCCCGCCAAGCACCCGGTGGCGGCGGCCGGACAACAGTCTCAGGCACTTAAGGGCTTCGTCGGGCTCTTCAGTCTTGGGCAGGCAGCGCCGACCGCAGGCGACCACGGTATCGGCAGCGATGATCAGTTCCAGCGATCGATCGGCGGCCACCGCGTTTGCCTTGGCGCGCGCCAGCCGCTTGGCGAGATCGCGGGGCAGTTCGTTCTTGCCGGGGGTTTCGTCGATGTCGGCGGGCCGGACGGCGTCAGGCCGGACGCCGATCTGGGCCAGCAAATCCAGCCGTCTCGGTGACGCGGATGCCAGGATCAGTCGGGGTTTGGGAGGGTCCGGACCGTTCGTCACGACAGCGGGAGCGCCGGCCGACACGCAGCCGGCACGGTCACTTGAAGCGGAAGGTGATACGACCCTTGCTCAGATCGTACGGTGTCATCTCCACGTTGACCCGGTCGCCGGCGAGCACCCGAATGCGGTTCTTGCGCATTCGCCCGGCGGTGTGGGCCAGCACCTCATGGTCATTCTCAAGCTTGACCCGGAACGTGGCATTGGGCAGAAGCTCCGTCACCACGCCGGTAAATTCAATCGTTCCTTCTTTCGACATTACTTCCTCTGGCCTGTGGAAAACCTGACCTTACATGGCTGGCATTAGCGAACCGGTCAAGGGCTTTCACCTTGGCGTGCCGGCGGCCGTCGCGCCGCACGGGGCTACAGACCGCCCATGCGGGCCACCGGGAACCGGGCGCGGATGCGTTCCAGCAATTGATCGCGCACCTGTCGGTAGGCGTCCAGCCGCACCGCCCGGCTGCCTTCGATCAGGGTGGGATCGAACGTCGGCCACAACACCGTTTCGCATGCCATCACCCGGGTCATCTCCACCGCCCGGTGCTGGGCCTCCGGCGACAGGGAAATGATCTCATCGAAGGATTCGTCCTCCAGGTCGTCGAAGGTCTTGGGGCGGTGGCGGGCGATGTCGATGCCGATCTCCTCCATCGCCGCGATGGCGAACGGGTCGGTCTCGGCGCCAGGGCGGACGCCCACGGAATCCACGAACACCTGACGGCCGTGCAGGTGCTTCAGGATTCCTTCGGCCATGGGCGAGCGCACCGCGTTGTGGGTGCACGCGAACAGCACGGCGGACGGGAGATCGCCCAAAGCCGCCTCAGCCCCTGATCTGCAGCACGCAGATCAGGGTGAACAGGCGGCGCGCCGTGTCCAAATCCATTTCCACCCGGTCGGCCAGACGTTCGCGCAGCAGCTCGGCCCCCTCGTTGTGCAGGCCGCGCCGGCCCATGTCGATGGCCTCGATCCGGCTCGGGCTCGCCGTCTTGATCGACTTGAAGTAACTGTCGCACACCATGAAGTAGTCCTTGATGAGGGCGCGCAGGCTCTGCACCGGCAGGGTGAACCGGGTCAGCGGCACGTCCTCGCGATCGCGCACATCGAACCGAAGGCTGCCGCCGTCCGCGCCGAGATAGACGGTATAGGGCCCCTGTGCGAACCCCCGTAAGCGGAAACGGTTGTCTTCCACCAGATCGAAAAGGGCCGCCCGGCGCTCGTGCTCCACCTGCGGGCTCAAACGGATGCGAGCCGGCTCTTCCACATGGATGCGCTCGATCCGGTCCCGGGATTGGGCATCCTCTTGGTTCACGCCGCATCCTCCGGCCTGCCATTCTGAACGGCGCCTGCAAACGCGAACCGGGCAGCCACAACGAAATCGCCGTCCGGCTCGGGCTGGACGCTGAGGCTCAGCGCATCCAGCGACCACGGCGCCGCCGTCACCGCCGCCAGCGCTGGCGCCAGGGCGGCCGCCATCCGCTCGCGGTCCCGGGCGTCATCGATCCGGTCGGTGAGGGTGAGGTGGAACCGGAACGCCTCGAACACGTCAGGATAGCCCCAGCGTTGCAGCATCTCCTCCTGGTAGGGGGTCAGGCTCCTGTCCCGCCGCCGCATCAGGTCCCCGGCCTGAGGCGGCGCCCGGAACCGATCGAAACCGGCAACACAAGCCGCGGCCAGGGCGTCGAGCCGGGGCGCTGGCGTGGACGGAACAAGCGCCAGGAACCCATCCAGCACCGTGAGCCGCAGTGCCGGCGCCGGGATCGGCGACGAACCGCCGGCGCTGGCCGCGACCGCCGCCTGCAACGCCTCCGCCGTCGTACCGGGGGCCAGCCGGAACGGCGGCTTCAGCGTGGCGTGCAGGCCGTAACGTCGTGGGCGCGCGATCAGGGCTTCCAGCCGTTCCGCGCTCAATCCCGGCACGCGGATGATCCTGGGATGACGGTTGCCGGCGGCATCGCGCCCGAACCAGTCGCGTTCCAGGGCTCCGAGCGGCTGTTCGGGCCGGGGCGTGTAATAGATCGCGTACCGCAAGGTCATCTCCACCATCCGCGGCAAACCGGGTCAACGCGGTCAGGCACCGGCACCGCCCGTCCCATCCGGGATCGCGGCCACGATACCGCCGGATCGCACCCCCGATCCAGCCGCACCGGGCATGTGGTGATCCATTGGAACCGTCCCTGATCGGACACCGTTTCTTCACTTGCCGCACCGCCCCTTCCGGCGCGAGACTCGGTTCGGCGTCTTCACCCGGGTCCGCGGGGGGAACCGGAACCCGCGTTATGCGGACACCATTCCAAGCATCATGAGAACGTCACCGCAGGTGATCTTCACGACCTGAGAGAGGAGGACCGGAGATGGCCAATAAGCCCGAGGACGTACAGGAGCAGGCCGGCGATCAGGGCGAGACCACGGTCGTCGACATGACCCGCGCGGGCGCGGCGGAAGCCGCCGGCGCGGCGTGGGACCGTTTCGGGGCGATCAACCAAGCGCCGATGCAGGCGGTGGCAACGGCGTTCGAGATGATGGTCAACAGCGGTGCCGCCTTGCACAATGAGTGGACCAGGCTCGCGGCGCAGCAATATCGCGAGTGCGCGGCTTTCGCCGACCAGGTCACGGGAACGCATTCCGTGATGGCGGTGATGCAGCTTCAATCAACCCTGGCCACCCGGCTGATGCATGAGACCATGACCTCCGCCATCCGGATGGCCGACGTCGGCCGCGCCGCCTGCCAGGACGTCTGGACATCCGCCGACAAGCACCTCGAGGCGACGACCGGGGCCGGCACACCGGCAAGCTGAATCCGCCTCGGCCTTTCCTTCATCCGTATCGGGGCCGGTCCGCCGCCGGGCCGGTCCCCCCCCCCCGGCCCATTCAGCCTATTCAGCCCATTCAGCCCACTCAGCCGTGATCGTCCTCCCGGACCACCATCACCGAGCAGCGGGCATGGCGGACCACCCGGGCCGGCACCGGGCCCAGGAGGTAGTCCTTCAGCTCCGGCCGATGGGCGCCCATGACGATCAGGTCGCAGCCGACGTTGCGGGCGGCATCCAGGATTTGCTCGTAGATGTTGCCTTCCGCCACGATGTGCTGAACCTTGATGTCCCCCGGCACGTGATCGCGCACGAAGTCGTGGAGCGCCTGCATCACCGCCTCGCCCACCTTCTCCTCGTAACCTTCGGGGAAGTACTGGCCGACGATGCTCATGCCGAAATCCGGCACCACTGTGATCACGTGCAGCCGGGCGCCGAAGGCCCGGCACTGCGCCACCGCAACCGGCAACGCCTTGCGCCATGAGCTGGGGTCCGACAGGTCGACCGGCAGCAGAATATCCTTGAACATGGGCCCGTCCTCTGCCTCACACGGCCGCCGCGGCGGACAGCCGCGCGCGACGCAGGCGCCCCCGCTGCACCATGATCACCAGCGCAAGGAGGGCCAATGCGGGCAGGAACATCAGGTGTTTGGGCAGGCGCTCCCGTTCCACCTGGATCTCACGCACCTCCCAGTCCCAGTCCACCCCCGCCCGCTGCGCGGGGCCACCGAACACGATGTTGTCCACGAACACCCTGTCGTCCTCCTTGCGGATCTCGATCCCCGCGTGCAGCAACCGCTGCGCCGCCGGCGCTTCCGGGCCCAACGGCAACTGCACCGTCCGGGTGACGAACACACCGTCGATGGTGTCCCCTTCCACCACCACCCGCATCGCGGAATCCGGCGGCATCTCTTCGGCAATCCGTTCGATCTCGGCCGGATCGATCGCCTGCGTCGGCGGCGCGATCATGTCCATCCAGAAGCCGGGCCGGAGCAGGGTGAACGCCACCACCAGCAACACCGCCGTCTCCCAGATCCGGCTTCGCACCAGGAAGAACCCTTGGGTGGCGGCGGCAAACGTCAGCATTGCCACCAGCGCCCCGAACACCGTCACCGCCAGGTGCAGCCAGTTGACGATCCCGATCAGCAGCAGTTCGGTATTGAAGATGAACATGAACGGCAGGATCGCCGTGCGCATGTCATAGGTGAAGCCCTGGATGCCGGTGCGGATGGGATCGCCCCCGGAAATCGCCGCGGCCGCGAAGGCGGCGAGGCCCACCGGCGGGGTGTCGTCGGCCAGGATGCCGAAATAGAACACGAACAGGTGTACCGCGATCAGCGGCACGATCAGCCCGTGCTGGGCGCCGAGCGTCACGATGACCGGCGCCATCAGGGTGGACACCACGATGTAGTTGGCCGTGGTCGGCAGCCCCATCCCCAGCACCAGGCTGATCACCGCGGTGAAGATCAGCATCAGCAGCAGGTTACCGCCGGAGATGAACTCGACGAACTCGGTCATGACGAGGCCGATGCCGGTGAGGGTGACGGTGCCGACCACGATGCCGGCAGCCGCGGTGGCGACGCCGATGCCGATCATGTTGCGACCGCCCGCCACCATGCCGCTCAGCAGATCGCCGATCCCGCGCGAGATTTCATCGGCCCAGGCGCTGTCGCCGCGGATCAGCGCCTTGAGCGGGCGATGGGTCGCAGCGACGAAGATCATGAACACGGTGGCCCAGAATGCCGACAGGCCGGGCGACAGCCGCTCCACCACGAGGCACCACACCAGCACGAGCACCGGCAGCAGGAAATAGAGCCCGGATTTCACCGTCGGCCCCGGGTCGGGCAGTTCGGTCATGTCGGACGTCGGCGCCAGATCGGGATCGGGGAACCGCGCCCCCCACCACACCAGACCGATGTAGGCCAGCACCAGGAGCCCGGTGGCGATGGAGGCCGAGGCCGGCCCGAACACGTCCTTGACCCAGCCGAGGCCGTAATACACCACGCCGGAGAGGATGATCACGCCGCCGATGGTGGCCACCGTCGTGATGGCGGTGCGTGCGAGCGTGGAGGGGCGGCGGCGCGGCAGCCCCTCCATCCCGGCCTTCAGCGCCTCCAGATGCACGATATACACCAGTGCGATATAGGAAATGATCGCCGGCAAGAAGGCGTGCTTGATCACCTCCACGTAGGAGATGCCAACGTATTCCACCATCAGGAAGGCGGCCGCGCCCATAACCGGCGGGGTGATCTGGCCGTTGGTGGAGGACGCCACCTCGATGGCGCCGGCCTTCTCGGCGCGGAACCCCACCTTCTTCATCAGCGGGATGGTGAAGGTGCCGGTGGTGACCACGTTGGCGATGGACGAGCCGGAGATCAGGCCCGTCATGCCGGAGGAGACGACGGCAGCTTTGGCCGGCCCGCCCCGCAGGTGGCCGAGCAGAGAGAACGCCACCTTGATGAAGTACGCGCCCGCTCCCGCCTTCTCCAGCAGCGCCCCGAACAGCACGAACAGGAACACGAAGCCGGTGGAGACGCCAAGGGCCACGCCGTAGACGCCTTCGGTGGACAGCCACTGGTGGGACATCACCCGCTGTAGCGACTGGCCCTTGTGGGCGATCACGTCCGGCATATGGGGCCCGGCGAAGGTGTAGAACAGGAACACCGCCGCCACCACCATCAGAGGCGGGCCCAGCGCCCGCCGGGTCGCCTCCAGCAGCAGGATCATGCCGGTGACGGCCACCACCAGGTCGGTGGTGGTGGGAAGGCCCGGCCGCCGCGACAACTCGGCATAGAACAGGAACAGGTAGGCGGCGCAGAAGGCACCAACGGCAGCGAACACCCAGTCCTGTACCGGGATGTGATGGCGCGGCGACCGCTTGAAGGCCGGATACGCGAGATAGGCCAGGAAAACCGCGAAGGCCAAGTGGATGGAGCGTGCCTCGGTATCGTTCAGGATGGCGAAGCCGAACATGAACGGCAGCGGCGAGGCGTACCAAAGCTGGAACAACGACCACAGGAACGGCACCGCCAGCAGCACCGCCGCCGCCAAGCCGCGGGGCGAGCGCGCGCCGGTCTCGGCTTCCGCGACGATGTCCTGGAAGTCCTTGTCCGACGATTCCGACGTCGGTGCCGTCTCCGGCTGCTGTCCCGCCATCTCCCGATCGACCCCTCGCCCCGCGCCTGCCGGCGCTATCTCGACCCCGCCTCCTCCAGGAAGACCTGCCGCGCTCCCTCATGCAGCGGCGCCGTCAGTCCGTTCCGGCTCATCCCGGCCGGATCCAGGCCGCGAAAGACAGGATGAGCGGTCTTCAGCATATCGAGGGCCCCGATCACGGTCGCCGTCACCGCTGCCGCCCAGTCGTTGTCCAAGTCCTGCGATACCACCGCAACCATCCTGGGGCCGAAGCCGGCGACCGGTCGGTCCTGCCCGGGATAGGTCCCAGCCGGGATCGCGGTCGGGTGCAGATACGGCCGTTCGGCCAGCAGCCGGGTGACTGCGAGTCCAGCTACCGGCACCGGCACGGCGTCGCAGCGTGAGACCACGTCCGTGATCCGCGGGTCGGGATGACCACCGTGGAACACCGTCGCGTCGATACGCGCGTGACACAGCGCCAGCGACCGTTCCGCCTCGGGCAATTCCTCGACCAGCGGAAAGTCACCCCGGCTTAAGCCGGCAGCTGCCACCACCGCATCCATCAGGACTCGCGCTCGTGTGCCGGGTGCCCCGATGTCGATCCGCTGCCCGACCAGATCGTCCAGCCCCGCGATCCCGGCAGCGCGACGGGCGACGATGGTCAGCGGTTCGACATTGAGAAGGAACAGCGTCCGAAGGCCATCGAACGGAATGTCGACGAAGGAGAGCGGGCCGCTCCGGTTCAGAGCGTGGTGGAGCCAGTCCGACGGGACCAGGGCGATATCGAGCGCGCCGCCGCTCACGCCTTCCAGGCTTGCCAGCGGCCCCGCCGTGGTGGTGACGGCGCAGGCACCGGCCGGCAGGCGGGGATCTTTGGATTGGTCAAGCGCCCGGCAGAGAGTCCGTGCGGCCTGGATCGCCGCCGGCCGATCCTCGTCTGCACCGATCAGGATGTCGGCGCCTTCGGCACCGGCCGAGACGACTGTCGCGGCCACCAGGCCAGCACAGAACCTTGCGAAATGTCGTCCCGACCGTCCGAGCATGGCCGACGATCCTGATTCCTGCCCGCATCAGGCCCCGTAACCGACCGGGCATGATCGGCCGTCGAGTGGGGAACGGCGGGTGGCGCCGCTCCCCACCCTATCGGTGTCGTTCAGTCGATCAGCCCGGCTTCCTTGAAGTACCGCACCGCGCCGTCATGCAGCGGGGCGGACAGGCCATCGGTCACCATCTCTTCCTTGACCAGGATCTCGAAGGCCGGATGCAGCCGCTTGAAATCGTCGAAGTTCTCGAACACGGCCCGGGTCACCTGATAAATCACCGCTTCCGGGACCTCGGTCTTGGAGACAAAGGTGGCGCCCACGCCGAACGTCCCCACGTCCTCGGGATTGCCGCGGTACATGCCGCCTGGAATGGTGGCAAAGCGGTAGTACGGGTTCTCCTCCACCAGCTTGTCCACCTCCGGACCGGACACCTCCACCAGCACGCTGTCACAGGTGGTGGTCGCCTCGGTGATTGAGCCGTTAGGATGCCCCACCGTGTAGACGATGGCATCGACGCGGTTGTCGCACAGCGCCTGGGACTGCTCGGCCGGGCGAAGCTCGGTGGCCAAACTGAAGTCGCCCGTGGTCCAGCCCTTGGCCTCCATCAGCACCTCCATGGTGGCCCGCTGGCCGGAGCCGGGGTTGCCGATGTTGACCCGCTTGCCCTTGAGGTCGTTGAAGTGGCGGACGCCGGCATCCGCCCGCGCCACCACGGTGAACGGCTCCGGGTGCACGGAGAACACCGCCCGCAGGTTCTCCATCGGGCCGGCATCGGCGAACGTGCCGCTGCCATGCAGGGCGTGGTACTGCAGGTCCGTCTGCACCACGCCCATATCCAGGTCGCCGGCGCGCATGGTGTTGAGGTTGTCCACCGAACCGCCGGTGCTCTCCACCGAGCAGCGGATACCGTGTTCCTGCCGGTCGCGGTTGACCAGGCGGCAGATGGCGCCGCCGGTGGGATAATACACCCCGGTGACACCGCCGGTGCCGATGGTCACGAAGGTCTGCTGTTGCGCTGTCGCCTCGCCGCCACCGACGGCGGCAAGACCCAGGCCGCACGTCAAAGCCAGGGCCGAAAGGCCCAGTTTGTTCTTTATCGTCATGGGATCACGACCTCCTTTACGGGTATCGACAGTAAGCTTTGAGGCACCGGGCTTCGCCTCTTTCCCGCCGGCGATGGACCCGGAACTGCAAGGGCCCCCAACCGCTCACACGGGGTTTCCTTGACGATCAAGACCTTACCGTGACCATCCTGGTTTTCGCAACGGCTGATTCTACGTGTCCCGAATGGGTAAGTGGCAACCGACCTGCCCGCGTCCGTGCGTTTTCCTGTCGAAAGCAACTCAGCGCGTCGAGTTCAGGGCATCGTCCAGAGCGCCGGCGAGGCGCTCGACAATCGCCGCGAGGTCGGAATCGGTCGCGATGAACGGCGGTGCGAGCAGGACGTGATCGCCGCGAACCCCGTCGGCGGTGCCGCCATTGGGATAGCAGATCAGGCCCCGCGCCATCGCCGCCACCTTGACCCGGGCGTGTAACCTCACCGTCGGATCGAAGGGCTCCTTGCTGTCGCGGTCGGCCACTAGTTCGACGCCGCGGAACAGCCCGCGGCCGCGGATGTCACCCACGTGCGGGTGCTGGCCCAACGCTTCCCGCAGCAGCCGGTCGAGGGCTTCTCCCTTGGTCCGGACCGCGGCGAGCAGCCCGCGGTCCCGGATCGCCCGCTGCACCGCCAGGGCCGCCGCGCAGGCCGTGGGATGGCCCATGTAGGTATGGCCGTGCTCGAACGCGCCGGGCCCATCGCGAAACGCTTGGTAGACCCGGTCTGCCACCAGGACCGCGCCGATCGGCTGATACCCCGCCCCCAGCCCCTTGGCCAGGCACAGAAGGTCGGGGGCGATGCCGTCCTGTTCGCACGCATGCAGGGTGCCGGTACGCCCGCACCCGCTCATCACCTCGTCCAGGATCAGCAGCACGCCATGGCGGTCACAGATTTCCCGGATCCGCCGGAAGTAGCCGGGAACCGGCGGCACCACGCCGGCGGTGGCGCCGACCACGGTCTCGGCCACGAACGCCGCCACCGTCTCCGGCCCTAGGCCGAGGATCGCCGTCTCCAACTCGTCGGCCACCCGCCGGCCGTAATCCTCCTCGCTTTCCCCCGCTTCCTGGTGGCGGTAGGCATAGCACGGCGCGATGTGGGTGACGTCCTTCAGGAGCGGTTCGTACAACGCCCGGCGGGCGAGGTTGCCGCCGACCGCCAGGGCACCGAGGGTGTTGCCGTGATAGCTCTGCCGGCGGGCGATGAAACGGTGACGGGACGGCTCGCCGGTCGCCACGAAGTATTGCCGGGCCATCTTGAGCGCGGTCTCCACCGCTTCCGACCCGCCCGAGACGAAATACACCCAGCCGATCCCGGCCGGCGCAGTCGCGACCAGATGCGCGGCCAGCGCCTCTGCCGGTTCGGACGTGAAGAACGCCGTGTGGGCGAAGGCGATGCGGTCGACCTGCGTCTTGATCGCGGCGAGAACCTCGGGATCGCCGTGGCCGAGGCAGGACACCGCCGCCCCGCCCGACGCATCCAGGTATCGCCGCCCCTCGGCGTCGATCACGTAAACACCCGCGCCCCCGACAGCGACCGGCAGGCTTGCCCTGAGATTACGGTGGAAGACGTGGGTATCAGGTGGCGTCATCTGATGGCGCCGGCAGCCGACCTGTTCCCCCATGCCGCGGAAAGCGCCCGGCCTTCAGGGATATCTCGGCGCAGCACCTCCCAGTGGCGCAGCGCGCCTTGAATCTCGGTTTCCGGAACCCGGGTCAGGCTGCCGTCCACCGTGCGCTCCCAGCCCGCGAGGTTCCCCTCGGCGTCGAACCAGAGTTCGAATTCAACCTGCCGGAACGTCCCGGGAGCGGCACCCGGCTCCATCGCCGCGCGACGGGACTCCTGTCGATAGTAACGGAGCTTATCATCCTCCACCAGGTACTCGGCCACGGACGATCCGTAATCACCCATGCCGACCCGCTCTTCAACGTACCTGAGGTCGGCGCCGTCAAAATAGGCGCTGTAACGGATGTCGGCATCCCCCATGCGCATGGTGCCGTCCACCCGCCGCAAAGCCCCCAGGTCTTCCTTCAGCACCGCCAGACGGGCTTCCGGTGTGGGCGGCAAGTCCGCTCCCAACGGTCCCCGGCGGTCGGGTCCCGCGCACGCGGCAACCGCCACGGCCAAGACCAACAGGACCGGCCAACCCCGCCGAAACATGATGCCTGCCTTACCGATGCTCATGTCCATGCGCCTTGCTCCCAAGTTCTGCTTGCCGCGCCGCTGCCCTTG
Organism: Rhodospirillales bacterium; assembly: GCA_007695045.1. Taxonomy (GTDB): domain Bacteria; phylum Pseudomonadota; class Alphaproteobacteria; order Rhodospirillales; family Defluviicoccaceae; genus REEP01. The sequence continues at coordinate 13,503 of REEP01000077.1, read as the reverse complement.
TCCGGTGAAGAATAGCCGGACACGGGCGCCGGCTGGAAGCACCTCCGGGGCAGAAACGCCCAGCTCATCGCAGTGGCCCATCTCAGTGGCCCATCACAGGGGGAAAAACACCGGCACCGCCAGCATCGCAACGATCAGCGCCAGCACCTGCAATGGCACCCCGACCTTGACGAAATCGTTGAACCGGTAGTTCCCGGGCCCCAGCACCAGGGTGTTGACGGGAGAAGCCACCGGCGTCGCGAACGCGGTGGAAGCGGCGATCGCCACCGCCATCAGCACCGCATGGGGCGACACACCCATAGTCTCCGCCGCCCCGATGGCGATCGGCGCCACCAGCACCGTGGTCGCGGTGTTGGAGACGAACTGGCTGAACACCGAGGTGATCACGAACAGCCCCGCCAAAAGCGCCATCGGCCCGTAGGAGCCCACCGCCGCCACCAGGCCGTCGATGATCAATTCCATCCCGCCGGTCTTTTCCAGGGCGGTCGCCATCGGCAACATTCCGGCGATCAGCACCAGGGACTGCCAGTTGATCGCCTTGTACGCTTCTTCCATGGAAACACACCGGGACAGCACCATCGCCACCGCCGCCAGCAGTATCCCGGTCACGTTATCCACCACCTCGAAGGTGAGGAGCAGCAGCATGCCGAGCGTCACCAGGATGGCATAGGGAGCGCGCGTGCGGGCAGGCGCCACCTCCTTGATCTCGGCCGGCACGTCCAGCACCAGGAACTCCTTGGCCCGCCCCTGCAGCTGCCGGATATCGTGCCAGGAGCCCGCCACCAACAACGAATCGCCGAACTCCAGGCGCGTGTCCGCGAGCACCGGGCCGATCGCCTTGCCCTTGCGGCGCACGCCAAGGACCGAGAGGCCGTGTCGTTCGCGAAACTGGGCGTGCCGCACGGTATGGCCGGCAACCTCCGACTCCGGGGTCAGCAGCACCTCGGCAAAGCCGAGTTCCCGTTGCACCAGCCGGATCGCCCGCTCCTCCAGTGGCAGGGGGTCCAGGCGTTCGCTTCGAGCGAACTCGGCCGCGGCGGCGTCATCACCGGTGACGTAGAGGATATCGCCGACCTCGATGGCGGTGTTGACCAGGGCCGGCTTGACGACATCAACCAGCCGGGCGCTGCGCTCGATGGCGGCCACGGTGACGCCGTACCGGGTGCGCAGGCGAACGTCGGCGATGGTCTTGTCGGCCAGCTGTGACTCCCGTTTGATCCGAAAGCGATGCACCTTGCCGATCAGGCCGTAGGCTTCGGCGAAATCCCGCATGGTCCGCTCGTCCGCCGGCGACGGGACCCCGCCGGTGCGATCCTTTGGCAACAGGAACTGGCCGAACAGCGCCATGTAGGCGATACCCGCCACCAGCACCAGCGCCCCGATCGGTGTGAAGCTGAAGAAGTGAAACGGCTCCAATCCTTCCCGGGCCAGCGCCGTGGTTACCACGATGTTGGGCGGCGTGCCGATCAGGGTCAGCATGCCGCCGATCAGTGAGGCGAAGGCGATGGGGATCAACAGATGCGAGGGTGCGTGCCCGGCCTTGGCGGCCAGGGCGAAGGCGATGGGAATGAAGATGGCGACCGCCCCGGTGGAGGTGACGAATGCCGACAGCAGCGCCACCACCAGCATCACCAGGATCAGCAGCTTGTTCCAACTGGCGCCGGCGACGCCCATCATCCACTGCCCGACGGCGTAGGCGACACCGGTCCGGAACAGCCCTTCGCCGACCACGAACAGGCCGCCGATGATCAGCACGATGGGCTCGCCGAAGCCGGCCACCGCCTCGCGCCCGCTCAGGATGCCGCTGATGGCGAGCGCCAGCACCACAAGCACCGCGACGATGTCGAGGCGGACGCGGTCGCTCGCAAACAGCACGATCGCCGCGGCCAGAAGGCCGAAGACGAACAGGATTTCCGCGGTCATGAACCACTCCGGGAGTTGACGGTTCGGAACCCGGAAGCCCTCACACCGAGAGACGCCCACGCCGGTCAGGGTAGAGCGCCATGCCGGTCGGCGGCGGCGACGTTCCGGCTACATTGGGAACTGCATGCCCGGCGGCAGCTTGAGCCCCCCGGTGATCTCCGCCATGCGTTCGGCCACCCGGGCCTCGACCTTGGCCTTGGCATCGTTGAACGCGGCGACCATCAGGTCTTCCAGCACCTCGGTCTCCGCCGGGTCCACCAGCGACGGGTCGATCCGGACGCGCTTGGCTTCGGCCTTGCCGTTGAGCGTCACCTCCACCATGCCGCCCCCGGCGGAACCGGCCACCTCGATATTGACCAGCTCTTCCTGCATCTCCTGCATCTTGGCCTGGAGCTGCTGGGCTTGCTTCATCATCTGGCCGAGATTCTTCATGTCCGGATTGCACCTGTCGTTGATTGGGATCGGAGCGCCTCTATAGCAGGTCGCCCCGGCCAAGTCATGCGTCTGCCGAGGGCGCGACGGCGGCCGTGGGATCGCCGATGCCAGCCGGGCCGGCGTGCCTGCCACGGCTGCAGCATAGCGAGATCAGGTGATCGGCGTCGGCCAGGCGCCGGTACAGGAAGCGCTTGGTACGCTGCTGGCCCGGTGTGTCGTCGGTGGACCATACCGCCAGTGTGGCCAGAAACAGCCAGGTCAGCGCCACCTCCTCCATCTCCCGCCGGGGCGGCTTGGCGTCCAAGCCGGCGCCGTCCCGGACCCACAGGATGGTGCGCGACAGGTTGAAGATCATCGGCACCCAGTGATGCGGATGGAACGGCCACATCTTGTGCTTGAGCATGTCCACGGTGACCCGGCGATGCGGCGCCAAAGCGTCCAGCCAAGCGCAGAACAACCGGTACAGCCGCTCTCGCGCCGGCCGGGTTGCCAGCTCCTGATCCACCGCCGCCAGCATCGCCAGCCGCGCCCGGTCGAACCAGGCATCCGCCACCGCGTCCAGGTCGCGGAAACATCGGCCGAGGTCGGCCATGCTGATACCGAGGGTGGCCGCCACCCGGCGCAGGCGCACGTTGTCCCAGCCCACCGTCTCCGCCTCGGCGATGGTGGCATCGACGATGCGCGCGGCAAGGTCGTCTTCGTCCATCCTGTTCCCCTTCCGTACGCACCATACGAGGAGTGACCAGAACAGGGTCTACGGCACGCCAGTGCCTTACATTAACATAGGCAAGAGGGACTGAAGCCAAACCCGGCCGAAGCGGAAACCGGGACGCGCTCCGCAAAAATCCCGTCGGTCATCGCCTACCGCTGCGGCAGACCTTGCAGGATGAACAAGGCCACCAGCATCTCGCTCGGCTCGGCACCGCCGAAGTGGTCGTCATAGACGTTCCAGATCCGCCCCGACCGGTACATCGCCGCCAGGGCGCCATCGGCGACCCGCCGGAAGTCGTGATCGCCCCGGCGCACCATGAACGCATACGGCTCGTAGGAATAGAACTGACCGGACAGTTCCAGCACGCTCGGATCGCGCGCTTCGCTGGCCAGGCCGAGAAGCAGGATGCGGTCGGCGAAGTAGGCGTCGATAGCACCGTCCTCCAGCGCCGCCAGGCCCGTTTCATGCCGGTCGAACGTCTCGACGGTGGCATCGATCATCTGCGTTCGCAACGCGGCGCGAAGCCCTCGCTCGGTGGTGGTCTCCTCCAGCACGCCGACGGTGCGTCCAGCCAGGGCGTCGAGGCCCGTGATTTCTGATTCCACCCGAGTCAACATCTCCGCGCCCGTCACAAACGTGAGCAGGGTGAAGTCCACCTGCTCCCGACGTTCCAGGGTATGGGTGGTCGACCCGCACTCGATATCGATCGTGCCGGCTGTCAACATCTCCATGCGTCGGCCCACCGGCACCGGCTCGAATGCGATTTCGATCGCGTCCAGGGCCAGCGTGTCCTTCACCGCCGTCGCGATCCGCCGGCACAGGTCGATGCTGTAGCCCGCCGGCTCGCCGGCCTCGGTCCGATAGGAAAACGGCCGCGCATCCTCACGAAACCCGATGACGAGGCGCCCGGTCTCCCGGACCTTGGCCAAGGTGTCGGCCGAGGTGTGCGCCGACGCTTGGGCCGATGCTTCAGCCGAAGCCTGAGAGGAAACCTGAGCGGAAGCCTGGCTCGACGCCTGGCTCGATGTTTGGGCCATTGCCGCAGAAGCAGCAAGAACACTGAGGATCATACCAAGAACAAATCGGCGCACGTGCGACCTCCCTTCCGGCAGCATGAGATTCGGAACCTCACGTCTAGCGCGCTTACCGAACTCATGCCAGCAGCAAGTGACCGCCGTCGTCGGCCGGCCGCCGCGTGCAACAGTGCGAACCGGCTCGTCACTACGATGCTGTGTAAAACTGATGCAACCCAGGGGATGCAACTTCGGGGTTGCAACTTCGGGGTTGCGTCGTGTGACCCATATGGGTATCCTGTGGTTCAGGTGACGGTAGACAGACCGTCCGGGATCGATGATCCGGGATCAGGGAGATGTGGTAACCAGTCGCGGGTCGGACCCGCAGCGCTTGCAGAATGTGGCTCTACTGGTGACGCCGCCGCCCGACGCGACGGTCGTCCCGTCGGAAGGATTGGAACAATCATGACCGACCGCAGCACCGTCACGCGCCTTGAAGACTACGCCGCGGCGTCCTACGCCACAGCACGTTCCCGTGCCCAGGCATCGCCGTCTTCGGACGGCCAGGGCTTTCTACAAGCCGGGCTCCATTACATTGCGGCCGACCTGTCGGAACTGGCGAAGACCGCGCCGCCCGACAAGGCGGGCGCCCTGATGGCCCTGGTGCGCCTGCTCAAGGTCCTCGCCAGGACCTGAGGGCGCGCGCCTGCATGGGTTGATCGACCCTGCAATGCCAATGTTCCCTTTCGCGACAGGCCGGGCCCGCCCACATGAGGTTCGGTTCATCAGCGGGAGGTCCTGAGATGTGGTTCCAGACCCGGCACAAGCTGGAGCTGCCGGCTGAACACGAAGCGCTGCCCGGCCGCGACCGGCCGATATCCGTTCCCGACGCGCACGCGGTCACCGGCAGGCCACTCAAACCGCCGTTCCCTGCCGGAATCGAAACCGTGATCCTGGGTCTCGGGTGCTTCTGGGGGGCTGAGCGCGTGTTCTGGCAAACCCCCGGTGTCTACACCACCGCGGTCGGCTATGCCGGTGGGCACACCCCCAATCCCACCTACGAAGAGGTATGCTCCGGCATGACCGGACACACGGAAGTCGTCCTGGTGGCGTTCGACCCGCAACGTATCCGGTTCGATTCCGTGCTGAAGGTGTTCTGGGAAAGCCACGACCCGACCCAGGGCATGCGCCAGGGCAACGACGTGGGCACGCAGTATCGCTCGGCCGTCTACGTGACGTCGCCGCAGCAGGGCGCCGTGGCCGAGGTCTCGCGCGAAGCGTACCAGGCGGCGCTGACCGAGGCCGGTCTTGGCACCATCACCACAGAGCTCCGCGACGACGTCGCCTTCTACTACGCCGAGGCCTATCACCAGCAGTACTTGGCCAAGAATCCCTTCGGCTATTGCGGCCTTGCCGGCACCGGCGTGACCTGCCCCGCGGGTGTCGCGACCGCCGGTTCCTGAGCCGTTGGCGGAAGCGGCGGCAGTTCGCCGTTTCGCGGGCCGATCAAGGTTGCGGTTCGGGCGCGGCCACGCTCGCGGAGGGGGTTGCCGGTGCGACCCCGAGCGCTGCCAGCGCCGCCTTGCCGCGCACGGTCACGTCGCTGATGAAGTGGAACTGCTGGCGGGCCTCCAGGGGATAGGCCTTGACCCGGTAGTGGGTGCCCCAGGGCTCCTCCCACAACACGACCCTGATCGGCAGGTCCAATTGGACGTAGGGACTGGTCAGCGCGGCATCGTACAGGGCGGAACGCACCTGACCGGCGTCGTGCCGGGGATCGACGAAAAAGCGGACCACACACATCAGCTCGCGGGAACCGTTGTTGGCGTTGTAGATGGCGGTGTCCCATAGCTTCGAATGCGGGATGAACACCCGGGTGTCGTCGGGCGTCACCATTTCCAGCCCGCGCAGGCCTTCCCTCGTCACCTCGCCGTAGGCATCGCCAATGCGCACCCAGTCGCCCGGCCGGTGCGGACGCTCGATCACCGCCACCACCCCGGCCACCACGCCCGACAGGTAGTCCTTGAAGGCGAAGCCGATGGCGAGCGCGGAGGCGCCCAGAATCGCCACCATGTTCTCCACCGTCGGCCGGATGATGATGGCGAGGAGCATCGCCAGCGCCCCGACCAGGATGATCATCCGCAACACCGGCACGAACGGCAGGATGCGGTGCCGCTGCGCCCGACGGAACCGTTCCGCGAGCCAGGGCAGGCCGCGCTGGACTGCCGCCGTCAACGCCCAGGCGGCGGCAATGACCGCAGCGATCTCGGCTGCTTCCTGCCAACCGAGTTCGTTGAAGATCCTGACCAGGGTCTGCTCGGCCTCGTCCATCTGCGTGTCTCGCCCGTTCCCTGTAGCCCGTTCCCTGTGGCCCGATCCTTAAGTGCCGATCCTGGTACAACCTGCTAAAACGCGTCCAGCAGAAGGCCCTGCCGCGCCATCACCTGCCGGACCGATGGATAGCCGGCACCCGTCACCTGCCAACGGCCATTATACTCGCCGATGATGTTGTCGGCGCTGAGGCGCCTGAGGCTTCGCCCCAGATCGGTTCCGGGGGCCGGCAGGACCGTCGGCAGGATGTCTTCGGGCAACCCCCCATGCACCAGAAGGGTGTGCAAGAAATACTGGTCCAGGTCCGGCGGATCCGCAATCAGTGTCGGCAACCGCATCTTCTGCCAGGAGTCGAGCCAAACCCGGTGGATTCCGTGGGCCGGTGTACCCAACCGATCCAGCAGGGCCTGCTCAACCTCCTCGGTCGCCGCCATCTCCAGGCAATGACGCCAGATTGCGCGGATGACGCCCGGGTTGCCGCGGGCATAGGCGGCCAGGAACCGGCAAAAACCGGACACGGGTTCGCTTTCGTGCCCTCCGTTGTCATGACCTTCGCCGTCACCCTCACCATGGCCGCGGGTGGCGGCGGTGACAGCGGCCAGCGGCGGCGGCAGCACCAGGTCCCCGCCTTCGACCTGATGGAATCGCAGGGCCGGATCGGCCATCTCGGCCAGCCATCGCTCGGTCCGTTCGTGGTCGAGCGCTTGCAAGGTCCATGGCGCCGGCACGCCGCTCTGCAGTGCCAGTGCCCGGCCGAGGAAGGCGAAGGCCCAACTGTCGCAGCCGACCAGGATGGGAATCGTCGGTGCGGCCAGTTGCGCCACCATCCGCCGGATCAATCCGAGACCGAGAGGATGGCGAAGGTAGCAATGCTCCAGCGACGGCAAGACCGCCGGCCCCGCATCGCGGTCGGCCAGCTGCTCCTGCCAGTCCTCGGCACCGGTCAGAATCGCCTCGGGATCCGGTGCTTCGAGCACGCGCCAGCCGCGCATCCACGCCCAGTGCCGGAGTGTCTCCCCGATGCCGCCATGGGGCGGACCGACGATCAGGCACGCGGACATGGTCTGCCCGTCCGCCTCAGGCCAGTCGGCAAGGGCCAGTTCCAACGCCGTTGCCGGGCCGGACCAGTCCGGCGGCGGCGCCGCCCGATCCACCACCGCTTGCCCGACAGTGGGATGCGGGACCTGAGCCCCATCCATGCTTTCAGGCTCGGTGTCCGGCGCGCCGAGCAGGCTTCGCCAGACCCCCTTCAGGCCTTTGCGGACGGTCTCCCCGGTCGGCTCGCTCGGACGCTCGAACCGGTCCAGCGGCACCACCTCCCACAATGGGCTTTGCGGTTCGGTGTCCGTTTCGGCCGGAGATGCCGATTGTTCGTCGTCGTGCACGGCCGCGCCCCCGTTGCCGCCCGGGTCCGACGCGTCACTCGGCGCCGTCGGCCAGCGCCGCGCGCTGCTTCTTCTCCCGCGGCCGCTCGACCCGGAGGTGCAGTTCCTTGAGCCGGGCCGGCTCCACCGGCGCCGGCGCCCCCATCATCAGGTCCTGGGCCTGCTGATTCATCGGGAATGCGATGACTTCGCGGATATTGGGTTCGTCGGCCAGCATCATCACGATCCGGTCGATGCCGGGTGCACAGCCGCCGTGCGGCGGCGCGCCGTAGCGGAACGCATTGAACATGCCGCCGAAACGCTCCCGCGTCTCCGCCTCGTCGTATCCGGCAATGGCGAAGGCCTTGAGCATGATGTCGGGACGATGATTGCGGATGGCGCCGGACGACAGCTCCACGCCGTTGCACACGATGTCATACTGGAACGCCTTGATCTCCAGCGGATCCATCGTCTCCAGTGCCTCCATCCCGCCTTGCGGCATGGAGAATGGGTTGTGGCTGAATTCGATCCGTCCCGTCTCCGGATTGCGTTCGTAGGCCGGGTAGTCCACCACCCACAGGAACCGGAAGGTATCCACCTCGCGCAGACCCAGCTCGTCGCACAGCCGCTCCCGGGCGCGGCCGGCGAACTTCTCGGCTTCCGCTTTTTTTGCACAGACGAAAAACACCGCATCGCCATCGCCGGTGGCGGTGGCCTCGCGAATGGCGGCGATGCCGCCTTCGTCCAGGTTCTTGCCGATGGGGCCTTTCACCTGCCCCTCGGCAAACACAACGTAGCCGAGGCCGCCGGCACCTTCGGCCCGCGCCCAATCGTTGAGCTTGTCGAAGAAGCTCCTCGGCATCGCTGCCGCCTTCGGCGCCGGAATCGCCCGCACCACAGCACCCTTGTCGATGTTGCGGGCGAACAGCGCGAAGCCGCCGCCGCGGAACACCTCGGTGACGTCGGCCATCACCAACGGGTTGCGCAGGTCCGGCTTGTCCGAGCCGTACCTCAGCATCGCCTCGTCATAGGGGATGCGCGGGAACGGCGGCGCCGTCACCGCCTTGCTGTCGCCGAACTCGGCGAACACGCCGGCCAGCACCGGCTCGATGGCGTTGAACACGTCGTCCTGGGTGGCGAACGCCATCTCGAAGTCGAGCTGATAGAATTCCCCGGGCGAGCGGTCGGCGCGGGCGTCCTCGTCGCGGAAGCACGGCGCGATCTGGAAATAGCGGTCGAAGCCCGACGCCATCAGCAGCTGCTTGAACTGCTGCGGTGCCTGCGGCAGGGCGTAGAACATGCCGGGGTGCTGCCGGCTCGGCACCAGGTAGTCGCGCGCGCCTTCCGGCGAACTCGCGGTCAGGATCGGCGTCTGGAATTCCATGAACCCGGCCTCCGTCATCCGCCGCCGAAGCGAGGCGATCACCGCCGAGCGCAGCACGATGTTGCGGTGCAGGCGGTCGCGGCGCAGGTCGAGAAAGCGATAACGCAGCCGGGTTTCCTCGCCGTACTCCATGTCGCCGGCCACCTGCATCGGCAGCACGTCGGCCGGAGAGTCGACAACGAACTCGGCCATCCGCACCTCGATCTCGCCGGTGGCCAGGGCCGGGTTGACCGTGTCCGCGGTCCGCCGAACCACCGGTCCGGTCACCGTGATCACGCTTTCCGGGCGGACGTCGGTGACCGCCTCGAACAGCGGGCTCGCTGCATCGATCACGCACTGGGTGAGGCCGAAATGGTCGCGCAGGTCCACGAACAGGAGGTTGCCGTGATCCCGCTTGCGGTGGACCCAGCCGGACAGGCGGACGGTCGCGCCGACGTGGTCAAGACGAAGTTCGCCGCACGTGTGGGTTCGATAGGGATGCATGGTGGTTGTCTTTCACCTGACCGGCCGAAGCAGACGCGGCGTCAACCCACACCGACCCGTTGCCTTTGTCAAGCGGCGGCGCCATAACCGGGCGCGACGGCGCCCATTCCGTCGCGCCCCCATTCCGTCGCGCGCCCATTCCGTCGCGCCCCCATTCCGTCGCGCCCCCATTCCGTCGCGCCCCCATTCCGTCGCGCCATGAAACCCGGAAGGAACGCTGTGCCGATTTCGACCATCCTGTTCGACTTCGACGGCACCCTGGTCGAGACCATGGATCTCAAGACCGCGGCGTTCCGCAGCCTGTACGCCCCGCACGGCGAAGCGGTACAGGACGCGGCGGCCGAACGGTATCTGGCCAGCGCCGGCACCTCCCGCCTGGACCGCATCCGCGCCTGCCACCAAGCGCTCCTGGGAGAAAGCCCGTCGGACAGTGTCGTGCGCCAGCTCTCCGATTTGTTCGGCAGCATGGTGGAGGACAAGGTGGTGGCGGCCCCTTGGGTCCCGGGGGCGGACACGTTCCTCGCCGAATACGCCGGGAAGCTGACGCTGTTCATCGTCTCCGCCACACCGCAGCAGGAACTGGAACGCATCCTGGATCGCCGCGGCATGACCGATGCCTTCGCCGCCATTGTCGGCTCGCCGCCGGACAAGCTCACCCTGATCCATGACATCATCAGCACCTTCTGGCTCGCGCCTGAGACGATCCTGATGGTGGGCGACGGCCGCGCCGACTATGAGGCCGCCAACGCCAACGGCGTCCGTTTCGTCGGCCGGGTGCGCGATGGCCACCCGGATCCCTTCCCACCCGGCACCGCCACCATCCGCGACCTCTCGGAACTCCCGACATACCTGGCGTAAGCCCGGATGCGGGACTCGGCGCCGGACTGCTTCCCGGACCGCACAACCGTCACGGCCACGAAGCCTCCGGCGGCAGCGACATCAGCACCGCCTCCGGGTTGCCCCCGGTCATCAGGCCGAAGCGGGTGCCGCGGTCGTACAGGAGGTTGAACTCCACATACCGGCCGCGCTTGCGGCGTTGCGCCTGCCGTTGCGCCTCGGTCCACGGCTTGTCCATGTGACGGCGAATCAGGCGCGGGTAGGCATTGAGAAACGCCGTGCCGACATCGCGCACGAACGCGAAATCGGCGTCCCAGTCGGGCCCGGCCAGGTCATCGAAGAAAATGCCTCCGACGCCGCGGGCCTCATTGCGGTGCGGGAGTTGGAAGTATTCGTCGCACCATGCCTTGAACCGGGGATAGTAGCCGGGATCGTGGGCATCGCATGCGGCCTTGAGCGCCGCATGAAACGCCGCCGTGTCCTCGGCGTCGGCGAATACCGGGGTGAGGTCGGCGCCGCCGCCGAACCAGCCGTGGGTGGTGACGATCATCCGGGTGTTCATGTGCGCGGCCGGAACCAGGGGGGAGCGCGGGTGCACCACCACGGAAATCCCGGAAGCCCAGAAGCGGGGATCGTCCGCGGCACCGGGGATCTGGCTGCGGAAGGCCTCCGAGAACACGCCCGCCACCTGGGACACGTTGACACCGGCCTTCTCCAGGACCCGGCCGCGCAGCATCGCCATGGTGCCGCCGCCGCCGCCGGGACGCTGCCAGGGCCGCCGCTCGAACCGCGCGCATGCCGCACCCCCTCCGACATCCTCGATCGTCTCGAAAGCGGCGATCAGGCGATCGCGCAAGGCGTCGAACCAGGCCGTCACCCGCGCCTTGTGCTCAGACGTGATGACTGTCGCCAACCTGTCCTCCCGATGGCACGACACCCGCCACCGCCCCGTCGGCCCAAGCCGTCTGGCGCAACGCTTCGCCCAGCACCATGGCCGCGGCCACCGCCACGTTGAGCGAGCGCGCCGCGGCCATCATGGGGATGCTGAGGCGTGCATCCGCGGCGGCGTGGACATCCGCCGGCACACCGGCGCTTTCCCGGCCGACCATCAGGATGTCATCGCCATGGAAGCGGAACCGGGTGTAGGCGTCCGGCCCCGCCGTGGTCAGCAGAATCAGGCGGCTCCCAGGGCCGGCGATGCGGGCCGCCTGGAAGGCCGGCCAGGAATCGTGCCGGTGCAGGCTGGCCCGGTCCAGGTAGTCGAGACCGGCACGCCGGAAATGCCGATCGGTGAACAGGAAGCCGCAGGGTTCGATGATGTCGACCGCGATCCCGAGGCAGGCGGCGGTCCGAATCAAGGTGCCGGTATTCTGGGGGATGTCCGGCTGGAACAGGGCGAGGCGCATGGGCGAGAAGTAGCAGCCCCCTGCCGCCCCGGCCAGGGGCCGCTGCACGCATCGGCTTGCCGGCACCGTTCCGGGCTTTAATTGTTTCAGGGGAGAGCCCGCGGATAGGCCGGGCTTGGCCTGATCCGACCCTCGGTCAACGATCGGTCCGGGGCCGGGGTTGAAAGGTCTGCTCGCAGGCGCGAAAGACCATGCTGGAATCGTTGATATTGCCCGCTTCGACCGGCTATGGTCGTTTATCGAGTGTCCGGCACACGGGCGGAGGCATCCCGCCGGTGACCGTACAACGACCGCATCTCCCCATGCGCGGGGCAATAACGAGGTCACTTCCATGGCAAACACGGTATCGTCGCCTCCCGGCCACCAGGATGAGGGGGAAACACGCCGGGACTTTCTGCTTGTCACCACGGCCACCGTCGGGGTGGTCGGGGTGGCGCTGGCCGCATGGCCGTTCATCCACAGCATGAACCCGGCCGCGGATACGCTGGCCGTCGCCACCACCGGCGTGGATCTGGCGCCGATCGATCCCGGGCAACGCATCACCGTGATGTGGCGCGGTAAACCGGTGTTCATCAGCCACCGCACCGAAGCCGAGATCGAGGCGGCGCGGGCGGCGCCCGCAGGCGACATGATCGATCCGGAACCGGACGAAGCCCGGATCATTGAGCCGCAATGGCTGGTGGTGGTGGGCGTCTGCACGCACCTCGGCTGCATTCCGCTGGGGCAGCGGTCCGGTGATCCGCGGGGCGAATTCCAGGGGTGGTTTTGCCCGTGCCACGGGTCCCACTATGACACCTCCGGCCGCATCCGCCGCGGACCCGCCCCGACCAACCTGCCGGTGCCGCCGTACGAATTCGTGGACGATACCAGCATCCAGATCGGCTGAGAGGGATGACGATGGCTGAGTACACATGGAAGAGCCCCACGGTCCGGTGGGTGGATGAGCGCATGCCGGTGTTCACGCTGATGCGCGAGCACCTGGTCGACTATCCCTCGCCGAAAAACCTGAACTACTGGTGGAACTTCGGGTCCCTCGCCGGGATCGTGCTGGTGATCATGATCGTTACCGGCATTTTCCTGGCGATGCATTATACCGCGCATGTGGATCACGCATTCGAAAGCGTGCAACGCATCATGCGCGACGTCAACTATGGTTGGCTGGTGCGCTACATCCACATGAACGGCGCATCCTTCTTCTTTATCGTCGTTTACATCCATATTTTCCGGGGCCTTTACTATGGCTCTTACAAACCTCCCCGGGAACTCTTGTGGATGATCGGCGTGATCATTCTGCTGGTTATGATGGCCACGGCATTTACCGGCTACGTGCTGCCGTGGGGTCAGATGAGCTTCTGGGGCGCCACCGTGATCACCAGCCTGTTCTCGGCGATCCCGCTGGTGGGCGATGATATCGTCGTCTGGCTTTGGGGTGGTTTCTCGGTCGACAATCCGACGCTCAATCGGTTTTTCGCCCTGCATTACCTGATGCCGTTCGTCATCTTTGGTCTGGTCTTCCTGCACTTGTGGGCACTGCACACGAAAAAGTCGAATAATCCGCTTGGCATCGACATCAAGGGTCCGCAGGACACCATCCCGTTTTCGCCGTACTACACCA
>REEP01000124.1 GCA_007695045.1 Rhodospirillales bacterium | reverse complement strand
AACGTTGATTGGAGGTGGTTGGCCAGTCAGTGACTTGGAGGTGGAAGTCCTCTACGGACCCTGTTGACGGGAATCGTTAGCCGAACAGCCAGGGCGTTGTCGCGAGGCGGGTTCTGAAGGAGGCTGCAGACAAAGTTCCGGCCCGACGAACAGGAACCGCATAAGAGGGGTTTAGGCTGTGGGCGAGGGCGCCACGAGACCTCAAGCCCGAGATTTCACTCGGAGGGTTCTGGTCGTAGATGCCGGGGCTATGTGGGATTTAAGGCTACGCGTCTTACCCTGGAAGGGGGCACTTTCGCGCAGTACCCTCAGCCTGCCACATCATTTTGTTCTGGTGGCTGCTTCTGCTAGGTGTCCTCGGCGGCAGCGTTGAAACACTATTGTTAATAGTGTTTGACGTTCGAGCCCTGTGCGCCCGCAGTCAAGGTGGTTGAGGCGCTACAGCGAGGCCCGGAAAGCTAGGGATCGGGGCGGGACGCTCGGTTGTGGAGGCGCTGCCGCACCACCGCTTGGCGCCATGTGGGCGCCGTACGGGCCGCGACGGGCTTGTTTATGGCGATCTTATCATACATTATCGCCCATGGATAAATTGGGGTAAGAACCCTATAGATGGACCCGCGCACCAACCCTTACGCGCCCGGAGCGGGGTTTCCTCCGCCCGAGCTTGCCGGACGTGACGACATCGTCGAGCGAGCCGGGGTCGCGCTCGACCGCATCAGGGCCGGCCGCCCCGCGCGCAGCTTCATCCTCTATGGGCTGCGCGGCGTCGGCAAGACCGTGCTCCTCAACAAGATCCGGCTCGAAGCCGAGGCGCGCGGCCTCGCGACAGTCGAAATCGAAGCCCCCGAGGACCGCTCCCTCCCCGGCCTGCTCGCGGCGCCGCTTCGCGCCACTCTGCTTCGCCTGAGCCGAGGGGAAGCCGCCCGCGCTGCACTCGGCTCCGCCTTGCGCGCGCTGCGGAGCTTCGTCGACTCGTTCAAGGTGAGATACCAGGACGTCGAAGTCGGCCTCGACTTCGAGCCCGAAAAGGGCATTGCCGACAGCGGTGACCTCGAGGCCGACCTTGCCGACCTTTTCACCGCCGTCGGCCGGGCCGCGGCCGAGCGCGACACCGCCGTGGTGGTCTCCCTCGACGAGCTTCAGTATGTGCCCGAAGAGCAACTCGCCGCTCTGATCTTTGCCTTCCACCGGCTGAGTCAACGGCAATCGCCTGTCACCATGATCGCCGCCGGCCTGCCCCAACTCGTCGGGCAGATGGGGCGGGCGAAGTCCTACGCCGAACGGCTATTCGAGTTCGCTCCAATCGATCGGCTCGATCCGGCGGCAGCCCGGGACGCTCTATGCAAGCCTGTCGAGCGCGAGGGCGTCGCCTACAAGGACGACGCCGTTGCGGAGATTCTCGGCCAGACTCAGGGCTACCCCTATTTCCTTCAGGAGTGGGGCAAGCACAGCTGGAATCTCGCCGACCGGTCGCCGATTTCCCGTGCCGATGCCGAGCACGCCACGACGGCCGCTCTGGCTGAGTTGGACGCCGGCTTCTTCCGCGTCCGCTTCGACCGGCTCACGCCCACCGAGAAGCGCTACATGCGGGCCATGGCCGAGCTCGGACCGGGGCCGCACCGGTCCGGAGATATCGCCGACATGCTCGGCCGCAAGGTCACCGCCGTCGCGCCCATTCGCAACAACCTGATTGCCAAAGGCATGATTTTCAGCGCTTCCCATGGCGACACCCAGTTTACCGTGCCGCTGTTCGACGGCTTTATGAAGCGAACGATGCCTACGCTCTGATCGTCCGTGACCCGGAATCGGTCATGGCTCATTTTCGAGGTTCCCATAGCCATAGAGGGCATCGAACTCCACAACGCCCGAGGTCGGCAAAAAGTACTCTAGTGTCGAGGATAACTCGCGGCGGTCGATGCTCAAGTCGCCTCGAGTTCACGGACGCTCATCGGTCGCGGACCTGATGGGAGCGGCGGGAGTTCATGACGAAGAATGTCATAGCCGCGCCGTTCGCAGTACCAGCGCGCCGCATCGCGAACGACGGCAGAGGCATTCACTCGGTCGGTTTCGGCGATTTCGCGAATGATGCCGCGTAGGCGTTCGGAAACCCAAATAGTAGTGTGACGTGACCCAGGGGGATTGCCAAAATAGGCTCTTGAGGTATCGCCACTTCGCCACGCTTCATAAAACTCATCGATGGCGCTCGCGTACACGTCGAACATAGAACGTTTTTCGTTACGAGCGATCGCGCCGACGGCCTGGACTAGATGCTTGGTTAAGAACGAGGTAATGTTGACCTCTTTCGTCGGCATCGGCTTCAGGTCCTCCGGATTCTTCAGGTTCTATCGACGCCGTCACGAGTAGGGAGCGAGGATCATATCCTTGTGCACGATGATATTGAAGGGCCAGCCTGGCCGCACTTTCAGCGTTGGCTGGACATTGAGGTTCCGGCGGGTGAACTCCGATCCCACTCGTGCTGCTTCCTGTGCCGCAGCATCGCCAACGTCGCCGACAATGCTGCCTCTATCTTCCCGATTGGTCGCCAGGTTCGCAAGCACGCTGATACCGGTTGAAAGGACGATGCCGGCGGCGAGGCGGTCCCAGTGGTGGTCCACACGGTCATACAGGCCCGCGTAGCCCGCCTGATCGGTGCCGGCCATGGTGGCGAGCTCGATGCTGCGGCCGTCAGGCATGATCAATCGGTCCCAAACGATCTGAGCACGTCGCTGACCGAAGGCGACAACACTGTTGTAACGACCAATTACGGTGGTCCCTTGAGGAATCAAGAGGTGATCGCCGGTGGCCGAATCGAAAACATTCTGGGTAATGCGGCCGATGATCTGGCCGGGTAGGTCGCTGTTTAGTCCAGTGAGCAAGGCGCCGGGAATCACAGTCCCAGCCTTCACCTCAAATCTCGATAGCGGTTTGCGGTATGGCCGGTCGAGATAGGATTCGGCCGGCCCCACAGAAGTCGCGAAGCTCCGCTTATCCGCCTGGTGGTTCTGAGCGTCGCCCGTGAGCGCAGCGGGCTCAAACCCAGGGGTGGCGTATGGGGCCATGGCCGTCGTGGTAATGCCCGCAGTGGAATCCGACGTTGCTGGCGACCGGCCGCTGAAAAACAAGCCAGACCGCCGGGCTTCCTCAGCCTCCTGAGCAAGCTGGCGGCGCCTGGCGGCGCTCTCGGGGTCTTCGGGTGCAGTGGGCGTTACAGTGGCACTGGCCGGAACCGGAGATGGCTCGACGGCAACAGCCGTCTGCGCCGCGACCGCCATCGCCGGAGTAGGCTCCGGCGGCGAGACTGGTACGGGGTCCGGTGGCCGAGTGAGCTCCCGATAGCTGACTCTTGGGGCAGCATGGAGAATGTCGCTGTGCAGCAGATTCGGAGACTCGATGTCAGGGGTCGCTGCGGTGATGGAGGGAACTGGAGCCTGGAAGCCAAGGTGCAGGGCCAACGCGATGGTGCCGGTAAGCACGAAGGCGGCAGCTAGCACCAGACGTCGGTTCAGCCGGGCCGGCCGGGGCGGTTCCGGATCGACACCCGGCTGAGTATTTTCTGCGTCGGCCTGATCGTACCGTCGGGAAGGAGGACCACCAGTCATGGGTAGGCCTGATAGGCAGCGTGCTGATCGTGCGACTGGTGCTGCTCTTTGGCAGTGATCCGGACGATCTGTTGAGGCGCTTCTCCAAGGCGGAGTTCGGCCCGATCGATCAGCCGGTCGATCTCGTAGTAGCGGCCACGAACACGATAATTGACTAATTGAGCGTCACCGTGGCGGCCAATAACGAACAAAGGCGGCGCTTCCATCGTGCCGAGATTGGGTGGGAACTCGATGTAAGTTTTGCGGCCATCGTCGAATACTCGAAGCGGCCGCCACCGCGGTTTGTCGCCGCTGATCTCATAGCCGAAATTGAGATCCTTCAGTGCCACATGGCGAGCGATCGAGCTAGAATCACCGGTGCCGCGCGATGAGGCATGCTGGACCAGGCTCTGTTGTGGATAGTTCCAACCGATGGCCGCGTTGTATGTGTTACCTTGAATACTGCGCGCCTCTACCAGGTAGACGCGGCGATCAGTCGTGATGACGAGATTGGTGCGGAGGTCCGGGCGGATGGGCTTGATCAGAACATGGGTCTGCTGGCCGGCCGGAGAGCCGCCAGTAACGTCGCCGATCACCCATCGTACAGTATCGCCAGCCGCATAGGTGATCAGTTTTTCGTCGGGTTGCAGCGATATCGTCGTGACATAGCCGGGCGCCGTGTAGACCTCGTAAAGAGCTCCTGGCATGTAGTCGAAGTACTGCACCGCGTTGATGAAGCCAGCTGGCGTTGATCGCTGCCGGGCTCCGCTGTTGGCTGCCTGGATTGCCTGAACGCCGATAACACCGGATGCCGGGGCACGGGTCTGCGGAAGCTGGCGGAGCTGAGATGGTGGCGGCGGTGTTAACACCAGAGGATCGGTGGTAGCCGCCAAGTTGGCCGAAACGAACTGTGTCGGCGCTTCGTCGCGGTGGCTACTTCCGTGCAGGCTATCGCAAGCGGTGAGACCAGTGGCGACAAAGCAGACAAAGATGGCAGTCCGGACCATAGGAAGCTCCTTCTTCGGTGTGCTCGCTCCCCAGGCCCGCATCAGGAACGCCCCTCGAAATCAGGCTGCACGTAAAGCGCGGTGATGTAGAGGCCGACCGGATTGACAAAAATGTCACGGGGATTGCGCGGGTTCTCGACCTTGATCGTGAAATTTCCAGTATAGGACTTTGTGCCGAGGGGCCGACCGTCCTTGTAAGTCGTCTCGATCCAACGGGCCTGGAAAGTATCGCCTGACTGGCGAGTGATGGAGCGGACGTCTACGGTCCGGGCTTCACTGCCGATATTGGCGAACGGGTCTAAATCTCGGGCATACTGATCGACTTGGGGCTTGGCCTTTTGGGCGACGAACGAATAGGCATCCTGCCACGACTGCTTGATGATAAGTGGATCGACGGATTTGCCGCGAGTCATCTGGATCCAACGGGCCAAAGTACCGGCGATGAGTGCGTCACTCGGTTGCAGCGGCTCACTGAGCGCGACTTGGCGGACGAGTTCGCCGGTGGTCCGATCGACCTCTACGACATGTGTTTCGACTGTGCGGGTCGTGAGCATGTACACGATGCCGCCGGCCAGCACGACGGTGACAGCCAAGCTGGCGAAGGCCATTGCCCGCCAAGCCGCCTTCTCCCGGGCGGCTTGGCGAAGCAGGTCCTGGAAGCCTGCGCGAGCACGGGCGTAACGATCATCGCCGTCGTCGACCGGAGCGAAGTTGGGAGTGGCGCCGCTGAATGGTTTGGCCATGGCTATTCTCCTCGAAGATCAGCGGACATGCCGCTGCCGCCATCACCCTGACGGGGCGCCGCATAGGCCGCAGTGGCCGCGGCCCGACCAAGAGTCGAGGGCGCCGAGGCCTTGCGAGTGGGCAACTCAGGACGTGGCCGTGGCCCGCGCGGAGCCCCTGGCAGCGGCGCGTCATCCCGGATACGGGCTGCCGCCCGAACGGCGGCGCCGGCGCTGCGGCCACCGGTCGCCGCTGCTCGCGCACCCGCGAGAGTGGCGCCAGCTCCCGCCGCGCCGAGGCCACCGACGGTGAGCGCTGTGGCGCCGGCGGCGCCGATCCCAAGCGAGGGTCCGCCGCCGATCAACGACGAGGCGGCCTGCGGCGCAAAGATCGATAGCGCCATCAGCAGAAGCGAGGCGCCCATTACCCCCATGGCCTCGTTGAGATTAGGAAGAGTGCCAACAGACCAACTTGGCACGACCCATAGCCCAAACGTCACAACTACGGCGAGCACGAAAAGCTTGATGCCTGCGGCAAAAACGTAACCTATGACCCGCTCCGCCAGAAATGTCGTTTTTGAAAAAATAGCAAAAGGTAGAAGTATAAAGCCAGCTAACGTGACCAACTTAAACTCGATAAGAGCAATCATGACCTGAAGAGCAATCACAAAAAACGCTACAACAACCAACACAGCAGCAATGATGATTAGTATCATCGCCCCCAAGCCCGTTGTTAACCCTACAAATAAGCCATCTATCTGGCTAAACAGATTACGCGCTATACCTAGGCCCAAATCTACAATAGAGCTTGGGCTGAAAAATTCAGCAACCGTAATACCTGGTCCGCCACCAGCGCCTGCTTTCAAGCCAAGCTTAGCAAACGTCTGGATTACAATGTCAGTTACATAGAGCCAATTGGTCACGAGGAACGAAAAAAAGCCGATCAGCAGAATTTTTTTCAAGAAAAACCTTATGTCATACCCACCTTCCCCGAAAGCAAGCCACAATCCGGAAAATAAAATAGTTATTACTAGAAATGAGTTGAAAAGATAGCGCACATCTGGGTTGAGAAAGGGCAGTGCCGTCACGAGAAACACATCCATATTTCGCAGTATGTCATTCAATATGCCTGTGTCCATATGACCCTCCTTTATTACCAGCCCGAAGGCACGTGACCGCCTTTGTTGCCGCTTTCGATAGTGTCCCATGCGAGATCGGACAGCTCTTTTCCCGCCTGCTCTCTTTCATGCCCTTCTAGATCACCTATAATATTTACTATAGCGTAACGCCTTTGAGCATTGTTCATTGTGTCGTAATTAGGGATTCGGTCTCGGAAGTCCCTCCTTTTTTTATTCTCAGTGTGCACAGCATTCGGCGCCGGAATAATTTGGATGTTAATGTTGTTGTACACATATGCGGCACCGCCGACCGCTGAAACAATTATAACTGACGTTGTAACCCATACTCGCATAGACACTTCGCCACCCTTTCGTGTTTTAAGGACCTACCAACCAGCCGGCGTGTGGCCAGGCGCGGTGTGAGAACCAAGGCCATCGAGGGCACGCTCGACGATCTCGCGCTGTGCTTCCTTGGCGCTCTGCGCCTGGGCCCGCTCCATGGCCGCCTGGCGCTGCTCGACGATCATCAGGCTGTGCAACTGGGCCATCTGAGTGGAAAGCACGGCGACCAGTTCGTTGCCGGCCTGAATCGCCTGTGTCTGACCGACCGCCGCCTGGGAGGCGGCCAGGGCGCTGTCGATATTGGCCTGGGTCTTCGGGATCGAAGCCGCCACATCGCTTTGCAGCCGGGCGGCATCACCGGCGGCGTCCAGGAGCAGGTCGATCTGCCAGTCGATCGTAGCGCGAATGTCGATGATCGAGGTCGCCGCGGCGTACGCCTTCGGAAAGGCTGCAATGAAATCAGCATCGATCGTCAGCGGGTCGTATGCCAGGGCGGTAACGGTATCGATGGTCGACTGCACCGTTTGCAGCATCGACGTCAGCTCCGGCAGCAGGGTGAAGCTGCCGCTCTGGATCGAGCGCAATTGATACTCGATCTGCGTCAGGGTGTTCTGGATCTGGGTCACCATGTGGCTGACCTGGAGCAGGTTCTCGGCGTGATTGGCGGGGTCGTAAACGACCTTTCCGAAAAGCGCCTCGGCTGGGGAGCTGGCCAACAGGGTGGCGGCCACTACCAGCGACCCGCACAAGGCGGTCCGGCGCTTGAGGCTATTCCGCAGCGTCTGCATAGGACGGTCTCCTGTGTTCAAGGGCGTGAGCGGGGTCTCCGAGGCCTTTGCGGGTCAGCCAGTCCTGGCCGAAACGCTCGGGCGAGGCGGGATCAAACAGTTCCGTCATGAGGCGCTGATCGTCCGGCGTGCTGGCGCCGCAGAATGCCAACCCGATCGGACCGAGATGCAGGGAGAACAACCGGTTGCCGCGTGCCGCCTGGAAGTAGTAGTCCCGCTTCGGGATGGCGTGGGCCAGGATCTCCAGTTGCCGGGCGTTCAGCCCGAACTGCTGGTAGGCCTCTCGGGTCGCGCGCTCCAGCGCCCGATCGTTGGGGAGGAAGATGCGCTGCGGACAGGCGTCGACCAGGGTTGCGGCGATGCTGCTTTGCTGAATGTCAGCCAAGGATTGGGTGGCGAAGACGACACTGACATTGCGCTTGCGGAGCGTCTTCAGCCATTGCCGGATCTGCGCAGCGAACAGGCTGTTCTCCAGGAAGGTCCAGGCCTCGTCGAGGATCAGGAGCGTGGGTCGGCCTGTGAAGCGTTTCTCGAGGGCGCGGAACACGTAAAGAAGCGTCGGCACAATTGCACCCGGCAGCCCCATCAGCTCCTCCATCTCGAAACACTGCCAGTCGCCGTAGCCAAGCGTGGTTTCGTTGGCATCCAGGAGAGCGCCATAGGGGCCGTTGACGGTGAAGGCGCCGAGGCCCGCCTTGACCGCCTGGTTCTGCACCAGCGAGACGAATAGGGTGAGCGTTCGCTGCGTCGGCGGCCGGCCGGCGAGCCGCTCCAGGGCGGACCACAGCTCCGCCTTGAGGTCGGCATCCACCGTGACAGCCTCCCGCGCGAGGATGTCGACAATCCATTCCAGCGCCCAGGTGCGCTCGTCCTCGTGGTCAATGTCGGCCAACGGCTGAAACGCCAGGGCGTCGGGATCACCCAAGTCATAGAAGCCGCCGCCAACCCCGAGGGTGATCGCGCGCGCCGACCGGCCTTTGTCGAACAGATACACCTGCGCGTCGGGATAGCGGCGGAACTGGCTCGCCATCAGACTGAGCAGGGTCGACTTGCCGGCGCCGGTGGGCCCGACGATCATGGTGTGACCGACGTCGCCGGAATGCAGAGTAAGGTTGAATGGCGTGCTTCCGGCCGTCTGCGCCACCAGGAGAGGCGGCCCGTCCAGGTGGTCGTTCCGCCGCTCACCCGCCCAGATCGCCGAGGCTGGCAGCATGTGCGCCAGGTTGAGCGTGGAAACCAGGGCCCGACGGTCGTTGGAACGATTGTGCCCGGGAAGGCTGGACAGCCACGCCTGGCGTCCGTTGTAGGTTTCCGGCCGAGAGACAAACCCAAGGCTGTCGACGATCTGCTTGACGGCCATGAACCGGTCCATGGCAACGTCGGGGTCCCGATCCCACACGATCACCACAGGCGTGAAATACCCGAAGCTGACCACGTCGTCGGCGAGCTCGGTCAGCGCTTCGTCGGCATCGGACGCCTTGTTGAGGGCGTCGGTGTTCGCCATCAGGCTCTCTTCCCGGGTGAGGATCTCCCACAGCATTCGGCCGATGCTCTTGCGCTTGGCGAACCAGTGCCGCTTGATCCGGGCGAGCTCGGCCTCGGCGTCCATCCGGTCCAGGAACAGGAACCGGCTGGTCCACCGGTACTCGAAGGGCAGCGTGTTGAGACGGTCCAGAAGCGCCGGCACCGTTGCCGACGGAAAAGTGTGGATGGCCAGAATCTGCAGCCAGCAGTCGCCGAGGCGCGGCGCCAGGCCGGGGAGGAAGTCGGTATCGTAGAGAAAGCTGTCCAGCAACTGAGGCGGCTCCGGCGGGCTCAGCCGGACGGGATTGAACGACACGCAGTCGTGCAGATAGGTCAGGGTTTCGCCGTCACTGAGAAACTCGACCTGTGGCATGAACGTCGCCATCAGGTCCGCGATCGAGCGGACCTGATTGTTGAACAACTCAGCGTGCTCCTGGAACATGCGCCGCCGCCCGCGCGGTGCGTTCTCGATGAAGGCCCGTCCGGCCTTCTCGGCCCGGTCTTCCGGCGGCAAATACGAGAACGTCATGGTGTACTCGGTGCGGAAGTGGTCTCCCGCCTCGAGGAACCGACGTCTCCGTTCCTCGTCGATCAAGCGCGAGACCGGGTCGGTGGTAATCAGCGGCGGATAGCTGTCGGCACGAAGCCGACGCGCCTCCACGTGCAGCCCCCAGTGCGTGCCGAGCCGCTTCAGCGCATTGTTGAGCCGCGCCATGGCTGCCACCAGGCTGGCCGGGGTGGCGCTCTCCAGATCCGGCCCACGCACCCGCAGGCTGCGCTGCAGCGAGCCGTCCTTGTTGAGGATCAGCCCGGGTCCGGCCAGCACGGCCCATGGCAGCTCGTCGGACATCCGGGCGATCGTCGGGCGGGAGCGCGCCAGCCACATCGTCGTTACGCCCGGTAGTATGGCCGTTCGCGCACGTGGCGGCGGAGCACTTCCAGCCACAGCGCGTCGCGACGGGTCCACCAGACGCCGACGGTGTGGAGGAGGAGGAACGCAGGCACTGCGATCCAGATCTGTGACAGTGCGAGACCGATCACCGCCGCCAGAGTGCCGTTGAGGATCGCGTACTGGCGCGGTACGCCACCGAGCAGGATCGGCTGGGTCAAGCTCGTATGCAGCGGCACCTCGAAGCCGTCGAGACGCGTGTCATCCATGACCAGGCCTCAGAACACGGCGCCGCCGGCGAAGCCGAAGAAGCCAAGTCCCCAGCTCACGGCCGCGGCAGCGATGGACAGCCCGAACACTGCGGCAATCGAGCGGCGCAGCATGGTGCCACCTTCGGTGAAGGCGAGGCCGATGCCGGCCGCGACAATGGCGAGGATGATCAGCGCCCGCAGCACCGGACCGGTGAGAGAGTTGAGTACCGAATCCAGTGTCGATTCCCACGGCATGCCGGTCCCGGCGGCCTGCGCGGTGGCGGCCAGCAGGCTCAGTGCCGCCGCGGCAGTGATGCTCTTAAGTCCTTGATTCATCGTGTCGTCCCCTGATTTGTGGCGACAAGGTGTCAAAATCTGATAGTCGCGTCGCAAACGAACACGCGCTTCGCGGGCCTACCCCTTTTGGTGACGAAATGCCACCCTTATTCGGCAAGAACGTAACGTGTACCGTCGAGGCCGACGACCCGCGCCACGGCGCTCACCGTCCGGCCCGCGGGCGTCGTCGGACTGCGTTCAATAAACACCACGAGATGAATGCCTTGGGCGATGGCGCGGCGCGGCACCGATACGGACACCTCGCCGATCAGCTCTTCCAGACGGTACAGCGCGTCCTCCGCTGAGTTGGCGTGCACCGTGCTGAGGCCACCTGGATGGCCGGTGTTCCAGGCCTTGAGCATATCCAGAGCGGCGCCATCCCTGGTTTCGCCAATGATGATTCGGTCCGGGCGCAACCGCAGTGTCGTCTTCACGAGCTCCCGGATCGTCACCGCCGGCTCGGTCCGCCGGGTCAGAAGGCGCACCTGATCGGGAGCCGCACACTGCAGCTCCGCAGTGTCCTCGATCAGCACGATGCGTTCTGCGGCGAACCCCGGCTCGGCCAGGATGGCGTTGACAAGCGTCGTCTTGCCGGAGCCGGTGCCGCCGGCGATCAGCACGTTGCGCCTTTGCGTAACGGCATCACGCACGATCGCCACCTGAGTGGCGGTCATGATCCCGTCCTGGACGTACTCGTCGAGGCTGAAGATGACGCCTGGGCGCTTCCGGATAGTGAACGCCGCTGCCGGGCTCAGTGGCGGCAGCACTCCCTGGAAACGCTCGCCGGTCTCGGGGATCGTCCCGGCGACCAGTGGGCTTTCCCGGGTGGCCGTCTCGCCGATATGGTCGGCCACCAGGCGAATGATCGTCTCCACGGTACCGGCCGGCAGCACCGCCCCGGTATCGTGGCGCCCGCCGCGGATCCCGTCCACCCAGATCCGCCCGCCCGGGTTGACCATCACCTCCACGATATTGGCGTCCTCGAGGGCTGCCTGGATCACCGGCCCCAGGCTGTCTCGGAACGCGACATGCAGACGCTGTTGGGCGAGAATCGTACGCATGATCTCAACTCCTCTATGCTGGGACCGAGTGTCGGAAACGGTCGCGGCCGCGATCGCGGGGTTAGCGGCTCCGCCGCCGTTTACACCGGGCCCGGCGCCGGCCGTTTGCCATGCCCGATGCGCCCTGAGCGTCGGCACCCGACAGGCAGGGCGATTAAGGGAAAGGCCGGTGTCGTCGCCAAGGAACACCGGCAAGGCGATGTTCCCGGCCGGTTTGTCGTCGAGTTCCCCGAGCGAAAATGACAGCGGCCGTCGAATCCGATAGATCGCCGCGTCACAACGACTGTCGCGGCTGCAGCCGCTGGCTCGCCTTCTGGACCTGCTCGTTC
>REEP01000119.1 GCA_007695045.1 Rhodospirillales bacterium | reverse complement strand
GCCAGTGTTCCTCGGGGAAACGATAGTAGGCGAGCGTTTCCTCGATCGCCTCGTTGACCAGCTCGGCCGCCTTCCCGAGCTTCTGCGCGCGCAGCTTGGTCACGACCTCGCCGGCCCGCGTGTGCAAACTGCGCTCGTATGAGCCGGCCCGGGTGTCGCGGCGCGCCTTGGTGCGTTCGTAGCGTCCGGCATTGCACAGCCGGTCCGCCTCGGCGTCCAGCAGTGCGTTCAACGTCTCCTCGACGCTGCCGCGCACGATCTTGCCGAGGTGATCGCGGACCTGCTCCTCATCGATCCGAACCACGTTGCTCAACGCGCGGGTCCCTGTATCCTCGCTCATGGTGGCTCCCTCCGTTTGGTCGTTGGATGCGCTCAACACCCAACATATCCAAACCCGGGCGCCACCACCCACTCCATATTGTGCGAAAAATACGATACGTTATCCGTCATCGGCACCGGCCGCCTCCACGGCCACACCCCCGATCAGGCGATCAGCCAAGCCCTCGCAGGCCAAACCATCTTCGCCCACCAGCCAGCCACCTGAGCAATTACAAAATGCGCTCGCCGCGCGAGTTCAGATCGGCCCAAACCGTAACCGCCTGAGTGTCCGGCCAAACGGGGGCAACATCAACCCCGCAAACGTAGTGCCACGCCGGCCGCAAAAAAAGAATCCACAAATCAGATCAATAAGTTCCAAAAACCCTGTGTTGAAGTCGAGCTTCATTGTCGCGCCGCACCTGCCGCGGTTGTACGAGGATGCTCTCCGGAAACGATCGAAGCGCGGCCAACTGTCAACGCTTCGCGGATGTCCTCACGGACTCGACCACTGGCATCGCGGTGGTAGGTTCATCAACTCGATATGCTTATGGTGCGTTACGGGCTCACGGTTGACGTTCTCAGGCCCCTCGTAGACGTCGATCAGAACAACAAGGTTATCCTCTTTCATCACTTTTCCCTCAATAACCACGTTGCGCTTCCCAAATTCTTGACCAGCGTAGTTTGCGGTGATCTGGCATGCTTCGACGATGTCGTTCACCCACACATTCGACATGTGGTCCCCCACGCTCAAGCCAGCCGAAGAGGTTACTTGGCCCTGGGTAACGAATAAGTACTCCCGTAATTGGAATTCCCAACCATCAGCGTTGCCGAGGTCGAGCCATATCGATAGGTCAGTTCCATTCTCCGACCAGAGCGCCTGACAAATGAAGGAGTAGCTGGATTGATCCGGAATCCAGGAAGCATAGACGGCGCCGTATATTTCATTGTGAGCCAATTCTGGGACTTTTTCGCTAAGCCTCGCGACCTCCGTCTCGACCTCGCACCATGCTTGTTTGAGAAAATCCGGCACCTGCTCCTGGGAAAGCCAGTGTCGCTTTTTCACCAATTTGTTGGTGAGCGCTTGGAACTTAGACTTCTGCGCGACGGTCGCGAGAAACACACTTGAGTTTTTCCAACCTTGGGCTGGCCCCACATACACAGTGAAGCCGTGAGGTCTAACCTCCGGAAGACGAGGAACGCTGTCGCGTCGTCCGAGCTTGGCAAGGCCAAGCGGAACGTTGACCATTTGCAAGCCCGCCAATTGTATCAGAAGCTCGACACCTTGGTCCAGGTTCACCAGGACTCTCCTTCTACGGCAGGAGCAAGAAACCCACGGACCCGCAGATCTGGCAGGATTTGGTCTCGGATGATCTTGGAAAGCTGCGTTACATCTCCGTGCTCCGTGTCAAACCACAGGCATTCGTCAATCTCGTTCGCCATTTTGATGCCGTTGCCTGCCAGTTCTCCTCGATACAGTCGGATTCTGACCTTCGAGCCTTTATCGTTGGCAGCGTCATCCCGGTACTCGCCGATGTAATCCAGACTAGCTTCGTCAATATCACAGCTCAGTTCCTCGCGGATTTCTCTCTTTAGGGTCTCCGTTGGCGACTCGCCAACTTCGACGCGCCCCCCTGGAACGAGAAATAGCGAGGTATCTCTATTTCGAACCACGAGAAGCTGCGAACCGCGCAAGACGGCTAAGCCAATCTTTTCAATGAGGTTGTCTGTGGTCATTCCTTGAAATCCTGCTCATGTATTCAGATAAACCCATGAAGGCGTACGCTGTCGGAAACGTGCTGGAATTGGA
The DNA here is from genome assembly GCA_007695045.1 of Rhodospirillales bacterium. GTDB lineage: Bacteria > Pseudomonadota > Alphaproteobacteria > Rhodospirillales > Defluviicoccaceae > REEP01. Next base: position 10,219 of record REEP01000119.1, on the reverse strand, counting down.
CGATTCCTCGTTCATGTCGCTCACAAGTACGTACGAACTGCGCTGGTGGTTATGAACCAACTCCGTCAAGAGCCTCCTTACTGCGCAATCTAACGTGTTCTTCTCATCTGACGTAAAAAGATCGTAGTAGAGTGCCAGACATTGTACGGCATACCCAAACGACATATGCCACCAATGATATTGCCTTTCTCCAGCGCGGTATTCTTCAAGTTCAACGTAACTGCGGTCCCGCAGCCCAGCTAGTAGGAATTGGAGGCGTCTTTTTATGGGCCAATTGGACTGGTCAGTTAATCTGATCATACGTTCGCGCAGTTCCCTTTCACGCAACTCCTGTAGCAAAATTAAGTAGAGTGCTTCCGATACGATCCTCGGCTGATGATCCTGGAAACTATAGCCAAACTGTCTCTGTCCGACGCGGTCAAGCAGCCTTGGTAGAACTTGCTCGATGCATTCGCGCACCGGTCTGGGCCTAGTACCCTTGTTGCGCAGCCTGCTATTGATTGCTCGCAGTGCCCAGAAGGTAAAAGGTATGCGGATTTCTCTCTCGTTTACATACTGTCGGTTAATTAACGTTCCCCAGCCGTGCGTTCCGGCATTGCTTATTAACGCTGTCTGCAGCGTGCGCAGCCGGGCGTTAAAATCGTCCGGTTGCGAAGGTCGATAACGGGACCGCAGTGTCAGCTCGGACAAGACATACAGTCCCAGTGAAGTGCACTGAAGCGTCGGTTCGCCCAGAGAGACGCTCGGCAGCCCCCCATCACTGATGTGGCTTAGCAGAAAGTCACATGCTTCCCTCCGTGTTTCGATGCGGTCATCGATCCCTATCTCGCTTCGAAGTTGGGGCGGAGCCAAATAGAGAAAGAGCCCTTCGGCGGTATTGGCAACCGTTCGCTCCGCTTCAACTGCACCGTGATAGCGTCCCCAGTGCGACCTTTCGGCGATAAGCCAGACAGCGAACCGACGCATAGTCTCGAGGTAATCAATCCCGTTCCCGTTGGGAGGAGTCGGCTGAGGGTCGAGATCGAAGACTGCATGGCCCTCGGGGCATCCCGGTTCGGTGCGGTCGACATCCCACGCGTTGTGCCGCCACGCGCGGAAGTGCACGCACACGTGCTTCCCCGTCGGCGACAGCTCGATCCACTGGAAGGCGTTGGGGTATCTGCTGCCGTTGTAGGCACAGCCGGCGGCGAGCTCCAGGCAGCTGCGGCTCGGGTCGGGGGGCAGGATGCGCTCAGTCTGCGGGAAATGAAGATGCCCGCGCAGCAATAGATCGCAACGCTGGTAAATTAGAGGGCGGGCGGCGTAGCTGTCGAATTCAGCCAGGTAGTCCCAGGGGTGATGCACCAGTGCGATCCGCCAGTGGGCGCCCTCGGCCTCAGCCGTCTCAACTGACTGTGTGAGCTGGTAGCGGCCTAGTAAGAGGTCGCCCCGCTCCTTTTCCTTGCAAGCCATCCAGGCGGAGTCCAGGCCGGCGAAATGCAGGCGCGTCCCGCGGATCTCGATGACCTTCTGCCACCAGGGCAGATCGTGCGGTTGGCCGAGCCAGCCGCCGACGAAGTCGAGGTAAGCTTCGTGCCGCCTGAGCAGCACGTTGCACTCTTCTTCGTCACCGAGGACTTTGGCGATTTCGTCCTGGGATTTCTTTTCAAGCAGATCGCTTTGGCTCAGCTTCGCCATCCGGCCGACCTTCCCGCGATCGACGTCGTGATTCCCCGGCACCAACAGCAACCGATCGCGCGGAAGGTTGTTCAGCTTCGGCCAGAGGGTATCGAGCCACTTACGGGCGAGCGCGTACTCCTCGGCGATGCCTGCGAAAGCGATGTCGCCGGTGATCGCCACCAGGTCGGGCACGAGCCCCTCGGCGACCTCCCGCTCAATGAATCCGCAGAGCGCGCGTAGCACCGGATCGGCATCCCAGGCCTTGTCCTGTTTGAAGTGGATGTCGGACAGGTGCAGAATGCGAATGCACTCGTGCGCGCTCATCCCCCTGAGGTCCCGGCTGGCTCGTCCTGTTTCCAAATCTACCGGTAAGCGCCGACACGACGCAACCACGGTGCACGTGGCCCCGCTTCTACACCCCCACGAACGCGTCGATGATCTTCACCACGAGCCTGTCGCCGACGTCGACGGCGGCAAAGCTGATCTCGTCTTCCGGGCTATCGCTGGCGATCGCGGCCGGCGCCTTGATCAGCCAGAACCGTGACGTCCGCAGACACCTCAGGTGTGCACGAAGGGCGTCTGGGGCCGGCCGTGATGAGTGCGTCTGGTCGCCGGGTTATCGCCAGATTTCAGCCCAATCGATGTTCGGAAAGGGAAAAGAGCGACTCCAATCGGCGACAAGACGTTGGGAAGGCGATAGATTTGTGTGCTTTGTTCTCGGCCCGGGACGTCCGAGGACGAGCATGGTTATCCATGATCGGTCCAACCAATGCCGAACCAAGAGCATTCGTCGGTGATCGACGCCCTCGCGCAGACGATCGACCGCTTAGAAGGGCGCGCCGGCAGCCTCAGCGAGCAGGACACTAAGCGCATTCTGATCACGCCGCTGTTGCAGGCTCTCGGATGGAACATCTTCGACATCGACGAGGTGCGGAACGAGTACCGCTACAAGCCGGGCCACAACCCCGTCGACTACGCGCTCTTCGAGGCGCGGAGCCCGTGCCTGTTCATCGAGGCGAAGGCGCTGGGGCATGGCCTCGACGACGTGAAGTGGGTCAACCAGGCGATATCCTATGCGGCCGTCGCCGGCGTCGAGTGGTGCGTGCTGACCAACGGCGACGAGTACCGACTGTACAACGCCGTGGGTCGAGCGGACGCGGAAGGCAAGCTGTTCCGGACGGTCCGCATCTCCGCGCCGGACGGCCGGCGCTTCGCCCTCGACACGCTGGGTTTGCTGTCGAAGGAACGGATGGCGGAGAAGCGGCTCAACCTCCTGTGGAAAACCCACTTCGTCGACCGCCAGGTCAGGGCCGCGCTCGACGCCCTGTTCGAGACGCGCGACGACGCCCTGGTGCGGCTGATCGGCAAGCGCACCACGGATCTGACAGCGGGCGACATTCGACAGTCCCTCCAACGCGCCGACGTCGCCATCCGCTTCCCGCAGGTGATCGAAAGCGCAAAGCCCGTTGTGGAAGCGCCACCGCAACAGCACCTGAGCGACCACCCGGTTCCCGTGATCAAGGTGCGAAAGGGGGACCATGCAGGTCTTCCGGATCTGATCGATGCGGGGCTTTTCCATCCCCCGCATGAGATCGTTGCCCGCTGGCGGAAGCAGGATTTCACTGCGGCCGTGGAGGCAGACGGAACCGTCACGTTCAACGGTGAACGATACTCGTCGCTGTCGGTGGCAGCCGGCTTCGCACGCAACATCGCAAATGGTCCGCCGACAGATGGGCGAACACATTGGCAGACGAACGGCTGGACATTCTGGAAATGCCGCGATCCGGCAACGGGGGCGCTCGTGCCGCTGGATCATCTCCGGCAGCGCTTCCGGGCGTCCTCGGAACCAGGGGAGCGCGGTCAGCACGATAATGCAGGGTGACGCGTCAGGCTGAGACATATAGTTGCGCCTCCGCGTCCCTGCGCCACACCAAGCCCTTCAGCTTGCGGCCGCCGGCCCAGAACGAGCGGCGGAACTCGGCCGGGACGGAACGATGCTCCTCGCGGTTCACCTTGCGGTGCATCGTGGAGTGTCGAAGCGCGCCGACAACGGGATCAGCGGTGCAAGCCTCTGCACGCCCGCGCCTGCTCCCGCATCACGGCATAATCGCTCAGCATCTCGGCGATGGCCGACCCGTCCGGCAGCCCATCGAGTTCTTCGGCCGCGCGCGCCTGGACCTCGCGGCTGTACTCCACGACCGGCGGACAGACGGTGACGATGCGAAGGTCAGAACCGACCGTCGCGCAGCCGCTCAGAAAGCTCGCCGCGGTCGCGAGGACGGCGAGTCGCCGCGTCGAGCATCTGGCGATGGACGTCATTGGCCTTTTCCGTGGTTTCGAGGCGTTCGACGAGGCGGCCGGCGCGTTCGCCGGCGCGGCGGATCGACAGCAGGAACAGCAGGACGGCGAGCGCAACGGCGCCGTATCGCAGCCCCACCCGCACCCATGGGCTGGCGGCGAACCGGGCAATCAGCGTGGCGATCATCGCCGCCCCCGCTTCCAATCATCGATGCGGGCGTAGATCGTGATGGCGCCGCCCGCGAGCGCCACTGCGATGAACACCCAGCGGAGCGTGTCGAGATAGGGCACCAGCGGCAGGATGGCTGACTGCGTCTCGGCCAGGACGTTCTGCGCCACCTCGACGCCCACGGCGCCGACGGTCGCCACACCGGCGGCACCGCCGCCTTTAATGGTGCGGCTCTCGGCCAGCACCTCGCGCGCGGGCGGCGTCTCTGCGGCGAAGGCCGCGTCGCGGACCGGGAAGCGCTCGCCCCACTGCCGCGCGGGGCCGAGATCGATGTGCATGAAGCCCGAGCGCGGATAGTAGCCGAAGCCCGTGAAGCCGACCGCCCGCGCCGCCGCCTCGAAGGCGACCGGGTCGTGGTTGGCCATGGCGATGTCGAAGGCGGTGCCATCGAGATGGCGAGAACCGACCGCACCGCCGACGGCACGGTTGTCCGCATCAAGTCGCGTCGCCGTCGCCGATGCGGCAGACGGCAGCGAGCAGTTCCGGAATCGCGTTCGCGCTGGCCTCCAGCTGCATCGCCGCCATCCGATGCTCGCGCCCCGCCAGCGTGATGAACAACCCGGAGGCCGCTGGCGCCGCGGCATTGTCCGGGCGACCCGACGCTGATACGCTTCCCGCAGTCGGACAGCGGCAGTCCCGACGGGGGCGCCGCACCAGGCGAGGCGGGGGGAGGGCGCGAGATGCGGCTGGGGAGCGGCACGGCGCGACAGGTTCTCCGCGTTCTCGTCGCGCTCCTGCTGGCATTCGTCGCGCAGGCCGGCGCCGCCGACCCGGTGGAGTCGCTCGCCGCCGCGCCGGAGGCGCTGGTGCTCGACCGCTTCGACGGTGCCCCGGCGCAGGTCCGCGTCACTGCCCGGCTGGCGGCGGGGGCGGAGCTGCCGGCGGACGCCGCCCTGTCCGTCACCGCCCCGCCCGGCATCGCGGTCGAACTCGTCTCCGGCCCGGAGGTTGCGGGCGACGCGGTCTGGACGTATCGCCTGACCGCGGCGCCGGAGGCGCCGGACGCCGCGGCGGTGGAGTTCCGCCTCGGCTACGCGGCCGCCGAGGAGACCGACGGCGCGGCCGTGCCACGCGTCAGGCGCCTGGTCCTATCTGCCGAGGTGCGGCCGGGCCGCGATGCGCCGCTGGCCGAGGCCGCGACGCTCGCCTTCGAGCCCTACGACTGGCGGCTGAGCCGGGGCGCGCCGGTGCTCGGGGCGCTGGTGGTCTCGAACGTCTCCGACTCGCCGCTGTCGGTGGAGGCGCTGACCGCCCTCGGCCCGGACTTCGTGGAGATCGCCTTGCCCGAGGCGCCCGGCGTTCTGCCGCCGAAGGCGACCCGGCAGCTGCCGGTGACGCTGCGCCTGCGCGACGGGTCCCTCGCGCCGCCGGGCACCTGGCTAGTGCAGGTCGATGCTGCGCTCTCCCGCGGGACCGGCGCGGCGCGGCTGGAGGCACGTCTCGCGGCGGCCCACGCGCTGACGGTCGCCGCGCCGACCGCCGCCGCCGAGGGCGTCACCGTGGAGCTGAAGACCGGAGGCGCGGCGCTGTTCGAGGGCGCGCCACTCGACGCCCATCTGCTGATCGCCAACGCGGGCGCGCTGCCCGTGACGGTCGAGTCCGTCGCCCTCGCCGGTCCGGCCTTCGTCACGCTCTCTGCGGCGCTCGACGCCCCGGCCACGGTCGCGCCGGGCTCCACGCTGCGGCTGCCGGTGTCAGCGACGGTGGCGGATGAGAGCCGGGTGCGGATCGGCACCTGGCCGATCCACGCCGACGTGGCCCTGTCGCGCGCCGTTGGCGAGGCGGTAGAGACTGGGACGCTGACCGCCTCAGCCGACATCGAGGCGACGGTGCCCGGCGTCTCGGACGTGCTGAAGCTGCTGGAGGTTCCGACGATCCTGCTTCTGCCCGGCGTGCTGGTGCTGCTGACCTGGTCGGCCCTCGTCGCGCTGCCGGGCAACGCGGGGAGCTGGCTGGAGTTCAAGAGCAAGACCTTCTGGCTGCTCGCCGTGCTGTTCTCCATCGGGATCTACTTCGCCTGGCGGCAGTGGAGCGACGTGGACTTCGCGGTGGCATTCAGCCTCGCCGACGTGGCGACGCTGTGGATCGCCTGCATCCTCGGCGCGGCGGCGCTCTACGGCCTCTACTGGGGCGTGATGGCTCTCAGCTCCCTCTACCGCGCCCGGCTGGAGCCGTGGGAGGGCGACTCTCCCCTACGGCTGCTCGAGAAGCTGCATGGTGGCGGGCGACCTTTCTACCTGCCGGACTTCAAACACGCCGTCGAAGGACAGACGCAGCGTTTGTTTCTGCTCGGCCACCCCGAGCGAGACGGTCGGCGCTGGGCGATCCCGGAGATCGTCGCCCGTCCCAGCACGCCCGGCGCAGCGGCGAATACGGCGCTCCAAGCGATCGAACTGGCCATCAACGAGCCCGACGACCTCGCCGGGCTGTTGAGGCTGCTGAAGGCCCACGGCGCCGTGATCAATCTTGACTGGGGTCGGGGCCCGGTGCGCAGCCCCATTGCGCTCGCCACCGCCGAGATCGGCGAGACGGGACAGCCGAGCAGCCCGCTCCGCGTCAGTGCCTCGTGAAACGCGCCGCGGCTGGGGAAAAGGGTGGGAGGAACCCCTTGAGCCCTCCCGTGGGAGGAGCCCTCTGTCCAGCCTCCAAAGGCGTTAGCCTTCTCCGCCGGACGAAAGCTATCCCCAGAGTCATGAAGAAGGTACCATTTCGGCGACGACGGGACAAGGACGAAGGCCATGCGCATCCACCGCTTCCGCGTCTCCTTTCTGCGGACCGAGACGATCCTCGACGCCTGGCGCATCACCGTGGCGCCGCTGCAGGCGCTGACGACCGAGTTCGGCTACCTCACTCGGGTCAAGGAGCTGCTGGCTGGCCGAACCGACGCGCTCGGCCTGACGCTGCCCTGGCCGCGCCCCTCCGGCCAGCATTTCTGGGAGCACTACCTCAACGACCGGCCCCCGGCGCGGGCGACGGCGGAGCTGTGCTTCCGCCGCCTCGTGCCGCTGCGCCTGCCGTCGGCCCCGCTGCGCGTCCGCCCGGTGCTGGAGCTGAACGCGGATGCGGTGACCGCCCACATGACGCTCGAGGGCTACGTCCACCCCTTCGGCGTGGCCGTGCTCGCTACTGTCACGGTGGAGGGGGATTTCCCGCCCGAGGAGATCGGCAAGATCGGCGACGCGATCCGGCGCGGCAAGGTCCACCACCTGGTGGAGGCGGACCCGGAGGCCGCCGCCCCGCCGGCAACGCTCGACCGGGTGCTGGACCAGGCGCTGCGGGCGCTCGCCGACAGGGCGTTCTCGCCGGCCGCGGCGGGGGAGCGCAGCGCGACCTTCTCGGTCGCCACGGTGCTGACCGGGACCGACGGCGGCGCACCCGCGGACGAGCCCGACGCGGCCGCGCGCCGTCTCCTGCACGGGCTCGCCACCTGGACCTGGCCCGCCGCCGCGCCGCCGGTGGAGGCGCTGGAGTGCCTCGACACTTGCGGAGCCTCGCACCGGACGGGCGACGCGCTTGTGGCCGGGGACCGGGGGCGGGCGGTGTGGTTCCCGGCCTGCTTCGCCGCCTCGCGCGAGGGGGTGCACACGCTGGCCTGCTACCACCGCAACCTGACGCTGGCCTCGCTGCAGACCGAGAGCCTGCTGATGCTCGCCGCCGCTCTGGCCGAGGTCCTCGACCGCGACGCGGCGGTCCCGGCGGTGCAACGGCGCTGGGCGGAGCTCGCGGCGGAGCTGCTGACGCGCCTGCACAAGGGGACCGATACCTACCGTTCCGGCGCCGTGAAGGCGCAGATCGAGGGCTCGCGCAAGCTGGACGCCGTCAACGCCCTGCTCGCCCACCTCCGCCATCCCGCGATCGCCGCCGCGGCGGCCGGTGGGCCGGGGAGCTGAGAGGCGTCCTCCGCGGGCGGGTGCCGGGTCGGCCGGCGGCCCGCCCCGTCGATCGCCTACGCCCCTATCCCGATCAGCCCGGCGTCACCGCCCGGCGCTCGCGCGCCTCGAGAATCTGCTTCAGCAGCCGGATGCCGTTGATGGCGGCGGGAACGCCCGCGCAGGGCGCCAGCTGGATCATGCGTTCCACCAGCACGGCGCGCGACAGGCCGAGGTCGGGGCGGTCGACGACTACCCCGACACGACGGCGACCAGCGGGGTGGTGCCGGTGGGCGGCGCGACCACCGGCACCATCGAGATTGCCGGCGACCGCGACTGGTTCGCCGTGACCCTGGTGGCCGGCGAGAGATACCAGATCGACCTGGAGGGGGCGCCGACGAGTAGCGGAACCCTGGGCGATCCCTTCCTGCGCGGCCTCTACGACGCCACCGGGACCCTGCTCCCGGGCACCGCCGATGACGACGGCGGCGTCGGGCTGAACAGCCGGCTCGAGTATGCAGCTACGGTCAGCGGCACCCATTACATCTCCGCCGGCGCCTTTGGTGATCACACCGGAACCTACAAGCTCGCGGTTAGCGCCATTTCGGCCGCGCCTGCGGACGACTACCCCGACACGACGGCGACCAGCGGGGTGGTGCCGGTGGGCGGCGCGACCACCGGCACCATCGAGATTGCCGGCGACCGCGACTGGTTCGCCGTCACTCTGGTGGCCGGCGAGAGATACCAGATCGACCTGGAGGGGGCGCCGACCGGTAGCGGAACCCTGGGCGATCCCTTCCTGCGCGGCCTCTATGACGCCACCGGGACGCTGCTCCCGGGCACCGCCGATGACGACGGCGGCACCGATCTCAACAGCCGGCTCGAGTACACCGCCGCCACCAGCGGCACCCATTACCCAACTTGGACAGTTGTGGAGGGGTTGGGGTCGGTTGTATTCCGGCAGGGCGCTGATTTGATTGAATATGTCGGCCGGGGTCTGGGCGGCGGCGCAATGGCGTGATGCTAAATAATATTGTTAGCTATCTGATTTTGATTGACATGGATCGAATGTGCCGCTGCTAATCGCGGCATGTTCGTGCGCGAGAAGACGATCAACGGCTACACCTACCTCTACCTGGTCGAGAGCGTCCGCGAGGACGGGCGGACCAAGCAGCGGATCATCAAGAACCTCGGGCGCAAGGACGCGGTGCTGGCCTCCGGCGGGCTGGAACGGCTGGCGGCGTCGGTCGCCCGCTATGCCGAACGGGCGCTGGTGTTGTCGCAGATCGACGGCGGCACCGCCGATGGGGTGGTCTGCCGGCGGATCGGTCCGCCGCTGTTGTTTGGCCGGTTGTGGGAGGATACCGGCTGCCGGGCGGTGATCGAGGCGCTGCTGCGGGGGCGCGGCTTCGAATTCGCCGTCGAGCGTGCCGTCTTTACCGCGGTGCTGCACCGCCTCTTCGTCTCCGGCTCGGACCGTGCCTGCGAGGCGTGGATGGTGGACTACGCCATCCCAGGGATCGAGGGGCTGCAGCTGCACCACTTCTACCGCGCCATGACGTGGCTGGGCGAGGAGACCGGGCCGGTGGCCGAGGGCGCGCTGGCACCCCGCTGCATCAAGGACGTCATCGAAGAGCAGCTGTTCGACCGGCGGCGAGACCTCTTCAGCGAGCTGTCGGTGGTGTTCATGGACACAACGACGCTCAGCTTCGAGGGCGAAGGCGGCGCGACGCTCGGCGCTCACGGTCATTCCAAGGACCACCGCCCGGACCTGAAGCAGATGGTCCTCGCCGTCGTCCTCGACGGCGACGGCCGGCCGCTCGCCACCGAGATGCTGCCGGGGAATACCGCCGACGTCACCGTGCTGGTGCCGGTGGTCGACCGGCTGCGCCAGCGCTTCGCGGTGGGGCGGGTGTGCGTGGTCGCCGACCGCGGCATGATCTCCAAGGCCACCATCACGGCGCTGGAGGCGCGCGGGCTCGAATATATCCTCGGCGCCCGGGAACGGAGCAGCCGGGTGATCCGCACCGCGGTGCTCGACGACGCTGCACCCTTCACGCCGCTGCTGATCGAACGCGCCCGCGGGGAGACGCAGTTGTTCGTGAAAGAGGTCAAGGTGGACGGCGCCCGCTACGTGGTCTGCCGCAACGAGGCCGAAGCGGAG
>REEP01000061.1 GCA_007695045.1 Rhodospirillales bacterium | reverse complement strand
CCGTCGCCTGCGTGCAGAACGACATCAAGCGGGTGATCGCCTATTCCACCTGCTCGCAGCTCGGGTACATGTTCTTCGCCCTTGGCGTTTCGGCCTATTCGGCCGGCATCTTCCACCTGATGACCCATGCCTTTTTCAAGGCGCTGCTGTTCCTTGGGGCCGGTGCCGTGATCCACGCCATGTCCGATGAGCAGGACATGCGCAAGATGGGTGGCCTGTGGCGCATGATCCCGGTCACCTACGCGCTGATGTGGATCGGCTCCCTGGCGCTGGCCGGCATCTGGCCGTTCGCCGGTTACTACTCCAAGGACATCGTGTTGGAATACGCCTTCGCGGCGGACACCCCGGTGGGGTACTTCGCCTTCTGGGTCGGCATCGTGGCCGCATTCCTGACGGCGTTCTATTCCTGGCGCCTGCTGATCATGACCTTCCACGGTGCCCCGCGAGCCGATGAGAAGGTGATGGCGCACGTGCATGAATCGCCCCGGGTGATGCTGGTGCCCATGGGCGTGTTGGGCATCGGCGCCATCATCGCGGGCATGGTGGGCTACAACGCCTTCGTCGGCGCCGGGTCCGCCGTATTCTGGGGTGGATCGATCTTCGTGCTGCCGGAACATGACGTCTACGACGCGATCTACCAGTTGCCCGCGTGGGTGCCGCTGCTGCCGATGCTGGTTGGCCTGGCCGGGATCGCCTTGGCCGTTTACCTGTACGGCTTCCGCACCGACCTGCCGGGGGTGCTGGCGGGGCGGTTCCAGGGCGTGTACCGGTTCCTGCTCAACAAGTGGTACTTTGATGAGGTCTACGACGCGCTGTTCGTGCGGCCGTCGTTTCGCCTGGGGCGGGGGCTGTGGAAGTCGGGTGATGGAGCGGTCATCGATGGGATCGGCCCGGACGGGGTGGCGGCGGTGACGGTGGACGTGGCCGCGTGGGTGCGGCGTGTCCAGACCGGGTATATCGTCCACTACGCCTTCGCGATGTTCATCGGCCTCGTCGTGCTGGTGAGCCTCTATCTCATGTTCGGCGTGCGATAGAGGCGGCACATGGACGATCTGCCCATCCTGTCTCTGATCACCTTCCTGCCGCTGGCGGGAGCCGCCTTTATCCTGCTGACCCGCGGTGACGAGGCGGTGGTGGCGCGCAACGCCCGGTGGGTCGCGTTGTGGACGTCCCTCACCACCTTCCTGTTATCGCTGGGACTGTGGGCCGGCTTCGATTCGACCACTCCCGCGTTCCAGTTCCGGGAGCATGCGGAGTGGATGCCGCTGATCGGGGTCGCCTATCACCTCGGCGTCGACGGGATTTCCCTGCCCTTCGTGCTGCTGTCGACGCTGCTGACGCCGATCTGTATCCTGGCGAGCTGGGAAAGCATCCAGTCCCGGGTCAAGGAATACATGGTCGCCTTCCTCGTGATGGAAACGATGATGGTGGGCATGTTCTCCGCCCTCGATCTGGTTCTTTTCTTCATTTTTTTCGAGGCCGTTCTTATTCCGATGTTTCTGATCATCGGTATCTGGGGCGGCCCTCGCCGGGTCTACGCAGCGTTCAAGTTCTTTTTGTACACGCTGGTGGGCTCCCTCCTGATGCTGCTGGCGATGCTGGCGATGTACTTTACCGCCGGCACCACCGACATTCCGACGCTGCTACAGTACGACTTCCCGCGCTCGATGCAGGTCTGGTTGTGGTTTGCCTTCCTGCTCGCCTTCGCGGTCAAGCTGCCCATGTGGCCGGTGCATACGTGGCTGCCCGATGCCCACGTGGAGGCGCCGACGGCCGGTTCCGTGATCCTGGCCGGGGTGCTGCTGAAGTTCGGCGGCTACGGCTTCCTTCGGTTCTCCCTGCCGATGTTCCCGGAGGCGTCGATCGAGTTCGCCCCGCTGATCTTCGCCCTGAGCGTGGTGGCGGTGATCTATGCCTCGCTGGTGGCTCTGGCCCAGGAAGACATGAAGAAGCTCATCGCCTATTCGTCCGTGGCGCACATGGGGTTCGTGACCGTCGGTGCGTTCTCGATGACGATGCAGGGGGTGCAGGGCGCGGTGTTCCAGATGCTGAGCCACGGCATCGTCTCGGCGGCGCTGTTCCTGATCGTGGGCGTGGTATACGACCGGGTCCATTCGCGGGAGATCGCGATGTACGGCGGCCTGGTGCACCGCATGCCGGTCTATGCGGCCGTGTTCATGCTGTTCATGCTGGCCTCGGTGGGGCTGCCCGGCACCAGCGGCTTCGTCGGTGAGTTCCTGGTGCTGCTCGGCATCTTCCAGGTCAACTCGTGGGTGGCGGCGTTCACGGCGACGGGCATCGTGCTGGGCGCGGCCTACATGCTGTTCCTGTATAGGCGGGTGATCTTTGGGGTTTTGACCAAGGACCATCTGAAAAAAATCGCCGATCTGTCGCCGCGGGAGGTTCTGGTATTCCTGCCGCTGGTCATTCTGGTGCTGTGGATGGGGATCTACCCGTCGACCTTTCTCGACATGATGGACGCCTCCGTGGCCAATCTTGTGGACCGGCTTGAGCTGGCGCGGGCCGGCATGGCGGCGGTCGACGTGGCAGGCCGATAGGAGGGGGCGGCACGGCATGGAAGCCACAACCACCGGCGACATTCTCAATCTGCTGCCTGCCCTGCCGGAGATTTTCCTGGTCCTGGTGGGCATGGCTCTGCTGATGGTGGGCGTGTTCGGCCGTGACCCGGAAGGCAGCGTGGCGGATCAGGCCGCGGTGGCACGCCTGGTCAACCACCTCGCCATCGCGGCGCTGGCGGTCACGCTGGTGCTGGTGCTGGCGGTGGCGCCCGATGCTCGGATCACCACCTTCGGCGGCATGTTCGTGCTGGACGGTTATGCCGTTTTCTTCAAGGTGTTGGTCTTAATCGCGTCAGTGCTGTCACTGTTGCTGTCTCGACAATACCTGGAACTGGTTCAGTCATCCCGTTTCGAGTACTCGGCGCTGATCGTTTTTTCGGCGGTCGGGATGATGATGATGATTTCCGCCAATGATTTCCTGGCGCTTTACATAGGTCTCGAGCTTCAGAGCCTGTGTCTTTACGTGATTGCAACGTTCCAGCGTGACGAGGTCCGTTCGTCCGAGGCCGGCCTTAAGTACTTCATCCTGAGTTCGTTGGCTTCCGGCATCCTGCTTTACGGCATCACGCTGATCTATGGTTTCAGCGGCACCATAAACTTCGACGTTCTGGGTGAGGTATTCGCCGGGTACGGCGGCGAGGTCCCGCCGCTCGGCATTCTGACCGGTCTGATGTTCATTCTGGCCGGCCTCGCCTTCAAGGTGTCGGCGGTGCCGTTCCACATGTGGACCCCGGATGTCTACGAGGGCGCACCGACCCCGGCCACCGCGTTCTTCTCCGTCGGACCGAAGCTCGCCGCGGTGGCGCTGCTGATGCGCGTGATGATGGAGCCGTTCGGCGGCTTGGTGGATCAGTGGCAGCAGGTGATCGTTCTGATCTCCATCGCCTCGATGCTGGTCGGGGCCTTCGCCGCCATCGTGCAGACCAATATCAAGCGGCTGATGGCCTACAGTTCCATCGGCCATGTGGGCTACGCGTTGATGGGCCTCGCCGCCGGGTCGGAAGCCGGCGTCCGCGGCGTCATGATCTACATGGCGATCTATCTCTTCATGAACCTCGGGGCGTTTGCCTGCATCCTGTCCATGCGGCGGCGGGACACCATGGTGATGGGGATCGGCGATCTCGCCGGTCTGTCCAAGACGCAGCCCCTGGTCGCCTTGGCGCTGGCGGTGTTCATGTTCTCGCTGGCGGGGGTGCCCCCGGTCGCCGGCTTTTTCGCCAAGCTGTACATTTTCTTCGCCGCGGTGGATGCCGGTCTCGTGGTGCTGGCCGTGATCGGGGTGCTGAGCTCGGTGGTGGCGGCCTATTATTACCTCCGGATCGTCAAGATCATGTACTTCGACGAAGCCACCCAGCCGCTCGACCGTGCCGTCAGCCGCGAGGTCGGCTGGGTGATGCTCGCCACCGGAGTCGTCGTGCTGCTGTTCTTCCTCTACCCGGAGCCGCTGTTGGCCAACGCGGCCAGTGCCGCCTCGGCGCTTCTCGGCAGTTGAGCATGCCGGTCGTGAAAACGCTCGAAGGGGGCGGCGCCGACCCTGACGGAAATCGTTTTCATGCGCTGCTGCTGGATCGGGTGGACTCCACCAGCGCGGAAGCTGCCCGCCGGGCCGCCGCGGGCGCGCCCTCAGGAACGTTCGTGGTGGGGGGCGAGCAGACTGCCGGCCGCGGCCGGCGCGGGCGGTCATGGCATTCGCCGCCCGGCAACTTCTACGGCTCCCTGCTGCTGCGACCCGCTTGCCGGCCGGCGGATGCGGCGCAACTCGGATTTGTCGCCGGCGTGGCACTGGCCGAGACACTCGCAGCGTGGGTGCCGGGGTCCCAAGCGGTGCAGTGCAAATGGCCGAACGATATCCTGGTTGCGGGGCGGAAGATCGCGGGCCTTCTGCTGGAGGGATCCACCGCCGGAAATGGCGTTCTCGACTGGGTGATCGTCGGCATGGGCGTCAACCTGCGCTGGTGCCCGGCGGATGCGGACGGGCAGTTTCCGGCCACCACGCTGACTGCCGAAGCGCCTGCCGTCGATGTGGACGCATCGACCTTTCTGGCGCAGTTGAGCCCGGTCTTCGCCGCCTGGCTCGATCGCTGGGACCGGGCCGGGTTCTCGCCGGTGCGCACCGCCTGGCTAAACCGGGCCTATCGTCTGGGCGCCGGCATACGCGTCTTGGTGGAGAACGAAACCCTGGAGGGTCGCTTCACCGGTATCGACGATACCGGGGCCATGCTCCTGGACGCTTCGCACGGCATCCGCGTCGTCACTGTGGGCGACGTGGTGTCGGCCCGACCGCTGCCGGCTTGAGAGAAAGGGCAACCCGTCCGTGCTGCTGGCAATCGATTGCGGCAACACCAACACCGTGTTCGCGGTATTTGACGACGCCGGGACGATCGTCGGCGAATGGCGGTCTTCCACCGCCACCAACCGCACCGCCGATGAGATCGGCGTGTGGCTGTTGCAGCTGATGCGGATCGCACGGATCGACAGTGCCCATATCGATGCCGCGATCATCGCCACCGTGGTGCCGGCAGCGCTGTTCAACCTGCGCCTGATGTGCCGGCGCTACTTCGAGTGTCAGCCCCTGGTGGTCGGCACACCCGAGGTGGATCTCGGGATCGAGGTTCACCTGGACCGTCCGGAGGAGGTCGGTGCCGATCGACTGGTCAACGCGGTGGCGGCCAAGGCGGAATATGGCGGCCCACTGATCATTGTGGATTTCGGCACGGCGACCACGTTCGATGTCACCGACGCCGCCGGCGACTACCTGGGCGGCGCGATCGCGCCGGGGGTCAACCTGTCGCTGGAAGTGCTGCACAATGCCGCGGCGCAACTGCCGCGGGTCGCCGTCGGCCGGCCGGATCGGGTGATCGGTCGCAACACCGTGCAGGCGATGCGTTCCGGCATCTTCTGGGGTTATGTCGGCCTGATCGAGGGGATGATTATCCGCATCCGCGCGGAACTCGGGCAGGAGGCGCGCGCCATCGCCACCGGCGGGCTCGCCACCCTGTTCAGCGGGGCGACGCCACTGCTGGAGCACGCCGATCCGGATTTGACGCTCAAAGGCCTCCTGATCCTGCACCAGCGCAACGGCCACCCGGCCGAGGCCTGACCAGCCGGGCTGGGCGGACAACCGCGGGCGAGCGCTACCGCTGCGGAATCAGGGGAAATCCATCGACGCACGTCCGAGAGGACTCTATATATCGATCATCCATAATGTATGGCCTTCGCGGTGACGCAGCCGCCAGGGCCGCCATCGTCACAAGCTCCCATGGGCTGGCTTACCAGTATTGCCGTCTTCATCGTTGTCTGGTGGATCGTCCTCTTCGCCATCCTGCCGTCGGGCGTGCGCCCGGTGGAGGCCGATGACGTCGCCAAGGGACACATGCACGGTGCGCCGCAGCAGCCGCGCCTTGCCCGGAAGATGGTGATGACCACGGTGGTGGCGGCCGTGGTCTGGGGGATTATTTACGTCCTCGTGGTTTACAGCGGTATCAGCTTCCGGCCTTAGTTCTGCCAGCCCCACCACTCAAGACGCCACCCGGTGCCCTCCACCGCCCAGCGCGGACGTCAGCGCACATCAGCGCTGATCCAAGGGTACGAACGAACGCACCGGCGCGCCGGTGTAGCGTTGTCGCGGCCGGTCGATGCGCTGGGTGGGGGATTCGATCATCTCCTTCCACTGGGAGATCCAGCCGATGGACCGACCGAGCGCAAATAGGGCCGGGAACATGGGCGTGGGGAAGCCCATCGCCCGCAGCATGATGCCGGAGTAGAAATCGACGTTGGGGAACAGCTTGCGCTCGACGAAGTAGCTGTCCTCCAAAGCGATCCGCTCCAGCTCCATGGCCAGTTCGAACAGCGGTTCATCCTTCTTGTCCAGTTCGTCCAGGACCTCGTGGCAGGATTCCCGCAACACACGGGCCCGCGGGTCATAGTTCTTGTAAACCCGGTGGCCGAAGCCCATCAGCCGGAACGGATCGTTCTTGTCCTTGGCGCGGGCGATGAACTCGGGGATGTGGTCGCGGTGGCCGATCTGCTCCAACATGGCCATCACCGCGGCGTTGGCGCCGCCGTGGGCGGGGCCCCACAGCGACGCGATTCCGGCCGCGATGCAGGCGTAGGGGGTCGCCCGGCTGGATCCGGCGATGCGGACGGTGGCGGTAGACGCGTTCTGTTCGTGGTCGGCGTGCAGGACGAGGAACCGATTCATCGCCCGGGCCTGCACCTCAGTCACGTGGTAGGGCTCTGTCGGGACGGCGAAACACATGTGCAGGAAGTTGGCGGCGTAATCCAGATCGTTGCGCGGGTAGATGAACGGCTGGCCGACGGCGTACTTGAACGCCATTGCCGCGATGGTCGGCATCTTGGCGACGATGCGGTGGGTGGCGATCTCGCGCGCTTCCGGGTCGTGCACGTCCATGTGGGCGGAGTAGAACGCGCTGAGGGCGCCGACGGTGCCGACCATCACCGCCATGGGATCGGAATCCCGACGGTAGCCCTCCAGGAAACTTTTCATCTTCTCCTGGACCATGGTGTGGTACGTAATATTGTGCTCGAACTGCGCGAGTTCGTCCCGGCTGGGCAGGGCGCCGTACAGCAGCAGATAGCAGACGTCCAGGAACGAGGCCTCCGCCGCCAGCTGTTCGATGGGGTAGCCGCGGTGCAGCAGGATGCCGCGCTCGCCGTCGATGTAGGTAATGGTGGAATCGCAGCTGGCGGTGGACAGGAAGCCGGGATCGAAGGTGAAGTATCCGGTGTCGCGATACAGGCGCTGGACGTCCACGACCTTCGGACCATGGGTGCCGGCCAGAACCGGCAGGTCATAGGTGCGGCCGTCCTCGTGAAAGGTCAGGGTGACGCGTCCCGCCTCACCGGGTTGCAGGGTTTCCAGTTGCGGTAGCTGATACGCCATCGATGTCCTCCCTCCGTTGGGCCGGTGCAGTGGCACTCGGCGAGGCGCCGATCGCGCTGCCGAGCTCGACCGGGCACCCTTTAGTGATGTTAAAGATAGGGGGTTGTCCGCGAGGCGGCCACGGCAGGGATCAGTCGAAAGGCCGCCGGCGGCATCCTGTGGTCGGTTATCGAGAGCCGCAGCGGCCGACCCGACCGGAGCCGGAACCCTGCGACAACCACGGAAGACGGCGTCCTCCGGCGGTGTCCAACCAACCAAAACAGAAGGCAAGACCTTGCGATCTTGCCTCGTCTTCTGTTTCAGCGTTTGCTCATGCACGCTTTGGTAGAAGGTATTGCTCTTATTATTTACCTTCTTGGTGTTCCCCCTAAACCCGGGCCGACAGCTTGCTGAAGGTCAGCACTGTTTCTGATCCAAGTAGAAAAATACTACCAGGATCGAAACCCATCGTCACCCACTTTGTGCATGGCCGCCAGCATTTTATGACGGTCTCTTGACGCCGTGGCGACGGCGGCGGCAGGTAGTCGCCTGGCGAAGCGCCGGCGCCGTGACAACCATCGACGGTTGCCGTGGCAGCGTTCACGGGCTGCCATTGGCGTTTGATGTTGTTTCGCCCATGACCTACAGTCCGCGACGCTCGCGGGTACCACCGTTTCTCGTGCCCGTTTGTTCTGCCGGTTTGTCCTGCCCGTTTGTCCTGAAAGTCTGCCATATGCTGTTGTCCCGTCTGCTGCTGCCGACCCTCAAGGAAGTCCCGGCGGAGGCCCAGGTCGCCTCCCACCGGCTGATGCTGCGCGCCGGCATGGTTCGCCAGTCGAGCGCGGGGATCTACTCCTGGCTCCCGCTGGGGCTGCGCGTCTTGCGTCGGATCGAGGCGATCGTGCGCGAGGAGCAGGATCGGATCGGCTGCCAGGAGATATTGATGCCGACCATCCAGCCCGCGGAGCTGTGGCGGGAAAGCGGCCGCTATGATGCCTATGGCCCGGAAATGCTCCGGATCACCGACCGGCATGACCGGGACCTGCTGTATGGTCCCACCAACGAAGAGCAGATCACCGATATTCTCAGGGCCAGCCTGAAGAGCTACCGGGAGTTGCCGAAGCTGCTCTATCACATCCAGTGGAAGTTCCGCGATGAGATCCGCCCCCGGTTCGGGGTGATGCGCGGGCGCGAGTTCCTGATGAAGGACGCCTACTCGTTCGATATCGATGCCGCCGCGGCGCGGGTATCGTACGAGACGATGTTCGTGAGCTATCTCCGGACCTTTGCTCGCCTGGGCCTGAAGGCCATCCCGATGAAGGCGGAGAGCGGCCCGATCGGCGGCGACATGAGCCACGAGTTCGTGGTCCTTGCCGAGACCGGCGAGAGTCAGATCGCCTACCATCGGGATCTCGCGGCCGGGGACTGGAGCGGATTGCCGGTGGACGACGACGCGGAACGTCGCCGGGTCGTCGCCGAATTCACCGGCAAGTATGCCGCCACCGACGAGGAGCGCGACCCTGAGGCCGAACGGGTCCTGGGCGATGCCCTGGTGCAGGGGCGCGGGATCGAGGTCGGCCACATCTTCTACTTCGGCACGAAGTACTCCCGACCGATGAACGCAGCCGTGCAGGGGCCGGATGGTCAGGCTATATGTTTCGAGATGGGTTCCTATGGGATCGGCGTGTCGCGCCTTGTGGGGGCCATTATCGAGGCATCCCATGACGAGGCCGGCATCGTCTGGCCGGACAGTGTGGCCCCTTTTCGGGTCGGACTGATCAACCTCCGGCCGGCGGATGCG
Organism: Rhodospirillales bacterium; assembly: GCA_007695045.1. Lineage (GTDB taxonomy): Bacteria > Pseudomonadota > Alphaproteobacteria > Rhodospirillales > Defluviicoccaceae > REEP01. The sequence goes on along the minus strand of REEP01000061.1, from coordinate 36,703 downwards.
GCGTGCGACGAGGCGTGTCGGCACCTCTATGCGGGGTTGTGCGGTGCGGGTGTCGAGGTGCTGTTCGACGACCGTGACGATCGTGCCGGGGTGAAGTTCGCCGAGATGGATCTGATCGGCCTGCCGTGGCAGGTGATCGTGGGACCGCGCGCCCTCAAGACGGGCCAGGTCGAGCTGAAATGCCGGCAGACCGGTGAGCGGGCGGAGATCAGCATGGAATCCGCGTTGGCCCGGCTGACGGCATAGGAGTGGAACAATCGTGTTGTCATCGTTCGAATGGCTGATCGCCATGCGCTATCTGAGGGCCCGGCGGAGCGAGGGGTTCATCTCGGTGATCGCCTGGTTCTCGCTGCTGGGCATCGCGCTTGGCGTCGCCACGCTTATCATCGTCATGTCGGTGATGAATGGCTTCCGCCAGGAGTTGCTGGGCCGGATCCTGGGCCTCAACGGCCATATCAGCGTCTATGCCGAGGCGGGCGGTTTCACCGACTACGACGATCTCGCCGCCGCCATCCGCGACCTGCGCGACGTGACCGCCGTCTACCCCATTGTCGAAGGCCAGGTGATGGTCACCCACCGGGGTTCCACCCGCGGCGCGGTGGTGCGCGGCGTCCGGATGGCGGATCTGAGGCAGAGACCGATCCTGGCGGACAACATCAACCTCGGCACGCTCGACAACCCCGACGAGGGCTTGGTCATCGGCCAGCGGCTGGCGGAGCAGATGGCCGTCACCGTGGGGGACGAACTCTCCATCATCTCACCCCAGGGACGGGTGACCGCGTTCGGCTCGGTGCCCCGGGTCGGGACCTTCCCTGTGGCGGCGATCTTCGAGGTCGGCATGTATGAATACGACTCGAGCTTCGTGTTCATGCCGATCGAGATGGCGCAGGCGTATTTCCAGTTCCCGGGCGCGGCTTCGGCCCTGGAGGTGTTCCTGACCTCCCCGGACCGGGCGCCGTCCCTGGTGCCGGACCTCTATCGGGTGCTGGGTGACCGGGGCGGACGCATCCTCGAGTGGCAACGCGCCAACGCCGGCTTCTTCAACGCCATTCAGGTGGAACGCAACGTGATGTTCCTGATCCTGACGCTGATCATCCTGGTGGCAGCGTTCAATGTGATCTCCAGCCTGATTATGCTGGTCAAGGACAAGGGCCGGGATATCGCCATCCTGCGCACCATGGGGGCCACGCGCGGCATGATCATGCGGGTGTTCCTGATCTCCGGCGCCAGCATCGGCGTGATCGGCACCACCCTCGGCTTCGTCATCGGCCTGACCCTGGCCCAGAACATCGAGGTCATCCGCCAGTGGATCCAGGGCATGACGGGAACCGAGCTGTTTGCCGCCGAAATCTATTTCCTGTCGCAGCTCCCGGCGGAGGTGGATCCGACCGAAGTGGCGACGGTGGTCGCCATGGCGCTGGGGCTGTCGTTCCTGGCCACCCTGTATCCGTCGTGGCGGGCGGCGCGGATCGATCCGGCCGAAGCGCTGCGCTATGAATGAGGCGGTGTTCCACGCCGAAGGGATCGTTCGCACGTATCGGCAGGGGCGCAGCGAACTCAGAATTCTCTGCGGCGTCGACCTTTCGGTGCAGGCGGGTGAGATCGTCGCCCTGGTCGGCCCGTCGGGGGCAGGCAAATCCACCCTGTTGCATGTGGCCGGGCTGCTGGAACGCCCCGATGCGGGAGAAGTGCGGATCGACGGCCAGGCCTGCAGTGGCCTGGGCGACGGCGGGCGCACCCGCATCCGCCGGTCCAGCATCGGCTTTGTCTACCAGTATCACCATCTCCTGCCCGAGTTCACCGCCCTGGAAAACATTGCGATCCCCCAGATCATTGCCGGTCGGTCCCGGCGGGAAGCGCGGGAACGGAGCCGGGAACTGCTGACATGCCTCGGCCTGGAGCAGCGTGCGAGCCATCGTCCCGGCCGCCTTTCCGGTGGCGAACAGCAGCGGGTCGCCATCGGCCGGGCGCTGGCCAACGTGCCGAAGGTGTTGCTGGCGGATGAACCCACCGGCAATCTGGACCCGCACACGGCCGACGAGGTGTTCCGAATGCTGCTGGCCCTGGTGCGAAGTGCCGGCCTCGCCGCCGTGGTCGCCACCCACAACGTCGCCCTGGCCGAACGCATGGACCGGATCGTTCTCCTGGAGGACGGCGTGCTGGTGCCGGTCGAAGCCTGACGGCGACGACCCGGGGGCGGGGAGGGGTAACCATAGATGCCGGCGACGTTCATTCACCTTCGGGTCCATACGGCCTATTCCCTGTCCGAAGGGGCGATCCGCATCCGTGACCTGCCGGGGCTGTGCCGGCGCCATCACATGCCGGCGGTGGCCATCACCGATACCAATAACCTGTTCGGGGCGCTCGAGTTTTCGACCACCATGGCGGCGGCCGGCATTCAGCCGATCATCGGCTGCCAGCTGGCCCTGGCCGATGAGGATGGCGGCGACGGCGCCGGCGGCGCGCCGGCTGCCGGACCCGATGCCGATCCCATCGTCGTTCTGGTGCAGACTGCCGAGGGCTATCGCAACCTTCTGGCGCTGCTGGCTGCGGCCCATCTGGGCACCGGGCGGGCCGAGTCCGCGGGCGGCGCGGCCGGCTCTCCCCACGTTCGCCTGGACGACCTGGCTCGCCACAACAAGGGCCTGATCACCCTGACCGGCGGACCCGCCGGTCCGGTGGGACGGCGTCTGGCCCAGGGTCACGGCGATGCGGCCGCGGCCGTGCTTGACCGGCTGAAAGGCATCTTTCCCGACCGGCTGTATGTCGAGGTGCAGCGTCACGGCCTTGATGAGGAGTCGGACGCGGCGCGAATCGAACCTTTGCTGCTGGAGCTCGCCGACCGGGGCCGCCTGCCGCTGGTGGCCACCAACGAGGCGTTCTTTCCCACGCCGGACATGTTCGAAGCCCACGATGCCCTGATCTGCATCGCCGAGGGCACATTGATGGCGAACGATCAGCGCCGGCGGCTGACCCCTGAGCATGCCTTCAAGAGTGCCGAGGCGATGGCGGAGCGGTTCGCCGATTTGCCTGATGCGATCGAAAACACCGTGCTGATCGCGCGGCGCTGCGGATTCTTTGTCGAGCCGGTCAAGCCGATGCTGCCGCCGTTCGCCACCGGCACCGGCCTCGATGCCGAGGCTACGCTGCACCGGCAGGCGCATGACGGGCTCACCAGGCGGCTGGCTGATCGGTCCACGGGCGCCTTGGCGAAGGGCGAAGCGGCCGCCGATGCTGCCGGCATCGGGGCGGACGCAGGCGAAGCCGGGCGGGCGGCGGTGGAACGACGCTATCGCGAACGGCTGGATTACGAACTCCGCGTCATCTGCGAGATGGGGTTTGCCGGCTATTTCCTGATCGTCGCCGAGTTCATCCAGTGGGCCCGGCGTCACGGCATTCCGGTGGGGCCGGGGCGCGGCTCCGGCGCCGGGTCGGTGGCGGCCTGGTCGTTGACGATCACCGATCTCGACCCGCTGCGCTTCGGCCTGCTGTTCGAGCGGTTCCTCAACCCTGAGCGGGTGTCCATGCCCGATTTCGACATCGATTTCTGCCAGGATCGCCGCGACGAGGTGATCCACCACGTCCAGGAAAAGTACGGCCGTGACCGGGTGGCGCAGATCATCACCTTCGGCAAGCTCCAGGCTCGGGCCGTGCTGCGCGATGTGGGCCGGGTGCTGGGCATGGCCTATGGCCACGTGGATCGCATCTGCAAGCTCGTGCCGAACAACCCCGCCAACCCGGTGACCCTGCCCCAGGCGATCGAAGGCGAGCCGCAGCTCCAGACGATGATCCGTGAGGACGAGGGCGTGGCTCGGCTCGTGGATATCGCCCAGAAGCTGGAAGGGCTGTATCGCCATGCCTCCACCCACGCCGCCGGCGTGGTCATCGGCGATCGCCCTCTGCAAGAATTGATCCCACTCTACCGGGATCCGCGCTCCGACCTGCCGGTGACCGGCTTCAACATGAAATGGGTGGAGTCCGCCGGGTTGGTGAAGTTCGACTTCCTCGGCCTCAAGACCCTTACCGTTCTGGCCAAGGCGGTGGACCTGGTGACGGCCGCCACCGGTACCCGGCTCGATCTTTCCAATCTGCCCCTGGACGACGCCAAGACCTTCCGGCTGCTGGGGGAGGGCAGCACCGTCGGCGTGTTCCAGTTGGAAAGCGCCGGTATGCGCGATGCCCTGCGCAAGCTCAAGCCCGACAAGTTCGAGGACATCATCGCGGTGGTGGCGCTGTACCGCCCCGGACCGATGGACAACATCCCGAGCTACATCCGCCGCAAGCATGGCGAGGAAGAGCCGGACTACCTCTATCCCAGCCTGCGCCCGATCCTGGAGGAAACCTACGGCATCATCATCTACCAGGAACAGGTGATGCAGATTGCCCAGGAACTCGCAGGATATTCCCTGGGCGCCGCCGACATCCTCCGGCGTGCCATGGGCAAGAAGAACAAGGAGGAGATGGAGCGCCAGCGGGCGGTGTTCGCGGAAGGTGCTGCCGGACGCGGGGCGCCGCCGGCGCGGGCGGCGTTCATCTTCGACCTGGTGGCCAAGTTCGCCGGCTACGGATTCAACAAGTCTCACGCCGCCGCCTACGCCCTGGTCGCCTACCAGACCGCCTATCTCAAGGCCAACCACCCGGTGGCCTTCATGGCGGCGTCCATGGCCCTCGAGGTGGGGCATCCGGAGAAGATCAGCACCTTCCGGCAGGAACTGACCCGCCTCGACGTCACCCTGCTGCCGCCCGACGTCAACGCATCGGCCGCCAACTTCACGGTCGCGGATCCCGGTTCCGGGGACGGCCGCGGCGGTGCCATCCGTTACGGCCTCGCCGCGGTGAAGAACGTCGGCCAGGCAGCGATGGAATCGCTGGTGGCGGAACGGCAACGGAGCGGCCCGTTCGCCGATCTTGAGGATTTCTGCCGGCGCATGGAGCCGCGACAGGTCAACAAGCGGCAGATCGAAAACCTGGCAAAGGCCGGTGCTTTCGATTCCCTCGAGCCTAACCGGAGGCGGGTGTTCGAAGGGGCGGAAGCCATCGTCCGCCATGCCGCCCAGGTCGCGCGCGAGCGCGAGAGTGGGCAGATGGGGCTGTTCGCAGCCGCTCCGACGGGCTCGGAAAGCTGGCTGCGCCTGCCGGACGTGCCGGATTGGCCGATGGTTCAGCGCATCCGGGAAGAATTCCTGGCGATCGGGTTCTACCTCTCGCAGCATCCGATCATGGTGCACGAGAAGGCGTTGCGCCGGCTCGGAGTGACCCCGATCGCCGAAGCCGGCCGTCGCGTCGGCAACGGCGCACTGCTGCTGGCCGGCACCGTCACCGGCAAAAAGGAGCGTACCTCGGGTCGGGGCAGCCGTTATGCTTTCGTGGATATGTCGGACGCCTCGGGCGTGTTCGAGGTGACGGTGTTCGCGGAACTGCTGGCTTCGTGCCGGGAATTGCTGGAAGTCGGCAACGCGCTCCTGGTGCGGGCGGCTGCCCGGGCCGACGGCGACCTTACGCGGCTTACGGCCCAGTCGATCGAGCCGTTGGAGGCCGCGGCCGCGCGCACGTCGGCGGGCGCCGTGGTTCATGTGCACGGGCGCGAGGGCGTGTCGGCGATACGCGAGCGGCTGCCGGAGCGGTCCGCCGGCGGTTCGGCGGTAACGGTGGTGTGCTGGGTGCCGGCGGTGGGGGAGGTGGAGATCGATCTGCCCGGGCGCTATGCCGCCGGTCCGGAAACGTTGGCCGGCCTGCGCGACCTGCCGGGCGTGAGCGCGGTGGAGGAGATATAGCCCCCGTGAACGGCAGCACGCCGACCGCCCCGATCCGCCCCAGGCCGGACCTATCCGTTTGCGGGTAGGGGCTTTGCGGACCACCGCTGAGACGAAACGCGCCGTGCGCCTTCGTGCCCATCACGTGCTGTGCGTTCTGACCTATGCCGGCACCGGGTACTCCGAGCGTTTCTGCGCCAACATGGACCGCGTGATCGCCCGGCTGAACGCTGGCGCCGCCATCGTATTGAAGGACGGACCCGATGACATCTGCGCCCCGCTGGTCGCGGCCGGTCCGGCCCATTGTCGCCGCTATCGGGTCCATGTTCGCGACCGCCGCGCCCGCGCCGTTCTGGCGACATTGATGGGTCGGCGCGGGCCGGCAAGCGGACGCTTGCGCCTGAGCCCGCGCCGGGTGGCACGGCTGCGTCGAGCCTTCGGGCGTGGCCGGGCGAGAGCGGCGTGCCGCGGCTGCCCGTGGAGCGCGCTGTGTGGACGGATCGCTGCGTCCGGCTTCGTCGACACCCGTCTGCTGCCCCGCCACGGCCAAGCGGCGTCGATGGCGCCGGCGATCAGGCCTCAGCGGGTTGCCGCGCTTGCAAACCGACGTCGCGGGCGGTATTGATGCGGCATATCTCGCACGTGGGCATGCGACACCCCGCCCCCTTGGCCGGGCGTCGCCTCCGGTGTGCACGGCATGGCCGTGGACAAGCCCGCGGAGGCCAAACCGGAACAGGAAACCATACCAATGGCGCCACCCACCTTCACCATGCGCCAGCTTCTGGAAGCTGGCGTCCACTTCGGTCACACCACGCGACGCTGGAACCCCAAGATGGAGCCATACCTTTTTGGCGTCCGAAATGGGATACATATCATCGATTTGGGGCAGACGGTGCCGATGCTGTACCGCGCCCTTGCCGCGATTCGCGATGTGGTCGCCAACGGTGGCCGGGTGCTGCTCGTCGGCACCAAGCGACAAGCCAGCGACGTGGTGGCGGAGGCGGCCAATCGCTGCGGCCAGTACTATGTCAATCATCGCTGGCTCGGCGGCATGCTCACCAACTGGCGAACCATTTCCCACTCGATCCGCCGCCTGCGTGACCTCGAAAGCCAGTTGGCGGAAGGCATCAGCGGTCTGACCAAGAAGGAAACGCTGCAGCTTCAGCGCGAGCGCGACAAGCTGGAACGGGCCCTGGGTGGCATCAAGGAGATGGCGGGTCTGCCCGACATGCTGTTCATCATCGACACCAACAAGGAAGACATCGCCGTGGCCGAAGCCAACAAGCTCGGCATCCCGGTTGCCGCGGTGCTGGATTCCAACAGCGATCCCAGTGGCATCAATTATCCCATACCGGGCAACGACGATGCCCTTCGGGCGATCCACCTGTATTGTGACTTGGTCGTGGCGGCGGTGCTCGACGGCCTGCAGCAGGAACTTCAGGCCTCCGGCGGGGACGTCGGCGCGGCATCGGATGCGCGTGAATTGCTGGTCGAGGACGATGTGGCAGCTCTCAAGGAAGAGCCGGCGGAGGGGGAAGCCGGTCGTGCTTCGGACGCTCCCGCTGCCGAGCAGCCGGCCGAGTCATCCGAGCCGGTGAGTTCGGTCTGACGTAGGCCCAACCGAAGCAGAGGAGCGCGGGAAGCGTTTCTTAAGACCGATTTGTTGAAAATCACAGCGTGGCATGTCGCGGCGCCGGCCGGGAATGACCGGCAGGGTCGCGGCATCGTTCTGGAGATTTGATGATGGCTGAGATTACTGCCGCCGAGGTGAAGGCCCTGCGCGAACGCACGGGTGCCGGCATGATGGATTGCAAACGCGCGCTTCAGGAAACCGGAGGGGACGCAGAAGCCGCCGTGGATTGGCTCCGGACCAAGGGGTTGGCCGCTGCCGCCAAGAAGGCGGGTCGAGTGGCGTCCGAGGGCTTGGTGGGCGTATCGGTGCAGGGTCCTGTCGGCGCCGTCGTGGAGGTCAATACCGAGACCGACTTCGTCAGCCGGAACCCCGATTTTCAGACCTTCGTAACCACGGTGGCAAGTCTCGCCAAAGATGCCGGGGGCAGCGTGGATGCGCTCACGGCCATGACCTATCCGGCATCGGGTCGAACCGTCGCTGACGAGATCACCCACATGATTGCCACGATTGGCGAGAACATGAACGTGCGGCGCACGGCCGTGATTGCGGTGAATGTGGGTCTGGTCGGCTGGTACGTGCACAACAGCCTGGCGCCGGGTATCGGCAAGATCGCGGTGCTGGTGGGCCTGGAATCGGAGGCACCGGCAGACCGGTTGGAGCAACTGGGCAAGCACCTGGCCATGCACATCGCCGCGGCCAGCCCGGCCTATGTCTCCCGCGAGAGCGTGGATTCGGAGGCCTTGGCGCGCGAACGTGCCGTGTTGAGTGAGCAGGCCCGGGCCACCGGCAAGGCCGAAGCCATCATCGAGAAGATGGTCGAAGGCAGGTTGCGCCGGTTCTATGAGGAGGTATGCCTGCTGGACCAGGTGTTCGTCGTCGACGGCGAAAGCCGGGTGGCCGATGTCATCGACGGGGTTGCCAAGGAAACCGGCAATACCATCCGCGTCACCGCTTTCGAGCGCTTTGCGCTCGGCGAGGGGCTGGAGCGGCGCGAAGAGGATTTCGCCAGCGAGGTGGCGAAGACCGCAAGGGTCTAGCGCTCACCAGAGAGCGGGCCAAAGAGCGGGCCAGAGAGCAAGTAAGTCGCCGGGAGAGTGCGATGCCGGAGAGTGCCACGGAAGCAAGCTTGACGGCATCGCCGGCGCCATTCCGGCGCGTGCTCCTGAAGGTTTCCGGCGAGGCCCTGATGGGACCCAAGGGCTTCGGCATCGACCTCGAGGCCATGCAACGAATCGGTGCCGAAGTGGCGGCGGTGCACCGGCTGGGGGTCGAGGTAGGCCTGGTCATCGGCGCCGGCAACCTCTTTCGAGGCGTCTCTGATGCCGCGAGCGGGATCGAGCGCACCAGCGCCGATCACATGGGCATGCTGGCGACCGTGATGAACGCCCTGGCCGTCCAGAGCGTTCTCGAGAAGTTCGGCATCCACACGCGGGTGCAGTCGGCGATACCGATGGCCGCCATCTGCGAGCCGTACATCCGGCGCCGAGCCATCCGCCACATGGAAAAGGGCCGGATCGTCATTTTCGCCGCCGGCACCGGCAATCCGTTCTTCACGACCGATACGGCTGCGGCGCTCCGCGCCGTGGAAACCGGTTGTGACGTTCTGCTCAAGGGGACGCAGGTGGACGGCGTCTATGACGCGGACCCGAAGGTGGTTGCGGATGCCGTGCGCTTCGATCATTTGACGTATCAAAACGTGGTGTCGCGCAACCTCAAGGTGATGGATACCGCCGCCATCGCACTCGCGCGCGACAACAGGCTGCCGATCATTGTTTTCAGCATTCACAAGCCGGGGGCATTCGCGGCGGTGATCCGCCGCTCCGGAACGTTTACAATGATCGACGAGGGAGGGCGTTCGTGGAAAAACTCGACATCAAGCAAGTAAAGAGCGACGCCGAGCGGCGGATGCACGGTGCGATCGAGGTTCTGGCCAAGGAATTGGGAGGCTTGCGTGCCGGCCGGGCGTCGACCGGTCTTCTTGAACCGATTGTGGTCGAGGCGTACGGGTCGCCGATGCCGCTGACCCAGGTGGGCACCGTAGGCGTGCCCGAACCGCGCATGCTGACCGTTCAGGTGTGGGACCGAAGCCTGGTGAAGGCGGTCGAGAAAGCGATCCGGGAATCGGATCTCGGCCTGAATCCGGCCGTGGACGGACAGTTGATCCGCATTCCGATTCCCCCGCTGACGCAGGAACGGCGGACCGAACTTTCGAAGGTGGCGGGTAAGTACGCCGAGGAGACACGGATCGCCATCCGCAACATCCGTCGTCATGTTTTGGATGAATTAAAGAAGGCCGAAAAAGAAGGCTCGCTATCCCAGGACGAACACCGGGATTATGCCGGGGAGATCCAGTCGCTGACGGACAGCTACGTCAAGCAGGTGGACGAGGCGCTCGGGCGCAAGGAACAGGAAATCATGCAGGTCTGACGCCATGGAAGCTGCCGTACTCACCAAGACTGCGCCACCGCCACCGGTCCACGTGGCGATCATCATGGACGGGAACGGGCGTTGGGCCCGGGCCCGCGGTCTGCCGCGCACCGCCGGCCACCGGCGCGGTGCCCAGTCGGTGCGGGTCGCCATCGAGAGCGCGATTCGCGGCGGCGTTTCGTACCTTACCCTGTTCGGCTTCTCGTCCGAGAACTGGCGCCGGCCGCAGGCGGAGATCGGCGACCTGATGGGCCTGTTGCGGCACTATCTGAATACCGAGATCAACGCGCTGGATCGTCAGGGCGTTCGCCTCATGGTGATTGGCGATCGCAGCCGTTTCGCGGGCGACATCGTGTCGATGATCGATCGCGCCGAACACATGACCCGGAACAATCGGCGTCTGATTTTGACCATTGCGCTCAGCTATGGCGGACGCCACGAAATCGTCCAGGCGACGCGACGCATCGCCGAAGAGGTGGCCATCGGGTTGCTCGATCCGCAGGCGATCGATGAAGCCGCCATCACGGAACGCCTGTTCACGGCCGACATCCCGGATCCGGACCTGTTGATACGCACCAGCGGGGAGCGGCGACTGAGCAATTTCCTGCTCTGGCAACTGGCCTATGCCGAACTGGTGTTCCTGGATGTTCTGTGGCCCGACTTTTCCAACGAGGATTTCGTCGCTGCTTTGGACGAATTCCAACGTCGTGAACGGCGCTACGGCACGGCCGGTGCGTGAGGTTGCGGTGGCGGGTGAGGTGCTGCGCCAGCGCACCCTCTCCGCCCTGGTTCTCGCGGTGCCGGTCCTGTTCTGCGTCGCAGCCGGTCGCCCCTATTTCGATGTCATGGTTGCGGTCGGTGCTGCGATCATGGTCTGGGAATGGTTTCGTCTGTGTTCGTCGGCCTTCCCGCTGCTGGAGGCGATCGCAGCCGGCATCAGCATTCTCGCGGCACTGGGGTTGACCGGATTTGATGAGGCCGGCTATGGGCTCCTGGTCCTGGCGGCGGGATCGGTGCTGGTGGCGGCGCTGTCGCGCGGCCGGTGGTGGTTCAGCGCGGCGCCCTTCTATATCGGTCTGCCGTCGGTGTCGCTGGTATGGCTGCGCGGCGATCCGGCACTGGGGCTCGAGACCGTGCTTTGGCTGCTGGCGGTGGTCTGGATGTCCGACATTGGCGCCTATGCCGTCGGCCGCAGTATCGGCGGCCCCAAGCTTGCGGTGAGACTGAGCCCGAAGAAGACCTGGGCCGGATTGCTGGGGGCCATGGCCTCGGCCGGCGCTGCGGGTGCCGCGACCGCCGCGGTGATGGCACTGGCCTCGGTCTGGCCGCTCGCCCTTGTCAGCGCCGGTCTGGGGGCGGCGGCGCAGGCCGGCGATCTGTTCGAATCATTTGCCAAGCGAAGGTTCGGCGTGAAGGATACCAGCTCCCTGATCCCGGGCCACGGCGGCTTGCTGGATCGCGTCGATGCCCTGATCGTGGTTGCGGCGTTGACGGCATTGATCAGTGTTCTCGGCGGCGGCAGTATGCTGGCATGGATATGAGCGCGCCCCGTCCCTCGTCGCCCGATCACCGGCGCGGCGTCACCGTTTTGGGTTCCACCGGTTCCGTCGGCGTCAACACCGTTGACCTTCTCGCCCGCGACCGCGACCGCTTTCGCGTCGAGGCCTTGACCGGCAACCGCAATGTGGCCTTGCTTGCCGAGCAGGCGCGGCTGCTGTCGGCACGACTGGCGGTGGTGGCCGATGCCGGCTGCTATCACGCGCTCAAGGAAGCGCTGTTCGGCACCGGCATCGAGGTCGCCGCGGGTCGGGACGCGGTGATCGAGGCCGCAAGCCGGCCCGCCGAGGTGGTGATGGCCTCCATCGTGGGTGCGGCCGGCTTGGCTCCGGCCCTGGCGGCCGTGCGCCGGGGCGCCATCCTCGGTCTCGCCAACAAGGAATGTCTGGTCTCCGCCGGCGATATCATGGTGGCGGAGGTGGCACGCCACGGCGCCCGCATCCTGCCGGTGGATTCGGAACACAGCGCCATCTATCAGGTGTTCGAGTTCGAGAACGCGCGGCAGGTGCGCTCCGTCGTGCTGACCGCCTCGGGCGGGCCGTTCCGCGAGATGGAGCGGGAAGCCATGGCGAAGGTCAGCCCGGCCCAGGCGGTCGCCCATCCCAACTGGAGCATGGGCGCCAAGATTTCCGTCGATTCGGCGACGATGATGAACAAGGGCCTCGAATTGATCGAGGCCTTTCACCTGTTTCCGGTGGACCGCGAGCAGATCGAGATCGTGGTGCATCCCCAATCCGTCATCCACGGCCTGGTAACCTATACCGACGGCTCGGTCCTGGCCCAGTTGGGCGCCCCGGACATGCGCACCCCGATCGCGGTCGCGCTCGCCTGGCCGGAACGGATGGCAGCGCCGGTCGCCAAGCTCGATCTGGCGGAAATCGGCCGTCTCACCTTCGAGGCCCCGGACGAGGATCGGTTCCCGGCGTTGCGGCTGGCGCGTGCGGCGCTGGCCGCCGGAGGATCGGCGCCGACCGTGCTGAATGCCGCCAACGAAATTGCCGTCCATGGGTTCCTCGCCGGTCGCCTGGGTTTTCTCGAGATCGCCCGGGTGGTGGAGGACACGCTGGCCGCGATTCCGACCAGGCCCCTTGAAACGCTCGCCGACGTCGCAGACATTGATAGCGCAGCGCGCGAAATCGCTGCGACGTTTGTCTCCCGATCCGCCCCCCGGGCGGTCTCCGCCGGCTGACGCAGGTCTCGGAAAAACATGGAATTCATCGGCTACATCTGGGACTGGGTGATTCCCTTTCTCGTTGTCTTCACGATCCTCGTTTTCGTTCACGAGATGGGGCACTACTGGGTCGCGCGCCTGAACAAGGTCCGGATCGAGGTTTTTTCGATCGGCTTCGGGCCCGAGCTCTATGGCTGGCACGATCGTCACGGCACCCGCTGGAAGCTCAGTGCCGTTCCGCTTGGCGGTTACGTCAAGATGTTCGGGGAGTCCCAGGAGGGCACGGACGACACCGAGCCGGCTCGCCCAATGAGTCCGGCCGACCAGGCGGCTTCTTTCCACCACAAGCGCCTAGGTCAGCGGGCGGCGATCGTGGCGGCCGGACCGGCGGCCAACTTTGTGTTCGCCATCGTCCTGTTCGCCGGCATGTTCGCGATTGCCGGTATTCCCATGCCGCATGCCGCCGTTGGCGACGTGCAGCCGGACAGCGCTGCGGCCGAAGCCGGGCTCGAATCCGGGGACCGCATCCTCAGCGTCGATGGCGAGCCGGTGCGATGGTTCGACGATCTGCGTGCCGAGGTCAGCGGCAGGCCGGACACGGCCCTGACCCTGGAAGTGGCGCGTGACGGCGAGACGCTGCGCATCACCGCCACGCCGAAGCCGACCGAAGTCAGGATCGATGGCGAATCGCAGGTGATCGGTCTGCTGGGAATCACGCCGGATCCCACTCAGGTGGGCTTCGATCGGCTCAATCCGCTGGCTGCGGTGTGGACCGCGTCCGAACGGACGGTCGTGATGGTCGGGCAGATTCTCGGGGCGGTATGGCAGATGATCACCGGGCAGCGCACTGCCGAGGAACTGGGCGGGCCGCTGCGGATCGCGCAGCTGTCGGGTGAGATGGCCCAAGGCGGCGTGGTGACGCTGGTGTTCTTCATGGCGGTGCTGTCGATCAACTTGGGGTTGATCAACCTGTTCCCGGTGCCGATGCTGGACGGCGGCCATCTGGCGTTCTACGCCGTCGAGGCGGTGCGCGGTAAGCCCCTGGATCAGAAGGTGCAGGAGTATGGTTTTCGGTTGGGGCTGGTGCTGGTATTGATGCTCCTGGTCTTCGTCACCTGGAACGATCTGGTTCAGCTCGAGGTGGTCGAGATGGTACGGAGACTGGTGTCATGAGCATGTGCGGGGTGGGGGGATGCAGTGATCCGACGTGGGAGCTTGTTGTTATGGCTGCTGACCGCAGCGCTCATCATGAGCTGGCCGCCCGCTGCATCGGCACAAGTCCCGCCCATCATCCGGCAGATTGAGATTGAAGGGGCCCAGCGTATCGATCCGGAAACGGTTCGTTCCTACCTGTTGGTCCGAGAAGGAGATGCCTTTGATCCGGCCCGGATCGACCGGTCCCTGAAGAGCCTGTTCGCCACCGGTCTGTTTGCGGATGTCGCCATGGTACGCGACGGCGACAGGTTGATCGTGCGTCTGGCGGAAAACCCGGTGATCAATCGCGTGGCGTTCGAGGGCAACCGCTTCATCGAGGATGAGGTTCTGGAGGCGGAGACCGGGTTGCGGCCCCGGGTGATCTACACACGCACACGGGTGGAGAGCGACGTTCGCCGCATTCTCACCTTGTATCGACGGGCCGGGCGATTTGCCGCCACCGTGGAACCCAAGATCATCCAGTTGCCGGAAAACCGGGTCGATCTCGTGTTCGAGATCGACGAGGGGCCGCGGACCTTGGTGGAGAGTATTCGCTTCGTCGGCAATGAGCGATTTTCCGATTCGCGGCTGCGCTCGGTCATCCGAACCCGGGAGGCGGCCTGGTGGCGTTTCCTCACCACCGATGACACGTTCGATCCGGATCGCCTCGCCCTCGATCAGGAATTGTTGCGCCGGTTCTATCTGGCGAACGGGTATGCGGATTTTCGCGTCGTCTCTGCCCTGGCCGAACTCACACCGGATCGCCAGGATTTCTTCATCACGTTCACCTTGGAGGAAGGGGAGCGCTACCGTTTCGGCGAGGTGACGGTGGTCACGACCCTGCCGGACCTCGATCCCGCCGTCCTGCGCCGGGAGATCAGGTTCTCGGAAGGCGACTGGTACGATGCCGAGGCGCTGGATCGGACCATCGACCGCTTGGCCGACACCGTCGGAGAACGCGGATTCGCGTTCGTGGATGTGCGCCCGGGGGTCAACCGCAATCGCGAAGAGCTCACCATCGACGTTCTGTTCGAGGTGGACGAAGGCCCGCGGGTGTTCGTGGAACGGATCGACATCTCGGGCAACGTGCGCACCCTGGATCGGGTGATCCGCCGGGAATTCCGGCTGGTGGAGGGGGATCCCTTCAACGTGTCCCGGCTGCGTCGTTCGCAGCAGCGCATCCGCGACCTGGATTTCTTCCAGAGTGTGGAGATCGATCAGCTGCCGGGCAGCGCCCCGGACAAGGCGGTGATCAATGTGGAGGTGGAGGAAAAATCCACCGGCAGCATCACCCTTGGCGCCGGCTTCTCCACCACCAGCGGGGCCATCGGCGACATTACGATTCGCGAGCGCAATCTCCTGGGGCGCGGCCAGGACCTGTCGGCCCGCTTGGTGATCGCCCAGCGCGACAGTCAGATCAATCTGAGCTTCACGGAACCTTACTTCCTGGGGCGTGAGATATCGGCTGGGTTCGACGTGTTCCGGGTCAGCACCGACCGGCAGGACGAAAGTTCGTTCGATGAAACGTCCTTCGGCGGCGCGGTGCGGTTCGGCTATCCGATTACCGAGCACTTGAGCCAGAGCTGGCGGTATTCTTTGCGTCAAACCTCCATTGATAATGTTCCGAGCGATGCCTCCATTTTCATCCGCGAGGCCGAGGGGGATACGGTCATTTCCGAGGTGTTTCAGAGATTGGTTTATGATCGGCGCGACAGCCGCATTCGGCCACGGGAAGGATATTTTGGCCGCTGGGGCATTGGCGTGGCCGGTCTTGGCGGTGATGTCCGCTATGTGCGAAACCAAGTGGATGGCGCCTACTTCATTCCCCTGTTCGAGGAGTCGGTACTCGGTTTCTCGGCCTCGGGCGGTCATGTGTTCGGCCTCGGTCAGGACGTACGCCTGTTCGAGCGGTTCTTTGTGGGCGGCGACAACCTCCGCGGCTTCGAAACCGCCGGCATCGGGCCGCGCGATCTGTCGACGGACGATGCGCTGGGTGGTGAGTGGTTCTACACGGTTTCGGCAGAGGTGGCTTTCCCGCTGGGCTTGCCGGAGGAATTGCCGATTCGCGGACGCCTGTTCGCCGATGCCGGCAGCGCCGGCGGCATCTCGCCCAGGAGCCCCGTGGTCGCCGATACGGCCAGTATTCGGGTTGCCGTCGGCGCCGGTCTCACGTGGGACTCGCCGTTCGGTCCGATCGGTATTGACGTGGGCTTCCCGGTGATCAAGGAAGACTTCGACAAGACGGAGACGATCCGGGTGAATTTTGGCGCGAGGTTCTGAGGTATGCGGGGGATGGAGCGTTTGATCACCGCATGGATGGTCGCCATGGCCCTGTTGGTGCTGCCATCGGCTCCCGTCAATGCGCAGCAGCAGGAGCGGACGCCCGTCAAGATCGCCATCCTGGATGTGCAACGGGTGTTCCAGAACGCTCGGGCGCTGCGCTACCTTCAGGTGCGCATGCGCGAGTACATGGAAGAGTACCGCGCCGAGACCGCGCGGGAAGAGCAAGCGATTCGCGCCGCGCAGCAGGAATTGGCCGGCATGCGGGAGCGGTTGTCGCCGCAGGAGTATGAGGAAGAGCGGCGGCTGCTGGAACGCCGGCTCCTGCGCGCGCAGGAGCGGGTGCAACAGCGCAAGAATACCCTCAACCAAGCCCAGCAGATGGGCATGAGCGAGGTGCAGGCGACGCTCAATGTCATTGTCACTGAAATCGCTCATGAACAGGCATTGACCCTGATTCTGCGAAAAGATCAGGCCGTGCTCAATGCCACATCGCTGGAGATCACCGATGAGGTGCTGCGGCGCCTCGATGACCGTCTGCCCACGGTGGACCTGGATCAACCGGGGACCCATTAGCGCATGACCGACCCCCGGTTCTATGCCGCCAGCGGGCCGTTTACACTGGCTCGATTGGCGGAGATCGCCGGCGCGACGGCCCAAGACGTCGCGGCTTCCGAGGCCGTGTTTCGCGACGTGGCTGCCCTCGATCAGGCCGGCCCGGAGGATGTGAGCTTCCTGGAAGACCGCCGCCTGCTGCCGGCTTTCCGTGCTACCGGGGCCGGCGCCTGCGTCGTCCGTCCCGAACTGGCCGATCAGGCGCCCTCCCACACCGCTTTGCTGTTGAGCGCGGAGCCCTACCGCAGTTTCGCCAAGCTGGCCGCAGCGTTCTACCCCGCGCCCGAATCGGCTCCCGGCGTGCATGCGAGCGCTGTTGTGGAGCCCGGCGCCCGGCTCGGGGAAGGCTGCCGGATCGAGGCCTTCGCCGTGGTTGGCGCCAATGCCGAGATCGGCTCCCGGTGCCACATCGGCCCGCACGCGGTCATCGGGCCGAGTGCCGTCCTCGGCGCCGACGTCCGGGTGGGCGCGGGTGCCTCTTTGTTGTTCTGCGAGATCGGTGATCGGGTGATCGTCCATCCCGGCGTGCGCATCGGGCAGGACGGTTATGGTTATGTGCTGGGCTCGGCTGGTCACCTCAAGGTGCCGCAACTCGGCCGCGTCATCATCGCGGAAGACGTGGAGATCGGTGCCAATACGACCATAGACCGCGGCGCTTTGGGCGATACGGTCATCGGTGCCGGCACCAAAATTGATAATCTCGTTCAGATCGGTCATAACGTTCGCCTGGGGCGCGGCTGCATGGTGGTGTCGCAGGTGGGGATCTCCGGCAGCACCGTGATCGGCGATTTCGTGATGATTGCCGGACAGGCCGGGCTCAGCGGTCATGTGAGGGTGGGGGACGGCGCCCGTATCGGCGCCCAAAGCGGCATCATGCGGGATATCGGGCCTGGCGAGACGGTGTTCGGCTATCCGGCGATGCCTTACAAGCAGTACATGCGACAGGTCGCGCTGCTGGCGCGCCTCGCCAAGAAGAAAGGCCAGTAGGCCATGGATTCGCGGATGGTCCCGGCTATCGGCAACACGATCGAGGTCGAGCGGATCAAGGCGATGATCCCGCATCGTTATCCCATGCTGATGATCGATCGGGTCATCGACGTGGTGATCAATGACCGGGCTACCGGCATCAAGAACGTCAGCATCAACGAACCCTATTTCCAGGGCCATTTTCCCAGTCAGCCGGTGATGCCGGGTGTCCTGATCATCGAGGCCATGGCTCAGACCGCGGCTGTGCTGGTGGTTGCCACCATGGGGCCGGAGAAAGAGGGCCGGCTGGTCTATTTCATGACGGTGGATGCAGCCCGCTTTCGCAAGCCGGTGGTGCCGGGCGATACCATGTACATCCACGTGGAAAAGCAGCGTCAGCGCGGTTCCGTCTGGAAGTTTCGTGGCCAGGCCAAGGTTGACGGCGTGCTGGTGGCGGAGGCCACCTACGCAGCGATGATCCGGGACTGACCGGTGGCGGTGATCCATCCGACCGCCCTGGTCGCTGATACCGCCCGGCTCGGGGACCGAACCATGATCGGCCCGTATTGCGTGGTCGGCGCGGCTGTCGAACTTGGCGACGAGGTGGAATTGTGCGCCCATGTGGTGGTGGACGGTCACACGCGGATCGGCGCCGGCACCCGCATTTTTCCCTTCGCGTCCATCGGCTTGGCGCCGCAGGACCTGAAGTACCGCGGCGAATCGTCACGGCTGGAAATCGGCCGTCACAACATCATACGCGAACACGTGACCATGAACCCCGGCACCATCGGCGGCGGCATGGTGACACGGGTGGGCGACCATTGTCTGTTCATGGCGGGCACGCACGTGGCCCACGATTGCCGCATCGGCGATCATGTGATCCTGGTCAACTGTGCCACACTTGGGGGCCATGTGGAGATTGGCGACTGGGCCATCATTGGCGGCCTGTCCGCCGCCCATCAGTTCGCCCGTATTGGCCGCCACGCCATGGTCGGCGGCATGTCGGGGGTCGAAAGCGACGTCATCCCGTTCGGACGGGTGACCGGCAACCGCGCCAAACTGGAGGGCCTCAACGTCGTCGGCCTGAAGCGGCGCAACTTCTCCCGGGACGCCGTTCATGCGCTGCGCCGGGCCTATCGCATGCTGTTCGCCCAGGAGGGCACCATGGCGGAACGGCTGGAGGACGTGGAGGCCACGTTCGCGGACAATGCGGCGGTCATGGAGATCGTCGCGTTCATGCGCGCGGATTCCTCCCGGGGCATTTGCCAGCCCAGTCTCGACGATGCCGCCTAAACTCGGGATCATTGCCGGCGGCGGCGATTTGCCGGTGCGCCTGATCGACGCCTGCCGGGCCTCCGGCCGACCCTTCTTCGTGCTGGCGCTGGAGGGGCAGACACCGGAAGAAACCGTGATCGGCGCGCCCCATGCCTGGGTGCGCATGGGCGCGGCCGGCAAGGCGATCAAGCTGCTGCGTCAGGCCAAGGTGGAAGAACTGGTGCTGGCCGGACCGGTGCGTCGGCCCTCTTTGGCGGAGCTTCGGCCGGACCTCTGGGCCACCCGGTTCATCGCCAAGGTCGGCACAAAGGCCATCGGCGATGATGGCATCCTGGCGGTCCTTCTGAACGAACTGGAAACGAACGAGGGCTTTCGCGTGGTCGGTGCGGACGACCTGCTGCCCGATGTGCTGGCCACGGCCGGTGTGCTCGGCAGCGCTGTGCCGGACGATCAGGCGCTGGAGGATATCCGCCGCGGTCTCGACGTGGCCCGGGCGTTGTGCCGCCTGGACGTGGGACAGGGCGTGGTGGTGCAGCAGGGGCTGGTCCTGGCGGTGGAGGCGATCGAGGGGACCGACGCCATGCTGGACCGCGCAGCGGACCTGCGCCGGGACGGGCCGGGCGGCGTGCTGGTCAAGGTCGGCAGCGGCAAGCGGGAAGGGCGTGTGGACCTGCCGACGATTGGCGCGGCATCGGTTCATCGTGCTGCCGGAGCCGGCCTTCGCGGTATTGCCGTGGAAGCCGGCAAGGCCATCGTGGTCGACCGCGAGCGGACGGTCGCGGCGGCGGATGCGGCCGGTTTGTTCGTGATCGGGATCGATGCCCGGGATCACGTCGACGACCCCGCGACTTGACCGTCGCGTCGTGCCGACCGCGGAGGCCGGTCGCCGTCGGCCGCTGATCTTCCTGATCGCGGGCGAACCGTCGGGGGACGCGATCGGGGCCAGGTTGATGGCGGCCATCCACGAGCGCGCCGGCGGGACCGTGGATTTCGCCGGCGTTGGCGGTGCGGCCATGGCGGAGCAGGGCTTGGCCAGCCTGTTCCCGATGGAGGAGTTGTCGCTCATGGGGGCGGCGGAGTTGCTGCCGCACCTGCCACGGCTGCTGAACCGCATCCGCACCACGGCGGCGACCATCCGCAGCAGCCGTCCCGACGTGGTGGTGTCCATCGATGCCCCGGGTTTCTGCTTCCGGGTGGAAAAGCGGCTGCAGGGCGCCGGCATTCCGTTGGTCCATTACGTGGCACCCCAGGTGTGGGCATGGAAGCCCGGCCGGGCTCGCGAGATCGCCCGCTTTCTGGATCATCTTCTGGTGCTGCTGCCGTTCGAGCCTCCTTATTTCCAGGCCGAAGGGTTGCCGTGTACCTTCGTCGGCCACCCCGTCCTGGAGACCGCGGCGGCATCCGGCGACGGCGCCGGCTTTCGCCGCCGTCACGCCATCCCGTCCGAAGCGCCGCTGCTGTGCGTGCTGCCGGGAAGCCGCCGGGGCGAGGTGCGCCGGTTGCTGCCCGTCTTTGCCGGGGCGCTGTCACGACTGGCCGCGACGCATCCCGGATTGCGTGCGGTGGTGCCCGCCGTCCCCGCGCTGCAGGCGGAGATTGCGGCGCTGGCCGCCGCCTGGGCCGTGCCCACCGTGGTGATCAGTGGGGACGGCGGGCGTTACGATGCCTTTGCCGCCGCGGACGTGGCGCTGGCGGCGTCGGGCACCGTGGCACTGGAACTGGCCATGGCCGGGACGCCCATGGTGATCGCCTACCGGCTCAACCCGGTGACCGGCTGGCTGGCCCGTCGTGTTCTCAAGATCCCTTATGTGAACCTGATCAACCTGATTCTCGGCCGGGGCGTGGTTCCGGAACTGCTGCAGCAGGACTGTCATCCGGATCGGCTTGCCGAAGCCATCGGCCGACTGCTGGATGACGAGGGCGCCCGCCGTGAGCAAGCTCAGGCGGCGCGCCAGGCTCTCGACAGCTTGAGTCCCGGCGACGCGCCGCCGAGCCGGCGCGCGGCGGACGTGGTTCTGGCACACATGGGCCGGCCCTCCCGCTTTCCCGGTAATGGCGCGCGATCGTTGCCGCCCCCGGCGGAACCGCACGCGCTTGCGTGGAAGACGACACGCCCCTGATTGGGGGCACCCCATGCGGCCTGAGTTCGCTCCCGTTGCCGGAATCAGGGGAGCGTTCCGCCAGGCGGGCTAGCCTCGGGGCTTGGCGCGAAGTCCCGGCTGATGGCGCTGTCGCAGCATGTCGTGCATCTGGCGCGTCAACGGCGTCTCGAGAAGGTCTTCCACCGGCACCGAGAGCCGTCGTCGCCAGTTGGGACGTTCATCCACGGTGCCGGGCAGATTGATCTGCTCTTCCTCCAGGGTGAGGTCGTCCACCTGGACCATCATCAGCAATGCCGGAGACAGGGCGAGGTAGGCATGGATGGCGGCGACCAGGGCCGGCGCGATGGCGCCACCGTCTTCGGTCGGCTTGGCGCCGGTGGGGAACAGGCCGGCTTCCGTCACCGCTTCGGTCAGGGCACGGCGATCGTTGATCCGTGCCGTCCATTCGCTCTGTTCCACGGCGGGCGACGGATACAGTTCCAGGTCACGGCGAAGGCCGATGTCCGTTCCTTTCCAGAAGCCGGCGAGGGTGGCCAGGTCGTGCGTGGTGACGCAGGCCAGCGCGTTTTCGGGGTACGCTTCCGGCGCCTTGAACCGCTCGTCCTCTTTCTCGAAGTAGAGCACCCGGTACGACAGGATGTCGGCTTCCGCCATGCGTTCGCGGAAGCCCTGCGGGACAGTGCCCAGATCTTCGCCGATCACCATGCACCCGGCGCGCTGGCTCTCCAGGGCGAGAATGCCCAGCAAATCCTCGAACGGGTAGGAGACGTAGACGCCCTCCGCCGCCGGCGCGCCGGCCGGGATCCAGTACAGGTGCAGAAGCCCCATCACGTGGTCGATGCGCAGCGCACCGGCATGGCGCATGTTGGCGCGCACCATGGCAATGAACGGCTCGTACGCCTGTTCCGCCAGGGTGCGCGGGTTGAGCGGCGGCAGTCCCCAGTCCTGACCCAGCATGTTGAACGGATCCGGCGGGGCGCCCACGTGCACATCGCCGACCACCACATCCTGGTCGCTCCAGGCGTCGGCGCCGCCCGGATCGACGCCGACGGCCAGGTCGCGATAGAGCCCGACGGCCAGCCCGGCGGCCCGGGCCCGTTCCTGCACGGCCGCCAGTTGTGAGTCCGCTTGCCACTGCAGATACTCGAAAAAGGCCACCCGTTCGCGGTGCGCTTTGGCGAACGCCGCCACGGCCGAAGAGCGCGGGTCGCGGTAGGCCTCCGGCCACTCCTGCCAGGGGAGGCCGTCGAACTGCTCGGACAATGCCTGGAAAATGGCGAACCGCCGCAGCCGTTCAGGCCCTTCGGCGTCACGAAACCGCCGGAACCCTTCGTCATCCGGTTCCCCGTCGCGATCCAGGCGGGTGCGCTTGAGGTACGCGTTGAAGATGTCCTCGCAGACCGTTTGCTTGAGCGCCGTCACCCGGGTGTAGTCGATGTGCGTGAGGTTGCGCAGTTCCGCGATCTCGTCCTGGCTCGCCGCCACCGTTTTCTGGCCGGTGGGATTGGCGGCAAGGTCGGCCATGCCGGCCACGTCCAGGAAGAGGTGGTTCAGGAACAGTCGGCTGCTGGGGGAATACGGGCTGGCCCGTTCGGGGTCGTGCGGAAACAGCGCATGCAGGGGGTTGACCCCGATCGCCGCGGCACCGAGCGCGGCCGCCGTGTCCACCAGGCCATTGAGGCTGCCGAAATCGCCGATGCCCCAGTCATGGGCGGAGCGCAGCGCATAAACGTGTGCCGCGATGCCCCACAGACGTTCACCGCGAGCCAGCGCCGGAGGCAGGAAGGCGCGCCGGGGCGCCACGATCAGGCGCATCGGTTTCCAGTCGATCTCGCTCAGGTAGACGTCGTGGTAGCCGGTGGGCAGCTGCCAGGGGAGTTCCAGCAGCCGCTTTTCCATGCGTTCGCCGCGCACCGTGCGGTTCGCGGCAAGCGGCAGGTCCGCGGGGCGGAAGGTCGTGCGATGCTGTTCGCCGGTTTCGGTGCGAACGTCCAGGCTGGTGTCTTGACGAACGCTGGCCGCGGGAAGCGCCATCGCGACGGTCACCGGTTCTCCTTCGCGCACCACCTGCACCGGTGGCAGCGGTCGCAGCCACGGGTGTTCCTCGAACGCGTTGACGCTGGCGGCGACCGCGTGATCATCTTCGGCCGGAATGCCCATGGCGCCGAGAATGGTCCGCTTGGTCGCGTCACCGGCTTGGTGCAGGTTGCCCCAGATGTCCCAGTACTGGGGTTCGAGGCCGGCCATCTCGGCCAAATGGTTGAGTGCCTCGCTTGACTTCGCCATCGGCGTCTCCCGGATTGTGACGCTCAGACGTCCTGCAGCAGCACTGCGGATCGCTCGGCGACATCGAAGGTTTCACCACCTGAGCGGCTGTCGTCGCCGCCGGCATCCTCCGGCCGGATGGTGTCGAGAATGCGCACCCAACGCCCGTTGAGCCGTGGTTCCGGCAGACGGAACGGCACGGCCCCATCCTGGGCGTTGACGATGAGCAGGAAATGCTCGGCCACGCCGTCCGGCGCCAGGGCCCGACCGTCCCGATAGACTTCCATGCCAAGGCATCGCAGATGCGGCGACGACCAGTCGCCATCCGTCATCTCATGCCCCTCGGCAGAGAGCCAGGCCACGTCCTTGAGCGTGGTGTCGTCCGCCGCCGCACCGGTCAGGAAGCGTGCCCGCCGAAACACCGGGTGGTCGCGGCGCAGGCGGATCAGTCGCTGGACGAATCGGGTCAGGGCGCGATCGTCGTCGCTGTGGGTGTCCCAATGGACCCAACCGATCTCGTTGTCCTGGCAGTAGGCGTTGTTGTTGCCATGCTGGGTGCGCCCGAACTCGTCGCCGGCCACCAGCATCGGCGTGCCTTGGGAAAGCAGCAGCGTGGTCAGGAAGTTGCGCTTCTGCCGGGCCCTGAGAGCGTTGATTCCGGCATCTTCGGTGGGCCCTTCGTGCCCGCAGTTCCAACTGTGGTTGGAGTCGGTGCCGTCGCGGTTGTCTTCGCCGTTGGCCTCGTTGTGCTTGTGATCGTAGCTGACCAGGTCGTTGAGGGTGAAGCCGTCATGGGCGGTGATGAAGTTGAGGCTGGCCCATGGACGCCGCCCCTTGTGCTGGAAAATCTGGGATGAACCGGATAGCCGCGAGGCAAGGTCGCCGATCGTGTGATGGTCACCGCGCCAGAACCGACGCACGTTGTCACGGTACTTGTCATTCCATTCCGCCCATACCGGCGGAAAGTTGCCGAGCTGGTAGCCGTCGATCCCCACGTCCCACGGCTCGGCGATCAGCTTGACCCGTGACAGCACCGGGTCCTGCAGCACTGCGTCAAGGAAGCCGGAGTAGGGATCGAAGCCGTGGCCTTCGCGGGCCAGCGTCGTGGTCAGGTCGAAGCGGAACCCGTCCACGTGCATTTCCTGCACCCAGTAGCGCAAGGAATCCATCACCATCTGCAACACCCGCGGATGGCCCAGATTGAACGAGTTGCCGCAGCCGGTGAAGTCCATGTACCGGCGTCTGTCGGCCGCCAGGATATAATACGCGGCGTTGTCGATGCCGCGGAACGACACGGTGGGCCCGAACTCGTTGCCTTCGCCGGTATGGTTGTAGACCACGTCGAGGATGACCTCGATGCCGGCGGTGTGCAGGCTCGCCACCATCGTCTTGAACTCCCGCGCCGCCCGTTTGCTGTGCAGCCGGTGGTCGGCGGAGAAGTAGTTGACGGAGTTGTAGCCCCAGTAGTTGCCGCGGCCGGTGGCCACCAGGTGCGGTTCGTCGACGATGGTCTGGATCGGCAGCAGTTCCACCGCGGTGATGCCGAGCTTGACCAGGTAGTCGATCACCGGTGGCGAGCCGAGACCGGCGAAGGTGCCGCGGAGATCCTCCGGCACCTCCGGATGCAGCTTGGTGAAGCCGCGCAGATGCAGCTCATACACCACGGACTGTGACCATGGCCGGTTGGGAAACCGCTCCTCACCCCAGGTGAAGGCCGGCTCCACCACCCGGCACTTCGGCATGTGCGGTGCGCTGTCCCGCTCGTCGAACGACAGATCGCCGTGGTCGCTGCCCCGCTGGTAGCCGAACAGGGTGTCACTCAGGACCAGCTGGCCGTCGACGGCGCGGGCGTACGGGTCGAGCAGAAGTTTGTTGGGGTTGAAGCGGTGCCCCGCGGTTGGTTCGTAAGGCCCGTGTACCCGGTAGCCGTAGAGCTGGCCCGGCTGCACGCCCACGATGTAGCCGTGCCAGACTTGGTTGGTATATTCGGGAAGGCGGATGCGATCCGTTTCCTTCTTGCCGGTGGGGTCGAACAGGCACAGCTCGACCGCCTCGGCATTCTCGGAAAACAGGGCAAAGTTGACGCCGCGCCCGTCCCAGTTCGCGCCGAGCGGGGACGGGCTGCCCGATTCAAGCTTTCTTTTCATGGGACGAAGGTGTCTTGGCCGGCTTCTTCGGTTCTGGCGTTGCCGCAGGCTCCGTCGCGGTCTCGGTCGCTTCGGTAACCTCCGGGGCGCTGACGCCCTCTTTCGTGGCCTCTGCTTCGGGCAGGGCCGTCTCGGTGATCTCCCGGTGAGGTCGCAGCGCCACCGTGCCGAGGGGCGGCAGGACCAGATCCAGAGAGTAGGGGTGCCCATGCGCTTCGCGTTCCTCGGCATACACCCGGCCCTGGTTGCCGACGCCGCTGCCTTCGTAACAGGCGGCATCCGTGTTGAGGATCTCGTCATAGGCGCCGCCCGTCGGAACACCGATGCGGTAGGACTGGCGCACTACCGGGGTGAAGTTGCACACCACCACAACGAAGTCCTCGGGGTCCTTGGCCCTGCGCACATACGAAATAATGCTGTTGTCGGAGTCGTGACAGTCGATCCAGGCGAATCCTTCCGGCATGCAGTCGGTCTCATGCAGGGCCGGATTGGACCGGTACAGCATGTTGAGGTCGCGGACGAGGTTATGGAGGCCGCGCTGCAGCGGGTACTCCAGCAAGTGCCAGTCCAGGCTCTTGTTATGGTTCCATTCGTCGCCCTGGCCGAACTCGATGCCCATGAACAGCAGTTTCTTGCCGGACATGGTGTACATGAAGCTCAGATAGGTCCTCAGGTTGGCGAACTTCTGCCAGCCGTCGCCCGGCATCTTGGACAGCAGCGATCCCTTGCCGTGCACCACCTCATCGTGGGACAGCGGCAGAATAAAGTTCTCCGTGAAGGCATACAGCAGGCCGAAGGTCAGCAGGTCGTGGTGGTAGCGACGGTGCACCGGATCCTTGCTGATGTAGCGCAAGGTGTCGTTCATCCACCCCATGTTCCATTTGTAGCCGAAGCCGAGGCCGCCCAGGTATGTCGGCCGGCTGACGGCGGGCCACGCGGTGGACTCCTCGGCCACCGTCATCACCCCTTCGTGGTGGCCGTAGACCAGTTCATTCATGGTCTTGATGAAGTCGATGGCCTCCAGGTTCTCCCGTCCGCCGAAGACGTTCGGGATCCACTCGCCCTCTTTGCGGCTGTAATCCAGGTACAGCATGGAGGCGACGGCATCCACCCGGAGCCCGTCGACGTGGAATTCCTCCATCCAGTACAGGGCGTTGGACAGAAGGAAATTGCGCACCTCGGTCCGGCCGTAGTTGTAGATCAGGGTGTCCCAATCCATGTGCCGGCCGAGGCGCGGGTCCGAGTGCTCATAGAGGTGGGTGCCGTCGAAGTAGCACAGGCCATGGGCATCGCCGGGGAAATGGCCCACCACCCAGTCGATCAGAACACCGATGCCTTCCTGATGGCAGCGGTCGATGAAATACTTGAGATCGGCCGGCTTGCCGTAGCGGCTGGTGGCCGCGAACAGCCCGGTCGGCTGGTACCCCCATGAGCCGTCGTAAGGATACTCGTGGATCGGCATCAACTCGATGTGGGTGAAGCCGAGGTCCTTGACGTACGGGATGAGATCGTCCGCCAGCTCATGGTAGCTGAGGTAGCGGTTCTCTTCCTCCGGCCGACGCTTCCAGGACCCCAGGTGGACCTCGTAGATGGACACGGGCGCATCGCGATCATGGGCATGGGCGCGCCGCCCCATCCACCCCTGATCCTGCCAGTGATACGGTGAGGGGTCGTGCACGATCGAGGCGGTAGCCGGTGGGTGCTCGGCCTCCATGGCGTACGGATCGGCCTTCAGCGACATCAGTTCGCCGAACCCGGCCCGGACCTCGTACTTGTAGCGGGCACCGGGGCCGACTCCGGGGAGAAAGATTTCCCAGACGCCCGCTTCGTGCCGGTTGCGCATGGGGTGCATGCGACCGTCCCAGTTATTGAAGTCGCCGACGACGCTGACCTTGCGGGCGTTGGGCGCCCACACCGCGAATGTGGTCCCGGCGACGCCGTCGATGGTGGTGGGATGCGCGCCCAGCTTCTCGAAGATGCGCAAATGCGTCCCTTCGGTAAGCAGGTGCAGGTCGAGCTGTCCCAGGATCGGGCCGAACCGGTACGGGTCCTCGATCTGATACTCTTCGGCGGAGTCGTGCGGCAGGATGCTGAGCCGGTAGCGGAACGGCTCCGTCTTGTCCTCCATCGGGCCCATGAAAAATCCCTGGGGGCGGACGCATTCCAGTTCCGAGATGACGTCGCCGGTGGCCGACTCGATCACGGAAACCCGTCGGGCGTTGGGTTGATAGGTGCGGACCACGACGGTCTTGTGGCCGTCGCTGACCTCCGTGTGCATGCCGAGGACCGCGAATGGGTCGTGTTGGTCCGCCTTGAGAATCTTGTCGATGTCGGCTTGCAGCTTGGCGTGTTTCATGACCTGATGTGTCCCGTCGATTATCGCCGCGCGTGGCTGTGAATGCCGCCGCTGACCTGGGTTCAAGAGCTTTGCGACTCGACGGGCCGCCGTGGCGTGCCGGGGTCGGTCCGTCGGTGGTGGGCGAGGACGGCGGCAGGAGCCGCCGCTTGCAGGAAAGCCGAGCTAGCTCTTCTTCTTGGACCGGGGCTTTTTTGCCGGTTCCTCCTCCTTGGCCTTGGTCGCCGCCTTCCCTTTGGCCGCTGCTGCGGGCTTGTCGGCCCCCTTGGTTGCAGGCGGCTTGGATGCTGTACCGGGGGACGTTCCGGGGGACGTTCCGGGGGACGTACCGGGGGATTTGGCGGGAGACGCCGCCGGGGTCTGCTTGACCCCGGCCGGCGCCGAGGGCGCGGAGGCGGCTTCCGTTTCGGTTGATGCCGCTTTGCGTGCCGGTGCCGGCTTGCTTTCGGCTGCGGGAGTGGCGGGCTCGGCGGGGGCGGCTGGCGGGGATTCGGCGGGCGGCTTGGCCGGGGCGGGGGCCGCTTCCGCAGCCGGCGCCGGCTCAGCAGGGGCCGCTTCCGCGGCGGCGTCCTCGGCATCGATCTCGGCTTCGGCCTGGCGCCAGTTCTCGTCGTCCTGGCCCATGGGGCAGCCCTGCCGCTCCCAGATCTCGTAAGCGCGCCGTTCGATCCGCTGCTGTCTGTGCTCGCTCATGACGTCGTGTCCCCCATTTGCCGTGCGAAGCCTCAGTTCCCCGCTTAAGGCGCCCGGAATGTTAGGGCAAGTGCTCGCCAGCCGCGAGCGCAAAATGACGCTTTTTTCGCATCAGACAGTGTTCATCGGCATCACGCGTCGGGGCTCGGGGTTGTCGCCCGAGCCGGAACGTCGTCGCCGTGGAGGCCGAGCAGCGGGGCGAGCGCATCCGGACTGGCAACCAGATCGGCCAATGTATAACGGTTAAGGGCCGCGATAAACGCCTCGATGGCTTCGTGCAGGGCGATCCGCAGCTGGCAGGCGCTGATCAACCGGCATGTGTTGGTCGCCGGCTCGAAGCATTCAACCAATGCCAGGCTGCCTTCCGTCTGCCGGATGACATCGCCGACGCGGATGACACCGGGATCGACCGCGAGCCGATAACCGCCGCGGCGGCCGCGCTCGGTGGTCAGGTAGCCAAGGCGCCCCAGTTCCGCCGCCGCCTTCTTGAGGTGGTCGCAGGAGACGCCATAGGCCCTGGCCATGTCCGCGACCGTGCTGACGTGACCCTGTCGCAGCGCGGTGTACATCAGCACGCGTATGGCGAAGTTGGAGAATTGCGACAGCCGCACGGCTCGGATCCCTCTTGCGGAAAACAGGTATTTCATATACCATTTTTTAGGTCGGGGCCATACCCGACCCGGTTCCGACCTTCTCTCCCAGCCGGACACGGCGTTGCCCCCGCAGCCGTGTCCGGTCAGAGGGAGGGCAAGGGTGAG
This sequence comes from Rhodospirillales bacterium, assembly GCA_007695045.1. Classification (GTDB taxonomy): domain Bacteria; phylum Pseudomonadota; class Alphaproteobacteria; order Rhodospirillales; family Defluviicoccaceae; genus REEP01. Next base: position 7,511 of record REEP01000061.1, on the reverse strand, counting down.
AGGAACCCCGGCCCAGGCTCAGGCGTTGACGTGGCGCTGGCCATCGATGCCGAGGGCCGGGTCACCTGGATGCACAGCGGACGAAAAGGGCAAGGCGATGGAACTGGAAGCTTGGAGAACCGCGCTGGTGCGGGAGATCGAGCGGGCCGCGGAATGGCGGGCAGAGAAGGCGGTTGCCGATCCCGAGGACACGCGCCTCGCCGACAGCCAGAAGGCCCTTTACAGTCTGGCTGAGCAAGTGAAGGCCTTGCCGTCGGACGATGCCGAGTTGAATGCGCTCTACAAGGAGGAAGCCGAACTGGCCGAGCTCCAGCGGGCCACGGTGGGCGAGCCGGAAGCACGCTACCACGATGCCAAGGAGGACCTGCTGGGCGCCTACGGCATCGATCATGCGCCCTTCGACACGGCCGACGGGTTTCTCAAGGTCCTGCGCAACCGGGTGGACGAGACGATCACCGAATATCGCCTGCGCGCCTGAGCCGATTGCATCGGGCGCCGTCCCCGGGGCGGCGCCCTCGTTCAAGCGCAGACAAGCTGCGTGCCGATACGCGCCGATTATTGCGTCCATCGGACCGCGAAAAAAGGTTTATGGCCATGAAGATCGCCGTCGCCAGCCAGAATTTTCGCACCATTACGACCCATGCCGGCCGGGCACGCCGCTTCATCGTTTTCGATGCGGCCGACCAGGGCGAGCCGCAGGAGGTGGACCGTCTCGACCTCCCCAAGGAGATGTCGATGCACGAGTTCCATGCCGACGGGCCGCATCCGCTGGATGACGTGGACGTGCTGATTGCCGGATCCATGGGGCCCGGCTTCGCCCGGCGCATGACGGCGCGGGGAATCGTCGCGGTGACGACCGACCTCACCGATCCCGTCGAAGCCGTCAAGGCGTACCTCGCCCGGCGGTATGCGGGCGTGGAGGAACCCGCCCCGGCCACGTGTTCCGGCGGTCATGCCCATACCCACACGCATGCCCATTCCCACCGTCATCGGCCCCACCGTCATCGGCATGGGCACGGCGCCCCCGAGGCCCGCATGGCGGAAGGCGATGGCCCTGAGGAGTCTGCGCGCCCGAGCGGCGAAACATCCGGGGACACATCCCATGCATGAGCCGGTCGACATCGGCGCCGTGGCCGGCTCTACGTCAACGTCGCCGACAAGGGGGTGGTCACCGTGATTCGCGACCATGGCGGCGGCCGGTGACGATGCGTCTGTGATCCCCGATGCGCTGGAGAATGACTTCGGTGCCCGGGACTGGAGGTGGTGACACCGGTCCGGCGGTACGAGGTCTACCTGGTCAATCTGGATCCCACTCAAGGATCGGAAATCCAGATGACGCGTCCGTGCGTCGTCGTCTCGCCGGACGAGATGAACCGCCACATCCGCACGGTCATCATCGCGCCGATGACCTCCGCCCGGCGTGCCTTCCCGACCCGTATCGACATCAGCTTTGAGCAGAAGCAGGGGCAGGTGGTCCTTGACCAGATCCGAACCGTGGCTAAGTCCCGCCTGGTCGGGCCCTTGGGTGCTCTGCCGGAAGCCGGCGCCCGGCAGGTAGCCGGCATCCTTCAGGAGATGTTCGCCTACGGCGACTGACGGAACGCATCCGCGCCCGGAGCCCGGCCCTGAGCCTGCACCCCAGTGGGCCGTCCACACACAGGCTACGCGTGCTGGCTACGCTTGCTGGCGGGCACGGACGATCGCCTTCTCGATTTCCACCAGCACGAACACGGCGACGCCGACGGCGAGGCAGCGCGCCCACGCTTCGGCATCAAGCGGCTCGGTCCCGAACAAGTGGTTCATGAACGGAGCGTACGTGAACAGCAGCTGCAGCGCGACGGCGATGGCGATGGCCAGCAGGGCCGCCCTGCTGCCGATCAGCGCCTCACGGGAATACGAGGGCTTGTGGAAGAACCGTGCGTTCAGGAGATAGAAGATCTCGCCGGCAACCAGGGCGTTGACGGCAACCGTCCGGGCGAACTCCAGACTGGTCTCCGGACGGGACTGCTCCTGCAGGAACAGGAGGCCGGCGCCCACCAGCAGCAAAAGGCCGACGAAGCCGATGCGCCACAGCATGAATCCGGATAGCAGCGGCTCGTCGGTGGGGCGCGGCGGGCGCTGCATGATGTCTCCTTCGGCGCGTTCCCAAGCGAAGGCCATGCCGAGAGTGACCGCGGACACCATGTTGATCCACAGGATCTGGACCGGGGTGATGGGCAGCGCCATGCCGGCCAGGATGGCGACAACGATGATCGACGCTTCGGCCGCGCTGATCGGCAGCAGGAACAGGATTGCCTTCTTCAGGTTGTCATAGACCGTACGCCCTTCCTCGATTGCCCGCTCGATGGAGGCGAAATTGTCGTCGGCCAGCACCATCGCCGAGGCCTCCCGGGCGGCGTCGGTGCCTTCCTGACCCATGGCGATGCCGATGTCCGCGCGCTTCAGAGCCGGTGCGTCATTGACGCCGTCCCCGGTCATGGCGGTGACTTGTTCTTCCGCCTGCAGGGCGCGCACGAGCCGAAGCTTGTGCTCGGGACTGGCTCTCGCGAACACGTCGATATCGAGAGCCTCACGACGCAGGGCGTCGTCGTCCAAGTCTTCGATCTCGCGCCCGGTCAGCACGTTGTCCGGATGCTCGATGCCGAGCTCTTTCGCCACTGCGCCCGCGGTCATCGCGTGGTCACCGGTGATCATCTTGACCCGGATGCCGGCGCTTTGGCAGGTGGCAACGGCGTCGATGGCCTCCTCCCGAGGCGGATCGATCAGGCCGAACAGCCCAAGCATAACGAGGTCCTTTTCGACATCCTCCTCACTCAGCTCGTGAAGGTCTCCACTGACCTCCTTGCGGGCGACGGCAAGCATGCGCTGACCGCGCCGGGCCACGTCTTCGGCACGCTGCGACCATGCTTCGCTATCAAGGTCGACCACTTCGTCGCCCTGACGCTGGCCGCTGCACATCTCCAGCACACGCTCCGGCGCGCCCTTGACGTAGATGAAGTGGTTGCCCTCGTGATCGTGATTGAGCGTCGCCATGTAGCGTCGCTCGGAGGAGAACGGGATCACATCCAGGCGCGGCCGTTCCTCCCGCTCGGTATGGGATTCCAGCCCAGCCTTGCGAGCCAGCACGATCAGGGCGGCCTCGGTCGGATCACCCTTCGGCTGCCATTCGTCGTCGACCTTCTCCAACTCGGCGTCGTTGCACAGCAAGCCGGCCCGAACCATGTCGAACGCCAAGTCGTGGTCTTCGATCTCGATGGCTTCGTCATCGATTTCGAAGTCGCCATGGGGATCGTAGCCGATACCCTTGACATCAATGTCACTGTCCGCGGTCCGGATCGTCTTGGCGGTCATCTCGTTCCGGGTCAAAGTGCCGGTTTTGTCGGAACAGATGACGGTGACCGACCCCAGGGTCTCAACCGCCGGCAAGCGCCGGATGATGGCATTGCGCCGCGCCATCCGCTGAACGCCGATCGCGAGGGTGATGGTCATCACCGCCGGCAGCCCTTCCGGGATCGCCGCCACCGCGATGCTGATGGCGGCCAGGAACATCTCATCCCAGGCCCGGGCCCAGAACAGGACGCCGAACGCGAAGGTCAAGGCCGCGAGCGCGAGGATGATGACGCTCAACACCTTGGTAAAGGCGTCCAGGCGCCGCATCAGCGGAGTCTTCAACGTCTCGATCTCGGAGAGCATGCCGCTGATCCGGCCGATCTCCGTGGAATCGCCGATGGCGACCACCACCCCGGCGGCTTGGCCGGCGGCGGCAACGGTGCCGGAAAAGGCCATGCTCGCCCGGTCACCCAGTTCGGCATCCTCCGAAACCGGGTCGGTCTGCTTGTCGACCGCCGTTGACTCGCCGGTGAGCGCAGCTTCCTTCGTCCGCAGATTTTTGGTTCGGATCAGGCGGAGATCGGCCGGCACCCGATCGCCGGCGTCAAGCAGCACGATGTCGCCCGGCACCAGATCTTCGGCCGGAATCTCATGACGCTTCTTGCCGCGGCGCACCTGCGCCTTCGGTGCCAGCATCCCGCGCACGGCTTCCAGCGCCTTCTCGGCCCGGCCCTCCTGAACGAAGCCGATGAGGACGATGATGATGACGACACCGAAGATGACACCGCTGTCGAGCCATTCGCCGAGGGCGGCGGCAACGGCGCTGGCCGCCAGGAGGAGATAGATGAACATGTTCTTGAACTGGCTGACCAAGCGTTTGACCGCGGTACGTTCGGATTGCGGCGTCAGCCGGTTGGGACCGAACTGACCTTGCCGTTTCTCCACGTCCTGATCATCCAACCCCGTCTCGGGATCGGTCCCGAGCCGGTCCAGCGCGTCCTCGGCCGCCGTCGCGTGCCAGGCATGATCGGCCAGGTCCTGCTTCGACAACTCGATGTCTGCCATGAGGTTGTTCCCCTGATCGGCGGGCGTCAGGTCACACGCTACACCTTCCTCAGCCCTTAGCAAGCGAAGCCAGCCTGCCCCGGATGCGGCGGAGCGCAATCCGGGCTTCGCTTGATCCGCCAAGAGTCCTGTTCGCGCACCGTGACTCTCGCCACGATGACCGCCTGGCAGGAAAAACTACCTTGCGTTGCCGGCGGACCTGTGGCATTATGCGCAGTTACCTTGGCGCGAGCCCGGAACGGCCTTGGCGCGAAAACGCTAACTCACTGATTCCAAAGGCGAAAGTCTCCAAAATGATAACAAATGATAACAAAAGCATACATTGTTCCGCGCCGGACCGATGGGTTTTGTTTTATATCAAGGGGTTGGCCTGGAAAAGCGTGTTTTTTCGAACCCCGACCGCACTTTTCCGCACCAAAACTGCACCAAACTGCACCCGATCTGCACCCGATCTGCACCGGAGCCGGCGCCCGCGGCGGGCCCTGCCGGCTCCGTTTTCGGCCCATGCCGAGGGCTCCGGAGCCCGCCCCGCGCGGTTCGTCGGCCAGTGTGGGAATAATGTCACATACCGGTCGCGCCGCCGAGGCCAGCCACACGGCGCCGCGTTTCCTTAAGCGGATGTTCGGCCGCTTCCGCGATGGGGCCCGGAAATCATTACCCGGAAATCATTACCCGGAAGTCGTTGCGTCTGGCCGCGGGAAGTTTAGAGTCATGGTATTGGTCGTTCTGATGGAGGGAACCATGCGACGCATGCTTGCCGTAGCGCCGGATGCCGAACACGCCCGAAAGCTATACGACGACCTGCTGGGCGGTGGTGTCGAGCGCCGCCTGATTCATGTGCTGGCCAAGGACAAGGACCAGCTGAAGCGGGCCGGCCTGCCGGAGCCCACCTTGATGGAAGAGGCGATGGTGACCGGGGAGGGCATTGCGCCCATGATCGCTAATCTCATGGGCACGGCGCCGCCCAGCCCCAAGGTCAAGGCGCACAAGGACGATTTGGAGGCAGGCCGGGTGCTGGTGCTGTTTGCCGTGCCGAAGGAGGAGGTTTCGACGTACGAGGCCATGATCCGACGGCATGGCTCGGAAACGGCTTCGGCGCAAAGCACGGCGTAGGAGCCTTGTGGCACGGTCGTCCGCCGAGTTGGCCGGTCAGAGTGCTTCAGAACGCAAGGGAGCCATCGCCGATCAGGCTCGCGCGGTGGGCTTCGATGGTGTCGGCTTCGCTGCGGCGCGCGGGGATGAGGCGGACCGGGTGAATCTGGCGGCGTTCCTCGCCCAGGAGCGCCACGGCGACATGACCTGGATGGCCACCACCGCCCATCGGCGCGCCGACCCGAAAGCGCTGTGGCCGGAAGCGCGGACGATCATTGCGCTCGGGATCAGCTACGCCCCTGAGGCTGATCCGCTGGAAACCCTGTGCCGACCCGACCGGGGCACCATCAGCGTGTACGCCCGCGGGCGCGATTACCACCGCGTGCTCAAGTCCCGTCTCAAGGCCCTCGGCCGCTGGATCGCCGACCGCTATGGCGCCGAGGTCAAGGTGTTCGTGGACACCGCACCGATCATGGAAAAACCGGCGGCGATGCGGGCCGGGCTCGGCTGGATCGGCAAGCACACCAACCTGGTGTCCCGGCGGTTCGGGTCCTGGCTGTTCCTGGGCGAGGTGCTCACCGACCTGGATCTGCCGCCCGATCCACCGGCGACCGATCACTGCGGCAGCTGTGATCGCTGCCTCCGCGCCTGCCCCACGGGAGCCCTGCCGGAACCCTACCGCATCGATCCGCGGCGATGCATTTCCTATCTGACCATTGAGCACAAGGGGCCGGTGCCGACGAACCTGCGGGCGGCCATGGGGAACCGGATCTATGGCTGCGACGATTGCCTGGCGGTCTGCCCGTGGAACAGGTTCGCTCCGCCGGCGCGCCGGTCCGACCTCGCGCCGCGCGCCGAACTGTCGGCACCATCCCTGGCCACCCTGGCCGCGTTGGATGAGGACGGATTCCGGACGCTGACCGTTGCCTCCCCCATCCGCCGGACCGGCCGTGCGCGTTTCGTGCGCAGTGTGCTGACGGCGATCGGCAACAGCGGAGACCCCGCACTCGCGCGGCATGCAATCGCACGGCTGGACGATCCGTCGCCGCTGGTTCGCGAGGCAGCAACCTCGGCATTGGCTGCGCTTGACCGGCGGCAGCGGACGCACATGACTGGGTAGACACTCACCACTCCATTGTGCCGCGGCCGGGGCCGTGTTGCCCAGGACCGTATGTCTCGGTACAGTCGCATCGGTCCTTCGAAACCGGAGTTCCTTGCCCCCGTGAACCGCCGCGCGTTTCTGATTGGCGCCTCCGTCACGGCTGCCACCGCGACAACACCGATCGTGCCGGTCGGATTCATGCAGGCGCAGGCCGAAACCGGCAGGCAAACCGGCAGCCCCGCGCCCGGAAGACAACTGGTCCACGCAGTCGATTACGCGACGCTGCGCAAGACTGGGGCCGCGGCCGGGGCGCTTGCGCTGGTTGCTGCGGCAGGTCCGGACGGGGCCACTTTCACGGCGACCGATGCTGACATCCGCGACAACGGCGGCACCGTCATCGAAAGCGCTACGGCTGGCGTGGTGTGGGTTCGGGACGGCCGCTACAACACGGCCGATACCCCGATGCGCCTCTCCTGGTTCGAACGGACAACCAACGGGCCGCTGATCCGCGCCGGTGACGAGATCGGACCCGCGCTTGAGCGGATTTTCGCCTCGTCATCACCGTCGACGGATACGAGGCTCAAGCACACACCGCACACGGTTGGTTTGTGGCGGTTCGACGGCAACCGGGAAGCCGAACCGAAGCCTGCCGTTGGTGATGCGGCGATCTACCTGCACGCTACCGACGCGGTGGCTCTCGACTGCCTCGACGTGCCGTCCGGAATCGGTTCTGTCCATCTGACCGGCCCGGTCGTTCTGGCGGCCAACAATGAATGCGCGGTGCGGATCCGCCAGGCATTCGAATCCCGCACGGCTGTCGTGATCGGGGACGGCATCTTCATCCCGATGGGTAAGGCGTACGGCGTTGTCGGAGACAAGGCGCAATGCAGCCTGACCATTGATGGCACGGCTCAGACGCTCG
>REEP01000075.1 GCA_007695045.1 Rhodospirillales bacterium | reverse complement strand
TGGCCAACGAGCCCGACCTGCTGATCGCCGACGAGCCGACCACCGCCCTCGACGTCACCATCCAGGCACAAATCCTCAAGCTGTTGGACGAGCTTCGCAGCAAGCTCCGCATGGCGCTGCTGCTGATCACCCACGACTTGACCATCGTCCGGCGGGTGGCCGAACGGGTGTGCGTGATGAACCGCGGCGAGATCGTGGAGCAGGGCCGGGTGGCTGACGTTTTCCGTGCGCCGTCTCACCCCTATACCCGCCACCTGCTTGATTCCGAGCCGCGCGACCGCCCGGAGCCCGCGCCGGCCGAGGCGCCGACACTGATCGAAGCCACCGACAACCGGGTCTGGTTCCCGATCAAGCGCGGCCTGTTGCGGCGCACGGTGGACTACGTCAAGGCGGTGGACGGGATCAGCCTCAGCCTCCGCCGCGGTCACACCCTGGGCGTCGTCGGCGAAAGCGGCTCGGGCAAGAGCACGCTGGCCCGGGCCTTGATCCGCCTTCAGTCCAGTGACGGGCCGATCGTGTTCGACGGCCGGCTGATCCAGGGACTGTCGTGGACGGCGCTCAGGCCGCTGCGCCGCCGCATGCAGATCGTCTTTCAGGATCCGTTCGGCAGCTTGAGCCCGCGCCTGTCGGTCGGGCAGATCGTCGGCGAAGGCCTGCAGATCCACCGCATCGGCACGCTTTCGGAACGGCGCAAGCTGATCGCCGCCACCCTCGACGAAGTGGGTCTGGATCCCGACGTCCAGGATCGCTACCCGCACGAGTTCTCGGGGGGGCAGCGCCAGCGTATCGCCATTGCCAGGGCGCTGGTTCTCAAGCCGGATTTCATGGTGCTGGACGAGCCGACCAGTGCTCTGGACGTGTCGGTACAGGCGCAGATCGTCCAGCTCCTGCGCCGGCTTCAGAAGGCGCACGGCCTCACCTACCTGTTCATCAGCCACGATCTGCGCGTGGTGCGCGCCCTCGCCCATGAGGTGCTGGTGATGCGGGCCGGCCGGGTGGTGGAACAGGGGCCAGCCGAGACCATTTTCGCCAACCCGGCCACGGCTTACACCCGAGCCCTCATGGCCGCCGCCTTCAATCTGGAGGCCGCGGAGACCGGGGCCGTTGCGGTGTGACCGGCCGTCAGACCGGCCACGTTTGCCGTGTCCGCCTGCCGGATCCTATTCCTTGGGTAGGACCTTTCGCCAGCGGCGGATGCTGACGCTCTCGAACAGCCCGGCCTTGGCGTAGGGGTCATTGGCAGCGAAGCGCTCGGCCAGGAGCGGGTCGGCGAAATCCATGATCAGCACGCTTCCGGTCATGTGCTCGCCATCGTCGCTGAGCGTCGGCCCCGCCGCAACCAGCTGACTTTCAAACGTGGCCAGATACTCCAGGTGGGCTTGACGGGTGTCCTTGCGAAGGGCCTCGTGGCCGGGCTTGTCTCTGCAGTCGATCACAAACAGCATCCCTAACTCCTTTCCTGAGCGACGCTGCCGCCGGCCGGCTGCTCCGCCGCCGGGGGGCGGGCAAGCAGATCGGCGATGACGGCATCGATGTCCGCGCCGCGGTTGATCACGGTATCGACGGCGAAGCAGATGGGCATTTCCAGGTCAAGCCGGCGCGCCAGCGTGGTGACAGAGGCTGCGGAGAACGCGCCTTCGGCCACGGTTCGACGCCCGGCAAGAAACGACTTCAAGGTTTCACCCCGGCCCAGCGCCACCCCCAGCGCATAGTTGCGCGACTCCCGGGAGGTGCAGGTCAGCACCAGGTCGCCGAGGCAGGCGAGCCCCATGAGGGTCTCCGTCCGCGCGCCCTTGGCACGTGCCAGTCTCGCCAACTCGGCCAGCCCACGGGTCACCAGGGCGGCCCGCGCACTCTCTCCAAGGCCGCGTCCTTCGACGATGCCACAGGCGATGGCAAGGACGTTCTTCACCGCAGCACCAACTTCGGCGCCGACGACATCATCATGACCGTAGATACGGAACAGCATTGTTTTCAGCGCCGTCGCCACGGCCTGGCGCAAGGCGGCATCGGCACAGGCAAGCGTCACCGCGGTCGGTCTCCGTCGCGCCACCTCGCTCGCGAAGGTGGGGCCGGCCAGCACCGCCACCGGCACCGACGGGAGCACGGCGGCGACCACCTCGCTCATCAGAGCACAGCTCTCCCGTTCGATCCCCTTGGCGCACAGGACGGCAGGCGCCCCGTCCCGCCAGCCCTTCGCCGCTTCGCCCAATACGCCCCGGAGAAACTGCGCCGGTACGGCCAGGAGCACGATGTCGGCGGCCACCGCTTCGAGGAGGTCACCGGTGGCACGGATCGTCGGATCCAAGGCAATGCCGTCGAGGAACAGGGGGTTTTCGTGTTGGCGGTTGATCGCCGACACAACCTCGGCCTCTCGCGCCCAGAGGCAGACGTCACGTCCGGCATCCCTGGCGACCACGGCGAGCGCTGTACCCCACGCTCCCGCGCCGATGATCCCCACGTTTTGCATCGCCCCCTTATGCCCCCGGTCCGCGCCGGGGACAAGGCCACACCGTCTCCTGCCTCACAGACCGGCAGGAACCTCTCGGCGAAGGCATCGGTCATACGCCCGCGAGTAACCCCAGCCCGGGCGCGGTAGCCTGGACAAAGCCCGGATACCGCATCATGTTAGCTCCGTCGGCAGCGGCACGGTTGGCGCTTTCTTTGGCAGGACGTTCGGTGGGACCGCAAGTCAGGAACGGGGATGATTCATTCGGTCGCCAATTCTGCCGGTCGCTATAGCGAGATCACCCGGGGCATCTCCGTGACGGTGTTGCCGATCTACCTGGAGGATCAGTCAACGCCCGAAGCCAGTCATTTCGTGTGGGCCTACCACGTGCGGATTGAGAACCAAGGCACCGAGACCGTGCAGCTCGTCAGCCGGCATTGGCAGATCACCGACTCCAGCGGACGGCTGCAGGAAGTTCGCGGAGAGGGGGTGGTGGGCGAACAGCCGGTACTGCGCCCGGGTGAAGCCTTCGAGTACACCAGCGGCACGCCGTTGCAGACGCCGTCGGGGATCATGGTTGGCTCCTATCAGATGCGAACCGAGGATGGCGACGCGTTCGATATCCGCATCCCGGCCTTTTCGCTGGACAGTCCCCATGGTCGGCCGCAACTGCACTGATTGGCCGATCGTGACCTCGGGAGAGCGCCTTGAACCCGCATAAGCCCTTCAGTATCGCCGGCGATCGGTCCTCCGCCGACGATCGCAAGACCGTGCCGGCCGCGGCCAGGCCGAGCCGGGCGGAAGCGGTGGCTGCCGTCCGCACGCTGATCCTGTGGGCCGGGGATGATCCCGACCGGGAAGGGTTGCGGGACACGCCACGCCGTGTGGTCGACGCCTACCGGGAGTTTTTCAGCGGTTACGACGCCGACCCGGCGGAAATCCTGCGGCGCACGTTTGCCGAGACCGACGGCTATGACGAAATGGTGCTGCTGCGGGACATCCGCTTCGAGTCCCACTGCGAGCATCACCTGGCTCCGATCATTGGCCGCGCGCATGTGGCGTACCTGCCGCACCGGCGCGTGGTCGGCATCAGCAAGCTCGCCCGGCTGGTGGAGGCCTTTGCCAAGCGCTTGCAGATCCAGGAGAAGATGACAGCGCAAATCGCCAACACCATCGCCGAAATCCTCGAGCCGCTGGGCGTTGCCGTGGTGATCGAGGCGGCGCACCAGTGCATGACGACCCGTGGCGTGCACAAGCCCGGCGTGGTAATGGTGACCAGCCGGATGTTGGGCGCGTTCCGCGAGGACGCCGCCACACGGCGGGAGTTCCTGGCGATGATCGGCAAGCCCGCCGGCGCCGAGGTGCCGCTCGCCTGATGCGACCGCGGCCGAGGGCGTTCCGGCGCTGTCACGGCGCATTTTCCTTGACGCAGTTCCGCCAAACCCGTTGAGTGTCGCCGCCTAGCGTGCCATCCATCTGGAGGTCCGCCGCGTCGATGGACTTCCGTCCGATCCTCTTTGTCATCGGCATTCTGTTGACCATCCTGGCCGCCGGGATGTGTGTGCCGGCACTGGTGGATGCCGCCGCAGGCCATCCCGACTGGACCGTGTTTGCCGTCGCCGCGGCTGTCACCTTGTTCTTCGGGGTGGCCCTGGTGTTGTCGTGCCGCACGCCCCGCATCCGCATCTCGGTCCGCCAAGCCTTCGTCCTGACCACGCTGAGCTGGGTCGCCATCACCGTATTCGCGGCGCTGCCGTTCCACTTTTCGGACTTGGAACTCGGCTACACCGACGCCTTCTTCGAGGCGATGTCCGGCGTGACGACCACCGGATCGACGGTCATCAAGGACCTGGATACGGCCCCGCCCGGTATCTTGTTGTGGCGCGCTTTGCTGCAGTGGCTGGGCGGGCTCGGCATCATCGTCATGGCGATCTCCGTGCTGCCGATGCTGGGCGTGGGCGGCATGCAGATGTTCCGGGTCGAAGCGTTCGAGACCGGCGAGAAGATGATGCCGCGGGCGGCCCAGATCTCGGCCGCGCTGAGCATCATCTATCTGGTTCTCACCGCGGCCTGCGCTGCGGCGCTATGGGCGGCGGGGATGACTTTCTTCGATGCCGTCTGCCATGCCATGACAACCCTCGCCACCGGCGGCTTCTCCACCCGGGATGCGTCGGTCGGCTACTACGACAGCGCGTCGATCGATGCCATCATCACCGTCGGGATGATCGCCGGGGGCTTGCCGTTCGTGCTGTACCTGAAGACGGTGCAGGGTGAAGCACTGGCCTTCTCCGCCGACAGCCAAGTCCGCTGGTACCTTGGCTTTGCCGCCATCTCGGTCGCGGTCACCGCGGCGCTGTTGTGGGTGGATGCGGGCTTCTCGGGGGGCGCGGCAGTGCGGTACGCCGCATTCAACGTGATCTCGATCATGACCGGCACGGGGTTTGCCACGGACGATTTCTGGCTGTGGGGGGCCTTCGCCGGACCGATCTTCTTCTACCTGATGTTCATCGGCGGCTGCACCGGATCCACCTCCTGTGGGATCAAGATCTTTCGGTTCCAGGTGCTATGGGCGGCGACGGTCACCCAGTTTCATCACCTGCTGCGTCCCCACGGTGTTTTCATTCCGTACTACAACCACCGACCGATACCGGGAGAGGTCATTACCTCTGTTCTGAGTTTTTTCTTGTTGTATGGTGTATGTTTTGCGCTCCTGGCGGTGGGGCTCGGCATGCTGGGCCTCGATTACACCACTGCCATTTCTGGTGCCGCGACGGCGATTTCCAATGTCGGGCCGGGGCTCGGCCCGGTGATCGGCCCCGCCGGCAACTTCGCCACCCTGCCGGATGCCGCCAAGTGGCTGCTGTCCGTCGGCATGCTGCTGGGCCGGCTGGAACTGTTCACCGTGCTGATGCTGCTGACGCCGGCGCTGTGGCGCGGCTGACCGCGACAGGAACGCGACTAAGTCTCACTGCCGTCTACTTCGAAAATGAGAGTCGTTTTCTAGTCCAGCCTAAGCTTTTCTGGCGTTTTTCGAGAATCAGGTTGCTTTCGTCCGCATGCCTGCGCTATAAAACACGCGTAGGCTGGGGTCCGTCGTGACGCCAGCCCAAACTAATAATGTGGCGACAAGAAACGTTAGGGAGGATGCGCGATGGCCCCCAATGGCCAGCACTCGACGTATGTCCAGGCTGACGACCTCGACGCCTGCGTCGATCTATTCGGCCGCCTCAAGCGCCGGGATTTTCTTAAATTCTGCACGGGCGTGGCGGTAACACTGGGGCTTTCGCCGGCGCTCGGCGCGCGTATTGCCAAGGCGGCGACCAGCCCGGCCCGGCCGACCGTGTTCTGGCTGTCGGGGCAGGCCTGCACCGGCTGCACCGAGACCCTGCTGCGCTCCCACCACCCGACCGTCGACACCCTGATCCTCGACATGATCTCCCTCGACTATCACGAGACCCTGGCCGCCGGCTCCGGCGAGCAGGCGGAGATCTTCAAGGACCAGTCGATGAAGCGGAACTGGGGCGAATACGTGCTGGTGGTGGACGGCTCCATCCCCACCAAGGACGGGGGCATCTATTGCCAAGTGGCCGGCCACCCGTTCGTCGATGACGTCCGGCACGCCGCCGAGGGCGCGGCCGCCATCATCGCCATGGGGTCGTGCTCCGCCTGGGGCGGCATCCCGTCGGCCGATCCCAACCCCACCGAGGCCAAATCGGCGCAGGACGTGCTGCCCGGCAAGACGGTGATCAACATCCCCGGCTGCCCGCCGAGCCCCTACAACTTTCTCTCCACCGTCCTCTACCTGCTCACCTTTGGCAAGCCGCCGGAGCTGGATGCCCAGAACCGACCGCGATTCGCCTATGGCCGGCTGATCCACGAGAACTGCGAACGCCGGCCGCATTTCGATGCCGGCCGCTTCGCGCTGGAGTTCGGTGACGCCGGTCATCGCCAGGGCTGGTGCCTGTACAAGCTCGGCTGCAAGGGGCCCGAAACCTACGCCAACTGCCCCGCCATCGGCTTCAATGACGCCGGCTTCGGCGCTTGGCCGGTGGGCACCGGGCATCCCTGCTTCGGCTGCACCGAGAAGGGCATCGGCTTCACCAAGCCGATGCACGCGATGGCGGAGGTGCTGACGGTGACCCCGCCCAACCTGTTCCCCCGAGTCGCTGAGCCCAAAGGACAGGGCGTGACACCCGCGGCGGCGGCTCTGGCCGCCGGTGTGGTCGGCCTTGGTGTCGGTGCGGGCGCGGTGCTGACCTCCCGCCTCGGCAAGGATGTCCCCCCGGACGAAGCCGCGTTCGAACCCCCGCACTACACCGAGAAGCCGGACAACCAGTAACGGGTGGAGGCGGCCATGACCGTTGATCGTCGCGCGTTCCTCAAGGGGGCCGCAACCGGCGGGAGTGCGGCAGCGCTTGCCAGCGTCACCGCCCCCGGCGAAGCCGGGGCATTCGCCCGGCCATCGAAACCGCGGCCGACCCAGGCGCTGGGGCTGCTGTACGATTCCACGCTCTGCGTCGGCTGCAAGGCGTGCGTCGCCGGCTGCAAGGACGCCAACGACATGCCGGTGGAGCGCTCCCGCGACCAGGAAAGCTGGAACAGCATGGTGACGCCTGAGCAGCGGAACCAGGTGGTGCGCCAAGTCGGCGATACCCAGCCCATCTGGGACACGCCCAAGTCCCTGTCCGGAAGCACCCTCAATATCATCAAGGCCTACGTGCACGGCCGTGCCGAGGTGAAGGACCGGGCCGAGGATGGTTTCGCCTTCATCAAGCGGCAGTGCCTGCACTGCAACGATCCGTCTTGCGTGTCGGCGTGCCCGGTCAGCGCCATGACCAAGGATCCGGACACCGGCATCGTCAACCATCACGTCGACCGCTGCATCGGCTGCCGCTACTGCGTGTGGGCGTGCCCGTTCAACATCCCCCGGTTCGACTACGACAGCGCGTTCGGCAAGCTGCGCAAATGCGAGCTGTGTGACCACCGGCTGGCCGAAGGAGAACTTCCCGGCTGCGTCGCCACCTGCCCCACCGGCGCCACGCTGTTCGGCAGGGTGGATGACCTGGAAGCGGAAGCCCGCCGGCGCATCGCCCTCAAGCCCGGCGACACCTACCGGTATCCCCGCGGTGATATCAACCGGCGCTTCGGCCCCTATACCCCGCCGCATGAAAAGGTGGTGCAGGCAGCCTACCAGCCGGAGGTCTACGGCGACCGTCTCCTGGGCGGGACCCAGACGCTCTACGTCTCGGCCGTGCCGTTCGACAAGCTGGGCCTGCCCCACGGACCGCACATTCCCGACCGGATGTACGCGACCGAGACGGAAGCCGTCCAGCACACCCTTTACCGCGGCATGATCCTGCCGGCGGTGGTGCTGACGGCGCTCATCCTGATCGCCCGGCGCAACGTCGACCGCCACCATACCGAAGCCGAAGAAGACTAGGGGGACGCTCCGCGATGGCCACCAACGAACACGCGCCCCTTGGCGGCAAGCTGGTCACCGGACCGTTCCTGGTCCTGTTCGTTGTCTTCTTCGCCGCCGTGATCGTCCTCACCCAGCGGTTCGCCTTCGGCCTCGGCAGCGTCACCCACCTGAGCGACGGCTACCCCTGGGGAATCTGGATCGCCATCGACCTGATCATCGGCACGGCGCTGGGCTGCGGTGGCTTGGTGATGGCCCTGATGGTCTACATCATCAACAAGGGCGAGTATCACCCGCTGGCCCGGGCCGGGCTGATGACCAGCCTGTTCGGCTACACCCTCGGCGCCTTCGCCGTCCTCATCGACCTTGGCCGCTACTGGCAGGGTCACAACATCCTGCTGCCGTGGCTGTGGAACCCCAATTCGGTGCTGCTGGAAACGGCGCTCTGCATCTTCGCTTACATCCTGGTGCTGATGGTGGAGTTTTCGCCCGCCGCTTTCGAGCGGCTCGGGATGAAGGAAGCGCGCCGCCGGGTGCACCGCGTTCTGTTCGTCTTCACGGGGCTCGGCGTGCTGTTGCCGCTGATGCACCAGTCATCCATGGGCACGGTCCTGGTCATTTTGGGCCACCAAGTGTCGCCGTTGTGGCAGTCGCAGCTCCTTACCCTGCACTTCCTGGTGACCGCCCTGACCATCGGTTTCGCGGTGGTCGCCGCGGAGTCCGTCTTGTCGTCGGTGGCCTTCCGCCGCCCGTTCGAGACTCGCATTCTCTCCAGGCTCGCAGGCGTCATGGCCTGGGTCATGATGGCGTTCGTGGTCATCCGCTATCTGGACGTGATCCGCGTGGGCGCCTTGCCGCTGGCCTTCCAGCCGGGGGTGCAGGCACTGGCGTTCTGGTTCGAATTCTCGCTCGGCATCTTCGCGGTGCTGTTCCTGCTGCCGAAAGGCAACCGGACCAACCCTCGGTTCCTGTTCCTCGGCGCCATGGCGATGTTGTTCAACGGCATCCTGTACCGGCTGAACGCCTACCTGATCGGCTATGACGCCGGACCGGGTTGGAGTTACTTCCCGTCGTTCGGCGAGATCCTGGTGACGACAGGAATATTTGCCTTGCATATCATGCTGTATCTGATTTGTGTCAAGATGCTGCCTGTGCTGCACACGATCCGAACCGACAGGCCACAAGCAGGGGCGAACGCCGCTTCGCCAGCCGAATAGGCAAAGCAACCACAAAAAAACTCAGGGAGCTTCGTTTCATGCGCATCACCGTCGACCCCGTCACCCGCATCGAAGGCCATCTCCGCATCGACTGCGAGGTGGAAGACGGCGCCGTCAGCGATGCTTGGTCATCCGGCCAAATGTGGCGCGGGATCGAACTGATCCTGAAGGGGCGCGACCCCCGCGACGCCTGGGTGTTCGCCCAGCGCATCTGCGGCGTGTGCACCACGGTGCATGCCATCGTCTCGGTCAGGGCGATCGAGAATGCCCTCGATCTGGAGGTGCCGCTCAATGCCCAGTACATCCGCAACCTGATCATCGGCGCGCATTCCGTCCACGACCACATCGTCCATTTCTATCAGCTGTCGGCGCTGGACTGGGTCGACATCGTCTCCGCCCTGGACGCCGATCCGCGGGAAGCGGCGCGACTGGCGCAGAGCCTGTCCGACTGGCATCGCAACAGCGAGCACGAATTCGCCCAAGTGCAGGGGCGGCTGAAGGCGTTTGTGGACTCCGGCCAGCTCGGTGTGTTCGGCAGCGGCTACTGGGGGCATCCGGCCATGAAGTTGCCGCCGGAGGTCAACCTGATGGCGGCGGTGCACTACATGCAGGCGCTGGATTACCAGCGGCGGGCCAACACCATCGTCGCCATCCTGGGATCGAAGACGCCGCATATCCAGAACCTGGCGGTGGGCGGGGTCGCCAACCCCATCAACCCGGACAGCCAGTCCACCCTGACGCTGGAACGCCTGAGCCGGGTCAAGGCGACCATCGACGAGTTGGGCGACTTCGTCACCAAGGTTTACCTGGTGGACGTGGCGGCGATCGGCGCCCTTTACGCCGACTGGACCCAGTACGGCGCCGGCGTCACCAACTACCTGTCGGTGCCGGACATGCCGCTGGATACGCGCGGCAGCGAATTCGCCTTGCCGGGCGGGTACATCACCGGCGGCGATCCGGCCACCTTGAAGCCGATCACGAGCTACCACGACGCCTACTTCGAGGACGGGGTGCAGGAGAGCGTCAAGCACGCCTGGTATACCGGCGATCAGGGGGCGCTGCACCCGTATCAGGGAGAGACCAATCCGGGCTACAATGGCTTCAACGACGACGGCAAGTATTCCTGGGTGAAGGCGCCGACGTTCTATGGCGAGCGCGCCCAGGTGGGGCCGCTGGCCAACGTCCTGGCCATGGTGGCGGCCGGCCACGAGCCGACCACCCGCTACCTGAACCAGGCGCTGAATTTGGCCGGACAGGTGGCGGGAGCCGAGATTCCGCTGGCCGCGCTGCACTCCACTATCGGCCGCCACGCCGCCCGGGCGGTGCGCTGCGCCGTCCTGTACGAGACCATGGCCGATCAGTGGACCCGGCTGATGAACAACATCGCCAGCGGCGATTATGCCACCTTCAACCGGCCGATGTTCCCACGCGGCGAGATCCGGGGCGTCGGCTTCCATGAAGCGCCGCGCGGGGTGCTGTCGCATTGGGCGGTGATCCGGAACGGCCGGCTGGCCAATTACCAGGCGGTGGTGCCGAGCACCTGGAACGCCGGCCCACGGGACGACAACGATGCGCCGGGTCCTTACGAAGCATCGCTGGTGGGCAACCCGGTGGCCGATCCCACCAAGCCGCTTGAGGTGATCCGCACCGTGCACTCGTTCGATCCGTGCTTGGCGTGCGCCATCCACATGGTGGACACCGAGCAGCAGGAGATCGTCCGGGTGAAAGCCTTGTGACCGGCAGGGGGAGGGACGACGGGCGCGACCGGGGCGGTGCCGAAGCGCCCGCAGCCGGGCGCCCGTCGATTCCCACCGACGATGAGGCTTGGTCGCCCGGAAGTGCCACACGGCCAATCCTGGTGCTGGGGGTTGGCAACATTCTCCTCTCTGACGAGGGCATCGGGGTGCGCGCCGTGGAAGCGTTTCAGGCGGGATACCAAGTGCCGGATACGGTGGAAGTCCTGGACGGCGGCACCGCCGGCATGGACCTTCTGGACGTCCTGGCCGGGCGCAGCCACGTGATCATCGTGGACGCGATCCGGAGCGAGCGGCCGCCAGGCAGCATCGTCCGCCTGCGCGGGGAGGCGGTGCCGGCGCTGTTCCGCACCCGCATCTCGCCGCATCAGCTGGGCCTGTCCGAGGTGCTGGCAGCCTTGAAACTGATCGACGCCGAGCCGGCCCACCTCAGCCTGATCGGCATCGTCCCGGAAGACCTGTCCACCACCCTGGAGTTGTCACCGCGGCTGGCGGCGGCGGTACCGACGCTGGCGGCCATGATCGCCGAAGAGCTTGCCGGCTTCGGGTTTCCGGTGGCGTGGACGGACACCGAACCGGGCGCCCCGCCAGCGCCTCGGGCCTGAACCGCCCGCCTCGTGCCCGGTTGTTACCGTAACCGTCACCGTGGCGACGCGGCGTTGATGCTCCAGTCGTAGGCGTGGTCGTCAATGGTGGTGCGCCCGGCCAGCAGCGCTGCCAGGGCCGGGTCGGCGTGGGCGCGGAGGTGATCAAGCACGCCCGCGGCGGAGTCGCCGAAATCCTCCCGGAACCAAGCGTAGATGCTGGAGACGATCAGCCGGTCGCCCTCCAGACGGACGCCGCGCGGGTGGTTGACGAAGTCGCGGGCGGCCCGGTCGAACAGATCGAAGGTATTGGCGGCGGTGAACGCCTCCCCTTGCAGATTGGGGCAGCCGATGGCGGCACAGTTGACCGCGTAGTGGATGCGCGGATCGCGCCAGATCGGCCGCAGTATGCGGTGTTCGATGTCGTTGAGGCTGAGGTTCTCACCTGCCACCGTGACCAGCTTGGCGTCCCACGGCCCGCGACTGAACAGACCCGGCGAGATGTCGATGTCGCGGATGCTGTCCACCGGCCAGTGCGTCAGCACCAGCTGCACGGTGAGGGCGTTGTAGAGGTTGATCCAGTAGGCGAGCTGTTCCGGGCGGCTCAGGCTATCCACCGGGGTGGCGGCCAGCGAGTCCACATAGGCATCCAGGGCGCGGCGATCCTCGGTGCTGACGCCGGCATAGGCGAAGCGGGCGATGCCGTCGTCATCGACGCTGCGATACCGGTCGAGCAGCCGGTTCCAAGGCGCATGGTCGATGCGGTCGGTGGAGGTCGGATCGTACGTCTGCCAGCGCGGCCACGGGTCCGCGTCGGGCGCGAACCGGCTCGCCATGCCGCCGAAGCCGGCAGTGAGCACGACGGCGATCAGGATCAGGGCTGTCCGAGCGGTGCGGCGGCGGATGTTCATGGCGATCCCTCTTCCCCGGTTGACGGACGCGGCTTCAACCGAAGTGGCACGCCGGGCGGCACGCGGCCAGATCGCTCGCGCATGCGTGAGCGATGGTGATCCAGGTCGGGGCATGATCCAGGTCGGGGCGTGCTCCCGGTCGGGGCG
>REEP01000049.1 GCA_007695045.1 Rhodospirillales bacterium | reverse complement strand
TTACTTGGGTTAAGTGTACGGACGGTATCCGTACCTAAGGGCCAAGTCAAGCAAGGGTCGCCTGGACTGCGTGAAGCGAAATCCGGGGCCCGGGGGATGATGCGCTCGTGGTCAGGCGGAACACCCACGGATCCCGGATTGCGCTGTGCTCCATCCGAAGGGAATCCCGGATTGCGCTTCGCTGCATCCGGGCCACGCGAGGGTGTCGCCGCGGGAGTTGCAGGGCGGCGGCGAACCGCCTAACATGCCGGCTCGCGCGTATCGCGGCGGGACGGGTCGTCCTGTTTCGGGGGGCGCGTCCGTCATCGGCCGGCCGGTGGGAGCGGCCGGTGCTACTCGGCTCGGGCAAAGGCGACGTCGGGAGATCGCGGCGCATCAAGGGTGTCTCCGCCAAACCCGTCAGCCCGGCATAACCGGATGTTCATTAAGGTCAAATCACACGAAGGGAGAGAGACATGGCGCTACCGTCAGACCCCGTAGTCATCGTCGGCGCGGCTCGGACGCCGATGGGCAGCATGCTCGGCGATTTCAAGGATATCACCGCCACCCATCTCGGCGGTGCCGCGATCAAGATGGCCCTGGAACGGGCCAAGGTTTCCCCGGACGACATCGGGGAAGTGATCATGGGTTGCTGCCTGATGGCCGGCCTCAAGCAAGCCCCGGCCCGCCAAGCCGGACACTTCGGCGGCATCCCCTGGCACGTCGGCGCCACCACCCTCACCAAGATGTGCGGTTCGGCGATGAAGGCGGCCATGTTCGGCCATGATAACATCCTGGTCGGCTCCCACGACATCGTCGTGGCCGGCGGCATGGAGAGCATGTCCAACGCGCCGTACATGGTCCTGAAGGGGCGCACCGGCTATCGCCTCGGGCATGGCGACACGCTGAAGGACCACATGTTCTACGACGGCCTGGAGGATGCGTACGAAGAGGGCCGCGCCATGGGTACCTTCGCGGAAGAGTGCGCGGAGATGTACCAGTTCACCCGGGAATCCCAGGATTCCTTCGCCATCGAATCCGTCAACCGCGCCCAGAAGGCGAACAATGACGGCACCTTCGATGCCGAGATCGCGCCGGTGCTGGTGAAGCAGCGCAAAGGCGACCGGCTGGTGGACAAGGACCAGGCGCCGTTCGAACTCAGCGTCGACAAAATCCCGACGCTGCGCCCGGCCTTCCGCAAGAACGGCACCGTCACGCCGGCGACCTCCAGCAAGATTTCCGATGGCGCCTCGGCCCTGGTTCTGATGCGCCGCTCCGAAGCGGAGAAGCGGGGGATCACGCCGCTCGCGGTGATCCACGCCCACGCCACCCACGCCCAGGAGCCGAACCTGTTCACCACCGCTCCCGTCGGCGCCATCCGCAAGGTGCTGGAGAAGTCCGGCTGGACCAACAAGGACGTGGACCTGTGGGAGGTCAATGAGGCGTTCGCTGTCGTGACCATGGCGGCGATGCGGGACATCGACATCCCTCACGACAAGGTCAATGTGCACGGCGGCGCCTGCGCCCTCGGCCATCCCATCGGCGCGTCCGGCGCCCGCATCATCGTCACCCTGCTGAACGCCCTGCAGAAGCACGATCAGAAGACCGGCGTCGCCGGGCTCTGCATCGGTGGCGGCGAGGCCACGGCGGTGGCCATCGAGCGGCTGACCTGAACCACGATCGCGTGCGGACGGGGTCTTGGGGCTCCAGCAGCGGAGCCCACTCGGTGTCGTCCGTCATCCATCCCGTCCCGTCCTGTGGACGTCGCCTCAGGACGGGGCTTCGGGTGGTGGCGCTTTCCCGTCGATGTTCGATCGACCATTCCAGGGGAGTACAAGGGGAAACGTTATGGACGTAAACGGACTAGGGGCAATCATCACCGGCGGCGGCTCCGGCCTCGGTGAAGCCACGGCACGGGCACTGGCAGCGGCCGGCGCCAAGGTCGCCGTGTTCGACATGGCCGAAGAGGCCGCCAGCCGCGTCGCCGGCGACATCGGCGGCATCGCCTGCATCTGCGACGTGGCCGACGATGCTTCCACCCAGGCGGCCATCGCCAAGGCCAAGGAAGCACACGGCGTCGCGCGCATCGTCGTGCAGTGCGCCGGCGTGGCTCCGCCGATCAAGATCGTCGGCAAGAAGGGACCGCACCCACTGGCGCAGTACAACAAGGTGGTCCAGGTCAACCTGGTCGGCACCTTCAATGTGATGCGCTTGGCTGCGGCCGACATGCTGGAGGCGGAGCCGATGGCCACCGGCGAGCGCGGGGTGATCATCAACACCGCTTCCATTGCCGCGTTCGAGGGTCAGGTGGGCCAGGCGGCCTACGCCTCTTCCAAGGGCGGCGTGGTGGCGCTCACCCTGCCGGCGGCACGTGAGTTCTCAAAGACCGGCGTGCGCGTGGTTTGCATCGCGCCCGGCATCTTCGGCACGCCGATGATGGCCGGCCTGCCGGACGAGGTGCAGAAGTCGCTGGCGGCCACCGTGCCGTTCCCGCCGCGCCTGGGCGATCCGAACGAATACGCCAAGCTGGTGATGCACATCTGCGATAATGTGTATCTCAATGGCGACGTCATCCGTGTCGATGGCGCTTTGCGCATGGGCTGACGACCGGCTCATGGGCCGGGCAAAACGCCCGAGATCGGAAGATCATGCCACGGCGGCTCCCGCGGGAGCCGCCGTCGTCCGTTGGGGGAGCCGGATTGCCGACCTCACCCCCCCTCACTGGCTTATGCCAGCTTGCCGAGCGCGGCCGTGACCGCTTCCCCCATCACCCGGGTGGACACCCGGGCCTTCCCGTTTTCCATGATGTCAGCGGTCCGCAGGCCGCCGTCCAGCACGCTCGCCACGGCCGCTTCGAGCAACTCTGCCTCGGCAGCCAAAGCGAACGAGTAGCGCAGGCACATGGCGAAACTGAGCAGCATGGCCAGCGGGTTGGCGAGCCCCTTGCCGGCGATATCCGGAGCGCTGCCGTGCACCGGTTCGTACAGCGCCCGGCGGCGCCCCGACGCATCGGCAGCCCCCAGCGAGGCCGATGGCAGCATGCCGAGAGACCCGGTGAGCATCGCGGCCTCGTCCGACAGCATGTCGCCGAACAGGTTGTCGGTCACGATGACATCGAACTGAGATGGATGACGCACCAGCTGCATGGCGCAGTTGTCGGCGTACATGTGGGTGAGCGTCACGTCCGGGAATACCTCGTCGTGCAGACGCTGCACCTCCTCCCGCCAGAGCACGCCGCTCTCCATGACGTTGGCCTTGTCCACTGAGCACACGTGGCCGCGACGGCGACCGGCCAGTTCGAATGCCACCCGGGCGACCCGGCGGATCTCCTCGGTGGTATAGACCTGGGTGTTGACGCCGCGGCGGCTGCCGTCCGGCAAGGTCTCGATGCCCTTGGGTTCGCCGAAATAGACGCCCCCCGTGAGTTCCCGCACGATCAGGATGTCGAGCCCCGACACCACCTCAGGCCTCAGCGTGGAGGCCCCGATCAGGGCTGGGAACACCATCGCCGGCCGCAGGTTGGCGAACAGGGCCATCTCCTTGCGGAGCCGGAGCAGGCCCCGTTCCGGCTTGATCGCGAACGGCAGGTCGTCCCACTTGGGGCCGCCAACCGCTCCCAACAGCACGGCATCGGCGGCCAATGCCTCTACCATGGTGGCATCTGCGAGGGGCGTTCCGTGAGCGTCGATGGCGGCACCACCCACAAGACCTTCGCTCAGGTCAAACTCAAGGTTGCGGCGCCGGGCGAGCCAGTCGATGACGCGGCGGACCTCCGCCATCACTTCCGGCCCGATGCCGTCTCCCGGCAGCAGCAGCAGTGTCCTGGTCTCAGGCATCGGTCGAGCCCCTGTACCCTTCATGTTTTGGATGGACGGGTTGGTCGGACGGACCGACACAACCGGGCCGGCTCCGCGCCATGCCAGATCAGCCTCCGCTCATCCAACACCGCACCAGACCGCGACCACCGTTGATGCGGCAGATTGTCGATTGAGGCAATACGCCGGTCAAGAAGGTTGTCTCAGAGTGTTGCCTCAGAAAGTTGTCTCTGGCCAGGATGCAGCCGGATCATCCATCGCCGTGCCGTCGTCTTTCCCGGCCTGCGCCGGTCATGCGTCGGATCGCGCGTCGCTTCAAGGCGCCCTACGGCCGACGGGTCGTGGCCAGGAAGGCTGCGGCCGCCGCGATCGCCTCGGTCATGTTGTCCTCGCTCGTGCGCGGATGGCGGGCGGGCGTGGCGAAGCCGTGATCGCCGGCTTCGAGCCAGTGGAGCCGCACCGCGGCGGACAGGGTGTAGCCCGCCACTTCCTCGGGAGTGCCGAACGGGTCGCGGGTTCCCTGGAGAATCAGGGTGGGGGTGCAGAGTGTCGCCAGATGCGCTGTTCGGGTGTTTTCCGGCCGGCCGGGCGGGTGGAACGGGTAGCCGAAGCAGACGCAGGCCAGAACGCCCAGATCATCCGCCGCCATGCTGGCGATGCGCCCGCCGAGCGACTTGCCGCCGATGGCGACAGCGCCGGGATCGGCCGCGGCGGAGACGTCCGCCACCACCCCTTTCCAGGCGTCCAGCAGTACCGGGGCCCGATCCGGCGGGCGGCGGCGGCCGTCCCGGCGCACGGCCGCCATGTAGGGAAACTCGAATCGCACCACCCGGACGCCATGCCGGGCGATCCCCGCCGCCAGCGCCGTCATGAACGGGCTGTCCATGGGCGCACCGGCACCGTGGGCCAGGATGAGGGTGAGCGGGGCGGTGGCCGGCCCGTCCGTCAGCCGCGCCGCCCCATACCGCGCCGGCGGCACCCGTCGGCCGCGGGACCGTGGCTCAGGCGGCCTTGGGCTTGAGGAACTCGGCGAAGAAATCGTTGCCCTTGTCGTCGACGACGATGAACGCCGGGAAATCCTCCACCTCGATCCGCCAGATCGCCTCCATCCCCAGTTCCGGGAAGGCCACGCACTCCACCTTGCGGATGCAGTCCTGGGCCAGGCGCGCCGCCGGCCCGCCGATGGAGCCGAGATAGAAACCGCCGTGCTTGTGGCAGGCCGCGGTCACCTGCTGAGAGCGGTTGCCCTTGGCCAGCATCACCATGCTGCCGCCGGCGGCCTGGAACTGATCGACGTAGGCGTCCATGCGCCCGGCGGTGGTGGGCCCGAACGAACCGGACGGCATACCCTCCGGCGTCTTGGCCGGGCCGGCGTAATAGACGCAGAGGTCCTTGAAGTACTGCGGCAGGTCCTCGCCCCGGTCGAGCTGTTCCTTCAGCTTGGCATGGGCGATGTCCCGGGCCACGATCATCGGCCCGGACAGCGACAGCCGGGTGCGGATCGGATACCGGCTGAGGGTGGCTCGGATCTCCGCCATCGGCCGGGTCAGGTCGATGCTGACCACGTCGGCGGACAGGTCCGACTGCGCGACGTCCGGCAGGTACTTGGCGGGATCGGCCTCCAGCTGCTCCAGGAACACGCCGTCCCGGGTGATCTTGGCCAGGATCTGGCGGTCGGCGGAGCAGGAGACGCCGATGCCGACAGGGCAGGAAGCGCCGTGCCGGGGCAGTCGGATCACCCGCACGTCGTGGCAGAAGTACTTGCCGCCGAACTGGGCGCCGATGCCCATGTCCTGGGTCATCTTCAGCACCTCCGCCTCCATGGCGACATCGCGGAACGCTTGGCCGTAATCGCCGCCCGACGTGGGCAGCGCATCCAGGTAGCGGGCCGAGGCAAGCTTGACGGTCTTCAAGGTGAGCTCCGCCGAGGTGCCGCCGATGACGATGGCGAGGTGGTAGGGCGGGCAGGCGGCGGTTCCGAGGGTGCGGATCTTCTCATCCAGGAAGGCGCGGAGCCTGGTGGGGTTCAAGAGGGCCTTCGTCTCCTGATACAGGAACGTCTTGTTGGCGGAGCCGCCACCCTTGGCCATGAACATGAACTTGTAGGCGCCGCCCTTGTCGGCGTAGATATCGATCTGCGCCGGCAGGTTGTTGCCCGTATTGGTCTCGTTGTACATGTCGACGGCGGACACCTGCGAATAGCGCAGGTTGGTCTCCAGGTATGCCTTGAGGATACCCTGGGACAGCGCCGCCTCGTCATTGCCGCCCGTCCAGACGTCCTGGCCCTTCTTGCCCATGACGATGGCGGTGCCGGTATCCTGACACATCGGCAGGAGGCCGGCGGCCGAAATGTTGGCGTTCTTCAGGAGCTCGAGCGCGACGAAGCGGTCGTTGGCGGAGGCTTCCGGGTCATCGATGATGCGGCGCAGCTGGGCCAGATGACCGGGGCGCAACAGGTGCTGGCAATCCCGCATGGCCTGGTCGGCCAGCAACACCAACGCTTCCGGATCCACCTTGAGGACGTCCCGCCCCTCGAACTGCCCGACGCTGACGTAATCGGCGGTCAGGCACTTGTAGGGGGTGGTGTCTGCCCCCAGCGGAAACATGTCGTGATGCACGTAATCGTTCATGAGCCATCCCTCGCAAGCGTCTGTATGAGCACGTCTTGGCCAGGATCGGCTTTTAGCAGGCGGGCCGCCGCGTCGCCAGCGTGTTACTTCTTGCGGAAGGTGTCGAGGGCGATGACTTCCCCGGAGCCGCGGTCGGCCTCCGCCGGCGCGTCCGGTGGGGGCAGCGACGCCTCGTCAGCCGTCGGTTCGTCGGACGCGGGTTTGCGGAACTGCAGGCCGAAGTTGACGGAAGGGTCCGCGAACGCAGTCAACGCCGCGAAGGGCATGCGCAACCGTTCCTTGCGGCCACCGAACTTGAGGGTGATGGACAGTGCCTCGTCATCGACCACGGGATCCCAGAACTGGTGCTGGATGACGACCGTCATCTCCTCCTTGTGCTGGGCGCGGAGGCGCGGCGACAGCACCACCCCCTCCGCATCGGTGCGAAAGGTGAGATAGAAGTGATGGGTGCCGGGCAGGCCGTGTTCGGCCATGTGCGCCAGGGCGCGGCGGATGACGACCCGAAGGGCCTCGTCGATCCAGTGTTCGTAGGGAAGCGCGTCCGTCGTCATCCGTCACCGGGCCTTGCTGGCGGTTGATCGCGGCTGCTCTCCGGCGTCTCGGGGCCGGGTGGGAGGCTTCTGTTGCCAGGTGCCTCCCGAACCCCGCTCAAGCCTTAAGCGGCCAGAGCATATGCCTCATTGTCGTTGGCATCTATCAGATTGGCCCGATAACGGCGGTACCATGCCGGGCGAAAACTGCACCTTTACCACGCGCGTCGATCCTGGTTCGCCCCCATGAGGCCCGCCACGGCGGGTTCAGAAAGTTGGTGGAGGCGCCGGGTACTGCCCCCGGGTCCGCTACGCTTATTCCGAACAGCGTTTATCGCCATAGTCGGTCACCCGACACCCGCAATATAGGCCCGGGATGCCCCCATGGGCAAGGCCGGGCTGGGATATCGTCGGGGATACGGGAGAGGTCCGGGTTCGCGACCATCTGACCGGCCCGGTTCGGGATGGCGTGCCAGGACGGCCGTAGTCTTTATGAAGGCCCGGATGAAGGCCCGGATGAAGGCCCGGATGAAGGCCCGGAGCGCTTGGCAGGCCGCGGCGCCCGGCGACCGCGTGGTGCTGAAGGAGATGGTGCCGACACAATGGTGCCGGTGGGGTGCCGGTGGGGTGCCGGTGGGGTGCCGGTGGGGTGCCGGTGGGGTGCCGGTGAGGCGCTGGTCTCGTGGCCCATTCCTGCCTATACATGAGGACGTGTTCAGCGTTGATGCCAGTCCCGTTTTGTTCGTCCCGGAGAAGCGGCCGGCGGTGCCGGCGACGCGTCGGTTCCAACTCGTCTCCGAGTTCGCCCCCGCGGGTGACCAGCCGCAGGCCATCGCCGAGCTCACCGAAGGCGTGCTGGCCGGTGCGCGCGACCAAGTTCTTCTGGGCGTCACCGGTTCCGGCAAGACGTTCACCGTGGCCCAGGTCATCCAGAACGTCCAGCGACCGGCGCTGATCCTGGCCCCGAACAAGACCCTGGCCGCGCAGCTTTACGGCGAGATGAAGGCGTTCTTTCCGGATAATGCCGTGGAGTACTTCGTTTCCTACTACGACTACTATCAGCCGGAAGCCTACGTCCCCCGCACCGACACCTACATCGAAAAAGACGCCTCCATCAACGAGCAGATCGACCGCATGCGCCACAGCGCCACCCGGGCGCTGCTGGAGCGCAACGACGTCATCATCGTCGCCTCGGTCTCCTGCATCTATGGCATCGGTGCGGTGGAAACCTATGCGGAGATGGTGCTCCAGCTCCAGGCCGGGCAACGGATCGACCGCACCGCCCTGTTGAAGCGGCTGATTGAACTGCAATACCGACGCAACGATGCCAACTTCGTCCGCGGCGCGGTGCGGGTCCGCGGCGACGTGGTGGAAATCTTTCCCTCCCACTACGAGGACGCCGCCTGGCGCATTTCGCTGTTCGGGGACGAGATCGACGGCATCTGGGAGGTCGATCCCCTCACCGGCGAGAAGTCGGCGGCGCTCACCGGGATCACCGTCTACCCCAACAGTCATTACGTGACGCCGCGGCCGACCCTGCAGCAGGCGATCCCGCGCATCAAGGCGGAGCTGACCGAGCGCCTGGAGGAGTTCCGGAGCCAGGGCAAGCTTCTGGAAGCGCAGCGTCTGGAGGAACGCACCCGGCTCGACCTGGAGATGCTGGAGACCGCCGGCATGTGCAACGGCATCGAGAACTACTCCCGCTACCTCACCGGCCGGCGGGCCGGGGAGCCGCCGCCGACCCTGTTCGAGTACCTGCCGGAGAATGCGCTGCTGATCGTCGATGAAAGCCACGTCACGGTGCCGCAGCTCAACGGCATGTACCGGGGCGACTACAACCGCAAGTCCACTCTGGCCGAGTTCGGCTTCCGGCTGCCGTCGTGCATCGACAACCGCCCGCTCAAGTTCCAGGAGTGGGAGGCGATGCGCCCGCAGACCCTGTTCGTCTCCGCCACCCCGAGCACCTGGGAACTGGAGCGAACCGGCGGGGTGATCGTCGAACAGGTGGTGCGCCCTACCGGGCTAATCGATCCGCCTTGCTTCGTGCGGCCGGTGGAGCATCAGGTCGACGACGTTCTGGCGGAGGCCAAGGCCGCGGCGGCCAAGGGCTATCGGGCGCTGGTCACCACCCTGACCAAGCGCATGGCCGAAGACCTGACTGAATATCTGCATGAGCAGGGCCTGCGGGTCCGCTACATGCACTCGGATATCGATACCCTGGAACGGATTGAGATCATCCGCGATCTCAGGCTCGGCGCCTTCGATGTTCTGGTGGGCATCAACCTGTTGCGGGAAGGTTTGGACATCCCCGAGTGTGCCCTGGTGGCCATCCTGGATGCGGACAAGGAGGGCTACCTGCGCTCGCGCACCAGCCTGATCCAGACCATCGGCCGAGCCGCCCGCAATGTCGACGGCAAGGTGCTGCTGTATGCCGATCGCATGACCGATTCACTGACCTACGCCATCGAGGAGACCAACCGGCGGCGGGACAAGCAGCAGGCCTACAACGCCGCGCACGGCATCACCCCGGCATCCATCCGCAAGCGCATCGGCGACGTCCTGGACAGTGTCTATGAACGGGCCGACCATGTGACCGTGGCCACGGGCCTGCGCGAGGACGGCCCGGCGGACCTTGCCGAGTTGGAGAAACGAATGCGCGCCGCCGCCGCCGACCTGGAGTTCGAGGAAGCGGCGCGGCTGCGTGACGAGATCCGCCGCCTGGAAGCGCAGCAACTGGGCCTGGATCGGCCGGGGATGGCGCCCACTCCGAGCGGTGGCTTTGACAAGGGCGGTTCCCGCCCCGCGCGACCGGCCAAGCGCCGACGCGGCAACGGAAAAGGGCGCCGCACATAGGCGGCGCCCCGTCTCGTTCCGCCGTGTCCGCGGATTAACGCTGGATATCAATCTCCACACGACGGTTCTGCGGCTCGCGCACGCCGTCACCGGTCGGCACCAGCGGCTGGGTCTGGCCGAGCGCCCGGGTTTCGATCTGATCCGCGGGGATGCCGAGCGACACCAGGTAAGACCGCACCGCATCGGCGCGCCGCTGCGAAAGCCCCAGGTTGTACGCGGCCGAACCCGACGTATCGGTGTGGCCGGTGGCAACGACCCGCACGAACGGCCGCTGCTGCGCGGCCGAGGCCGCAGACTGCACGATCTGGCGACCTTCCGGCGTCAAGACGGCCCGGTCGAAGTCGAAGAAAACAAGGAAGGCAGCCGGCATCAGGCTCGCCTCCACTTTCTCCAGCGCCAGGAAGAACCCGTCACGGCACGCCGCGATGTGGTCCGGCTGAATGCCTTCGGCGGTCTGCTCCTGCCAGCAGTCGAACAGGGCCTGGGCATTGGCCGCGTCGCGCGGAGCCGAGGTCCGCCCGCCCTGATCGAAGGCGGCCATCATTCGGGAGCGTCCGGCCATCAGATCCGGCGCTTCCTCATCGGTGATGAAGGCCCGTTGCTCCACGGTCTCCGGCAACACCGTCTGCCCCTGGCGGACCATCTGCGCCCGCATGGCATAGGCGCCGCCGTCGCGCCGATCCCCGGAAAGATACTCCACCTGGGACAATGCAACATAATTGTCGCCAAGCGCCCGATCGAACTCGGTGCCGGACGGCGCCATCGCGCGCGCCTCATCCAGCGGCCGAGTCTCGCAGGCCGAAAGGCCGACAGCCACCACGGCGGCGACTGCGGCGGTAAAAAGCCACTTCATACCAATCCCTCCCATAATCAGGCTCCGATCGTCGCTGCGATTGCCTCGACCCTCTTGAAACGGTCAGGACAATCCTGCCTAGCCATCTCCGATCAGAAGTTCACGCCGAGACCGACGGAATACACCAGGACACCTTCATCGATGCCGTCACGGAAGGAAATCTGGTATTCGGCCATGCCGAAGGCGAACGTCGATTCGTTGACGTAGTACTTCAGGCCAGCCTCAGGCCCGGCCGAGCCGGTGCCGCGGACGTCCTTGCCGTACACGCCGCCGAGATTGACGCCGATGAACGGCTGCCACCGGCCGAAGTCGAACTGGTAGTCGGCGGCCACACGCGAGGAGCCGGCCCACGTATCGCGAACGTCGCTGCCGACACTGAAGGCAATGGATTGCCGGAACGAGAACAAGATGTTCTTGGTCCAGAAGTAGCCAATGCTGGTGGTGAACCCGAAGTTGTTGTTGTCAAACTCCTTCGACGACAAGCCGCTGCCGGTCAGAGTCCACTCCCAATTGCCGGCAACCGGACCGGGATCGGGATTGTATGGCGGAACTTCCTGAGCCAGTGCCGGGGACCAGGCAAGTGCCGCAACAGGCAGCGCGACAAGAAAACGCTTCATGAGACCCTCTCCTTCACTTGATTCACTTGTTGGACGTGGCGGAACCGTATCGCCGACGATGACCCCTGTGTGGCTTCCATGCCCTGGACGGCATCAAAACCATCATGATCAAGCTTATGACATTCGCCTGGAAATACCATGGGCGATCACGCTTGGCGCAATGAACGCCGCGATCTGTTGCGAAAATGCGACAAGTGTGGCCGGCGAGCCGGTGCAGGTGCTCGTGACCGATCACAGGGGAAACAGCAGAGGCAGCAGGAACAGCGTGACCGCGCCGACCAGAATGGTCATCGGGACACCGGCCTTGACGAAATCGATGAACCGGTAGTTGCCCGGCGCCACGACCAGGGTGTTCACCGGCGTCGATACCGGGGTCATGAACGCCGCCGACGCGGCGATCGCGACGGTCATGGCGAACGCGTGCGGCGACACGTTCATGTCCATGGCGGCTGCGATCGCGATGGGCGCGATCAGCACGGCGGTGGCCGTGTTGGACACGAACAGCCCCACCACCGCAGTGATGATGAACAGCCCCGCCATCATCGCATACGGTCCGAATCCGCCGATCGAGCCGACCAGGCCATCGGCGATCAGAGCGGTGGCGCCGGTTTTGCTGAGCGCCGTGGCCAGCGGCAGCATGCCTGCGATCAGCACCAGGCTCGGCCAGTTGATCACCCTGTAGGCACCGTCCATCGTAACCGAGCGGATAGCGACCAAGGCCAGGGCCGCCATCATCACCGCCACCACGTTGGGCACCAGCTCCAGGGTCATCGCCAGGATCATGAGGGCCACAATGGCCATGGCGGCCGGTGCCTGCCGCCGCGCTGGCGCCACGTCCTTCATCTCTTCCGGCACATTGAGCACCAGGAACTCGCTGCGGTCGGCCTGAAGCGCGCGGATGTCCTTCCAGCCGCCGCTGACCAGCAGCACGTCGCCGAACTGCAGGGGCTCGCCCACCAGGCTGCCCGGGACCGGCTTGCCCTTGCGCTGGATACCAAGGACGCTGACGTGGTAGCGGGAACGGAATTCCGCCTCCTCCAGGTTGAGGCCGATCAGCTTCGAATCGGGCGGGATCAGCACCTCGGCAAGGCCGAGCTCCTGCCAGACATCGCGGCGCAGGTCGTCGTCGATCGAGAGCGGCGCGAGATCCTGTTTTTCGATGAAGTTGGCGGCCGGCTCGCGGCCGGCGACGGCGTAGATGATATCCCCGGTCAGGAAGCGCGTTTGCGGCAGCG
Source organism: Rhodospirillales bacterium (assembly GCA_007695045.1). Classification (GTDB taxonomy): domain Bacteria; phylum Pseudomonadota; class Alphaproteobacteria; order Rhodospirillales; family Defluviicoccaceae; genus REEP01. Next base: position 34,413 of record REEP01000049.1, on the reverse strand, counting down.
CCGGCATGATCTGCCGCCCGAACCGACCCGGCCGCTCCACGCCCACCACATTGACACCGAACAGGGTCCGCAATTTCAAGGCTGCCAGCGGCTGCCCCACCATCGCCGAATCGGTGCCGATCCTGAGCCGGTACACGCGGTCGGCCAGTCCATACGGTGCCGCCAGTTCCGCCAGCGACCGGCCCCTGAGCCGTCGTTCGCCACCACCGTCTTCCGGCAGCAGCCGCATCCCCACCGCCAGCATGAAGGCAATCCCCACCACCACGACCGCCACGCCGATCGGCGTGAAGTCGAAAAAGCCGAACGGCTCCAGCCCGGCCCGGCGCAACTCGGCATTGACGACCAGGTTGGGCGGGGTGGCGATCAGGGTCATCATGCCGCTGATCAACGCTGCGAACGCCAACGGCATCATCAGCCGCGACCGGCTGAACCCGGTCTTGCGGCAGATTCGCAGGACGATGGGGATGAAGATGGCGACGATGCCGGTGGAACTCATGAACGCGCCGATGCCGGCCACCGTCGCCATCAGCAGGGCGAGCAGCCGCGTCTGGCTTGCGCCGCCCACCCGCATCAGCCAGTCGCCCAGGGAGAAGGCGATACCGGTGGTGGCAAGGGCCTCCCCCACCACGAACAGGGCGGCGATCATCAGGACCACCGGATCGCTGAAGCCGGCCAAGGCCTCGTCAAGGGTGATGACGCCGCCGAGAACGAGGGCCAGCACCACCATCAATGCGACCACGTCCAGCCGGATGCGATCGCTCGCGAACAGCACGACGGCGATACCGAGCACGCTTAGAACGTAGATCGCCTCTCCCGACATCGCGTCTGCTCCACCCGGCTGGACGGCGGCTTCCGGGCGTGGCCGCCGGCCGCGTGACGGGGCTTATCGGCTCGGCGCAGCGGTGGCAACGGTGTTGACGGCCGACGCTCGGGCCTGTCCCGATGGCCGGGCGCCGGACCCCTGCGGGAAACGGTATCGCAGGCACCCTGGCGCAGGATCGCCAAGCGTCCGCAGGTCGGTTTCGGGCCTTGTGACCGACCGACCCGGAGCGCAATACTGGCGCCGACGGATCGATGGCCGCGATGAAGATACTGCCCACCCTGCGCCAACTGCGTTACCTGGTGGCGGTCGCCGAGGAAGGTCACTTCCGGCGGGCAGCGGAAACTTGCGCGGTCACCCAGTCCACCCTGAGCGCCGGGATTCGCGAACTGGAAACCTTGCTGGGCACGGCGCTGATCGACCGCTCGCGTCAACCGGCCAGGCTCACCCCGGTGGGCGAGGAGATTCTGCCCCGGGCGCGGGCCTTGCTCCGCGGTGCCGAGGATCTGATGGACGCCGCGGCAGCCGGCGTGGCGCCGTTCACCCGGCTGATCCGGCTCGGCACCATCCCCACCATTGGCCCCTATCTCCTGCCAAGGGTCTTGCCGGAGCTGCGTGTCCGCTTCCCTCGGCTCACCCTCTACCTGCGCGAGGCACAAACCCGACAGATTCTCGATCTGATCGATCAAGCGCGGCTGGACGTGGGGTTGATCGCCTTGCCGTACGAGACCGGTGACCTCGAGGTGTGCATCCTCGGGCGGGAACGCTTGGTTCTGGCTTGTCCTGCCGGCCATCCGCTGGCGGCGGAGGCCGAGGTCGGCGGCGATCGCCTGGGCCGGGAATCGGTGCTGCTGCTGGAGGACGGCCACTGTCTCAGGGATCATGTGCTCGCAAGCTGCCCCGCCGCCGGCGGCCGCGCCAATGAGGCGTTTCAGGCCACCGGCATGAGCACGCTGGTGCAGATGGTCGCGGCGGGGCTCGGTGTGACCCTCCTTCCCGACATGGCGGTGGCGATGGAAGCCGCGCGCAGCTCCGGGCTGGCGACGGTGCCGCTGTCGGATGTCGGCGCCACTCGCGATATTGCCCTGGTCTGGCGCGCCGGCTCGGTCCGGGCAGAGGAATACCGGGCTCTGTGTGCCGCAATGCGCCCCCTGGTCACGCCAGAGCCCGCAGCCCTAACGGAACCAGCGGGATGAACCCGCTCGACAACGCCTCGGTGCAGCGGGTTCGCGCTGCCCTAGCGGCGGCCGGTTCGGGCGCCGTGGTGGTGGCGCTGGCGGCCACCGCCCGCAGTGCCGAGGAGGCCGCACGTGCGCTCGGCATCGATGTTGGTGCCATCGTCAAGTCGTTGGTCTTCCTGGTCGACGACCGGCCGGTGGTGGCGCTGGTGTCCGGCGACCGGCGCTGTCGCGAGGCCGCACTGCCATCGGCCCTCGGCCTCAGCGGCCGGGTTCGCCGGGCCGACGCGGCGGCGGTGCGTGCCGCCACCGGGTTCGCCATCGGCGGGGTCGCCCCGGTCGGCTTTCCGGCGCCGCTGCCGGTGGCGATCGACGCCGGACTGTCGCGGTTCGATGCGGTGTTTGCCGCCGCCGGACATCCTTATTGCGTGTTTCGCACGACCGTTACCGAACTCCAACACCTGACCGGCGGTGTCATTGCCGCGGACCTCGCGGTCGAGACAGGAGCATGAGGGCGGGCCGGCCGGCGCGGCATGGCTGCGGCTTCGTTTGACAGTGACAAGACCGCTTCGTTAGAACCAAGGGACTGGCAGGCGGCTTCAGGCCGCCGACGCGGATGGGTGGCCGAGTGGCTGAAGGCGCTCCCCTGCTAAGGGAGTATGGGTGGAGACGCCCATCGAGGGTTCGAATCCCTCCCCATCCGCCACTCTGGAACATAAGTGCGAACGCCGTTCGCCACCGTTCCTACTCCATTTGCGGAAGCCAGGACCCTCAGGAGCTCGTTTCGCGAGCCCATATGATGCGCACCTCGCGCTCGGTGACCTCGAACCGCCGGACCAGGGCCTGCCGACAGGAGTGCAAAAATCCGCTGTCGTTACCACGCATCTGGCGGCGCATTTCGCTGTGGCTAAGGGCACAGTATGTTCCGAACCAATGACAGTACCCGCCGCCCCGAAGATCTATCACATCGTGCACGTGGACAGGCTGCCCTCGATCATCGCCGAGGGCGGTCTGTTGTGCGATGCCGAGATCGTCCGGCGCCAAGCGGCGGGCCAAGCCATGGGCACCACGATCGGGATGAGCGACATCAAGCAGCGCAGGCTAACCCGCCTGATGCTCGACAGCCATCCGGACCTCTTCGTCGGCCAGTGCGTTCCGTTCTACTTCTGCCCTCGCTCGATCATGCTCTACCTGATCCAGCGCGCGAATCACGAGGAGCTGACCTATCGCGGCGGCCAGGGCCCCATCGTCCATCTCGAGGCCGACTTGGCGGACACGGTGGCATGGGCCGACGGCAACGCGCTTCGATGGGCCTTCACCTTGTCGAACGCAGGAGCCTTCTACTTCGAGGATCGCGCGGACCTGGCCCAGCTCGGCGAGATCGACTGGGACGCCGTTCAGGCCCGGGTTTGGCGCGGCAAGAAGGAAGGCAAGCAGGCAGAATTCCTTGTAGAACAGTCGTTTCCATGGGGTCTGGCCAGCCGGATCGGTGTAGGATCGCAGCAGGTTTACGGGCAAGTCAGAGCCGCGCTTCAGGCGGCCGGGCATAAACCCCATGTCGAAATCAAGCCAGACTGGTATTACTAGGGGTAGGGAGGCACCGATGTTCGAATACAAGACGGGCGACATTCTGGCCGAAGATGCCGACGCCCTCGTCAATACGGTGAATTGCGTTGGCGTAATGGGGCGCGGCATTGCGCTGCAATTCAAGAACGCCTTCCCCGAGAATTTCGAGGAATATACCCGCGCCTGCAAGCATGACGAGGTGCAGCCGGGCCGCATGTTCGTGACCAAGACCAATCAGCTCACCAGCCCGCGTTACATCATCAACTTCCCCACCAAGCGGCACTGGCGCGGCAAGAGCCGGATGGAGGACATCGAAGCCGGTCTGGTCGACCTCGAGCGGGTGATCCGCGAGAAGGGCATTCGCTCCATCGCCATCCCGCCGCTCGGGAGCGGCCTCGGCGGCCTGGACTGGAAGAAGGTCCGTCCCCGGATCGAGGAGGCCCTGCGCGGCTTCAACGATGTGCGTGTGGTGATCTTCGAGCCGGGCGGCGCACCTGCAGCTCAGCAGATCGCAAAGCGGCAGACGGCTCCGAACATGACCCCCGGTCGGGCAGCGCTGGTGGGCCTGATGCATCGCTACCTCGGCGGCTTGCTGGACCCGTTCGTCACCCTGCTCGAGGTGCACAAGCTCATGTATTTCATGAAGGCGAGCGGCGAGGACTCTCTAGACCGCCTGCGGGTGGTCAAGGGCCATTATGGCCCCTACGCGGAGAACCTCTCGCATGTGCTGCGCGAAATCGAAGGGTACTTCGTGTCGGGCTATCGGGACGGGGGCGACGCTCCCGACAAGCAGCTGGAGCTTGTGCCCGGCGCCGTTCAGGATGCCGACGAGTTTCTGCGCACCCATCCGGAGACACACGCCCGCTTCGATCGTGTCGCGGATCTCGTCTCCGGATTTGAGACCCCCTTCGGCCTAGAACTCCTCTCGACCGTGCATTGGGTCATCACGACCGAACAGACCCGGACGATGGAGGAGGTCGTCGAGCGCATCTACGCTTGGAACGACCGCAAGCGCCATTTCACCCGCCGACAGATCGCGCTGGCAGCGGATGTTCTTGAGACGAAGGGATGGCTTCCAGCTATCATCGCCAGTTCTCAGGGGCGCGCTATTTCAGAATAGGCAGGAACGTCAGTTCTACATCTCAGCGCAGTGCGATAGCGAACGAATAGTTCGCCTTTTCATAGCGCGCGGTCCGCCAGTTCTCGGTCGGGCATCCGCCTGCAGGCAGGGGGAGATCGGAGTCCGCGGATCGGATTGAAGCGAAGCGCAATCCGACGGATGAAGAGGGCATGACCTGCCTGATGCGCGTGGGGTGAAAAGGCAGTGCCGACGGACCTTCGCTGTCGCCTCGAAGGGAAAAGACCAAGCTCCCAGGCCGGGCTCCGAAGTGGGCTTGGCGGACGCTTCCTTCGTGACTGCTCAGGCGACGATGTTGAGGTGGAAGCCGCGCGGCACGTCGCGCCGCAGCGGCACGCCGGATTCCAGCGTCTTGCCCAGTTGCTGGATCGCCTGCTCGATCTGCTGGGTGTAGTTTGGGCGGGTCGCCGCCGCGGCAATTTGCACATCCCGCGCCAGCCGATAGCCGCGCGGGTCCTGATGCAGCGGGATGCGATCCGGGGAGAGACCGGACAGTGGGGTTGCGGCGCTCATGGCCGACAGCATGGCAGCGGCCGATTAACGATCGGTGGAGAGCTCGGACGGCGCCCACGGCTCGCCGGACCAGGGAGCCTGGTCCGGGCGTCCCGCCGCGGCATGTGCCCCGTCGGCGGCGCCGTCAAGCACCTGCCGCAGCGCCCAGGTAACGCTGGGGAACGCCAAGTCATCCCACGGGATATCCGCCCAGGGCACCAGCACGACCTCCAGGCTTTCCTCGCCGGCGCCGCATTCAGGCCCGAGCATTCGCGCGCGATACAACATCTGCACCTGACTGATGCGGGGAATCTCGTAGATCCCGATCAGTCCCTGCACGCTGACCCGGGCCAGCGCTTCCTCCCAAACTTCCCGCGCCGCTCCTTCCGCCGTGGTTTCACCGACTTCCATGAAGCCCGCGGGAATGGTCCAGAGCCCGCGTTGAGGATCGATCGCCCGTCGGCACAACAGGACACGGTCGCCCCACAGGCACACGGCCCCCACCACCACCTTGGGGTTGGTGTATTCGATATAGCCGCAGTCCGGGCAGACCAGCCGGGTCCGGTTGTCACCTTCGGGAACCGTTTCGACGGAAGGGCCGACCGGAGTGGTCGCGGGAGACTTGTCACTCATGGCCTAGAAGTGTGGGGTCCGGCCGCGATCAAGGCAAGCCTCGGGCGCCTCGGAACAAACCGCCGGGGCGCGCCCCGGTGGGGCGGCCCCGACACGATGGTGAACGGGTTCCCGGGAGACCCCCAGCCGCTACTTCCGCAGCACCGCGACACCCGGCAAAGTCTTGCCCTCCAGCCACTCCAGGAAGGCACCACCGGCGGTGGAGACGTAGGAGAAGGCGTCGCCGACCCCGGCCTTGTCCAACGCCGAGACGGTGTCACCGCCGCCGGCCACGGTCAGCAGCTTGCCCGCCTTGGTAAGCTTGGCCGCTTCCTTGGCCACGGCATCGGTGCCGGCATTGAACGGCTTGATCTCGAATGCGCCGAGCGGGCCGTTCCACAGCACGGTCCGGAGCCCCTCCAGGCGTTTGGTGAGGTCATTCACCGATTGCGGACCGACGTCCAGGATCATCTTGTCCGCCGGCACGGCATCCACCGGAACGGTCTCGGCCGGCGCGCCTTCGGCGAACTCGCTCGCCACCACCACGTCGGTGGGCAGCACGATCTCGCAGCCGGCGCTTTCCGCTTCCGCCATGATCTTGCGGGCGGTATCCGCCATCTCGTGTTCGCATAGCGACTTGCCGATGCCGACACCCTTGGCGTTGAGGAAGGTGTTGGCCATGGCACCGCCGATGATCAGTTGATCCACCTTGGCCATGAGGTTGCCCAGCACGTCCAGCTTGGTGGAGATTTTGGCGCCGCCCACAACCGCGGCCACCGGATGCTCGGGCTGGACCAGCGCCTTCTCCAGCGCCTCCACCTCCGCCTGCATCAGGCGGCCGGCCGCCGAGGGCAGCAACCGGGCAGCCGCTTCCACCGACGCGTGGGCGCGATGGGCGCAGCTGAAGGCATCGCTGATCAGGATATCGCCGTTCTCCGCCAGCTTCTCGGCGAAGCCCTGATCATTCTTCTCCTCCTCGGCATAGAAGCGGACGTTCTCCAACATGGCGATATCGCCGTCCTTCATGGCGTCCACCACCGCCTTGGCCTCGGGCCCGATGCAGTCGGTGGCAAACGCAACCGGGCGCCCGCACGCCTTGGCCACTGCTTCCGCCACCGGCTTCAAGGTGAAGTCCAGGTTCTTGGTGCCCTTGGGCCGGCCCAGATGGCTCAGGATGATCACCTTGGCGCCCTTGTCCGCCAATTCCAGCAGGGTGGGAACAGTGCGGTCGATGCGGGTGGTATCGGTAACAACGCCGCCCTTCATCGGCACGTTGAGGTCGGCGCGGACCAACACCCGCTTGCCGGCGACATCGAGATCGTCAATGGTACGGAACGTGGTCATGGCAGAAGAACCCCTCTTCCCTAGGTGCTTGCGTTGAAACCCGCACGGCCTTGCCGGACATAGCGGACGGATCATGCGCCTGACCGGCGGTCGGCAGACCCTGGACCGGGAATTCGGTTGGTCGACGTTTCCCCCCGGGACCGCTCCGACAATCATTTCCGGGCTTTATTCCAAGCCGACGGCGAAAACGCAAGCCCCGCGCCGGAGCGCCCGCACGGCGACACCGAAGTGTCACGTTAGGACAACCGAGCTTCCGGCAGGCACGCTCAGGAGCCCTCGGCCACCTTGGCGCGCTCGAGCGCATCTGCCGCCTTGTCGGGTTCGCCCAGGACTTCGTACGCACGCGCCAGCCGGCGCCAGCCATCGGCATCGTCCGGCGAGTCTTCCAGCCGCCTGGCGAGCCCATCCACCATGTCGCGCACCATCGCCATCCGCTCCTCGACGGACAGGTCGGCGATGGCCTCGGTCTGCTCGGGCGTGAGTCCCGGCGCCACCACCGGGGCCGCGTGCGTCTCGGCCAAGTCCAATGCCTCCGGCGAGGGTACGATCTCGGCCGGATCCACCCCGATCTCGTCCGCCGCCCGGGCCATCTGTGTTTCAACCAAGGCCCGCCACGGGGCGTCCGCCGGCGACAGCGCAAGCAGGTCGGCCCAGCCCTGCAATGCCACCCGGTAGTCACCCTGCTGTGCCCGGTCCAGCGCCAGGTAATAGCGCGCGCGGGCATTCAGCGGGTCGCCGATAAGGGCCAGCTTCATGGCGTTGCGCGCCTCCTCCGGGACCCGACCTTGCGCCAGGGCGATGATCGCCTCGCCATATTCGGCCGCGATCTCCGGCCGCTGCCCGGCAAGGTCCAGGGCATTGCGCAGCGCCGAGACCGCTTCCGGGAATTGCTGCAGGCTGAGGTAGGACCGGCCGAGCAGGAACCAGCCCTGGGCATCGCCCGGGTTCGCCTCCAGATGCCGTTCCAGCGCATCCACCGCCTCCAACAGGGTGGCGTCGGGGGGAACGGCGAGACCGGTGGCGACAGGCTGCCCCGTCGGCTCGCGGGCCGCCAGTGGCTGGTCCGGCGCGTCGGGTGCACCAAGATTGAGGTAGAGCGCGAACGCGCCCGCGACGGTCGCCACCGCCAGCGTGGCCGCCAGCATGGGCGATCGGCCCGGCACCGTCGGTTCCGTCTTCCCGCCTGCCCCCCCCGCGGCGCCGGTCGCGGCCAGGATGCGCCGCTGGATCTCCAGGCGCACGGCCTCCGCCTGACGCGCGTCGAGAACACCCCGAGCCACCTCCCGGTCGACCTCGCTCAGCTGGTCACGGTAGACGGCGAGCTCGTACCGGAACGCCTCGGTTTCGTAGGCGGCCCGTCGGCGCACCAGCGGCATCAGCACCAGGGCAAGCACCGCGGCGGCCACCGCGGCGGCGGCGATCCACAGCGCCGTCATCGCGGCTGGTCGCGCAGGAGCGCCGCGAGCCGCGCCCGCTCCGCGTCGGTGAGGGGCCGCGCCGCATCGTCCCTCGTCCGCGCGCGGTTGCGGACGAACACGACCACGGCGATCGTGCCGGCCATCAGGATCAGGGCCGGGCCGCACCACAACAGGTACGTCGACGTCTGAAACGGCGGGCGCAGGCGGACGAAGTCGCCGTAGCGGGACACCACGTAATCCAGCACCTCCCGGTCGGTGTCGCCTTCCTGCAGACGGGCCCGAACCAGGATACGCATGTCCCGGGCCAGTTCGGCGTTGGACTCGTCGATGGACTGGTTCTGGCAGACCAGGCAGCGCAGTTCGCGGCCGATCTCCCGCGCCCGCGCTTCCAGGGCCGGATCGCTCAGGATCTCGTCCGGCTGCACCCCGCCGGCGTGGCCAGTACCGGACAGAAGGAAAAGCGCGACCAGCAGCACCGCCGCCGCCGAGAGCACGCGTCGGGTCATTCCGCCCGCAGCTTCTGGATGATCGGCCACAGTGTCCGCTCCCAGTCGTCCGCCGTGATCGGGCCGGTGTGCTTGTATCGGATGACGCCGGCACGATCGATCACGAAGGTCTCCGGCGCGCCGGAGACGCCGAGGGCGATGGCGGCCCGGCTGTCCGGGTCGGCGCCCACCAGGGTGTAGGGGTCCCCCAGGCGGGCCAGCCAAGCCGGTCCCGCCTGGGGCGTCGGTTCTCGCCAGTTGACGCCGTGGATCGGCACCAGATCCTGCCCGGCCACGGCCATCAACAGCGGATGCTCCACCCGGCAGGCGACACACCACGATCCGAACACGTTGAGCAGCGACACCTCTCCCTTGAGGTCGGCCGTGGTCAAGCCGCGGTCGCGGCCGAGGATCGGCGCCAGCGCCAGTTCCGGCACCGGCTGGTTGATCAGGACCGAGGGCACCACGTGCGGATCACGCCCGAGCCCGACGTAGAAGTAGGCGGCCACCACCGCCAGCACCACGAGGGGGATCAGGAACGGCAGCCGCGCGCGCAGCCCGGGAGATGCCCGTCCGTCGGGTCGCGACGATGCAGCGGTCGCGGCCGGCAGATCGGTCATGACGTGACCACTTCCTTCGCCGCTGCCGGGCGCGCAGGTGAGGCGCTCTGTGTGCGCCGTGCCGCCGGCGCACCGACCCGGAATCGCCGATCCGCCAGACTGACCAGGCCGCCGCCGACCATCAATCCCACCCCCGTCCAGAGCCACAGTATGAACGGATTGAAGTAGATCCGTGTGACGAACGCACCATTGCCGCCCTGGCTGTCACCGAGGGTGACGTAGAGGTCGCCAAGCCACGTCGGGTGAATCGCCGCCTCCGTCGTCTCGTTTCGCTCCACCGGATAGCGGCGCCGTTCCGGCTCGAGAACGGTCACCGGGCGGCCGTCCCGCTCCACCCTGAAGGTACCGCGGATGGCGAGGTAGTTTGGTCCCACCACGTCGCGGGCGCCCTCGAAGGTGTAGCTGTGGCGACCCACGGTCACCGTCTCCCCAGGCGCCATCACCTGAATGGCTTCCTGCTTCCAGACGCTGTCGCCGGTCATGCCGACGATGGCGATGGCGAGCCCGGCGTGGGCCAGGGTCATGCCGATGGCCGAACGCGGCAGCCCGATCAGACGCCGCAGGCTGTCGGTCAAGGGCAGGCGGAACAACTGGATGCGGCCGGCCAGTTCCACCAGGGTGCCCACCAGCAACCATGCCGCCATGGCCATGCCGAGCAAGCCCAGGAGCGTGCTCATGTCCCGGGTCCAGGCCCAGGCGCCGGCCAAAGCCGCCGCCACGCCTGCGATCCACAACCGTTGCAGGGCGCCGCTGAGGTCCCCGCGCTTCCACGGCAACAGCGGACCCACCGCCATGGCGATGATCAGCGGCCCCATCAGCGGCACGAACACGGCGTTGAAGAACGGTGGCCCCACCGAAACCTTGCCACCGCCGACGGCTTCCAGCATCAGCGGATAGAGCGTACCCAGCAGCACCGCCGCCGCCGCGGTGCTAAGGATCAGGTTGTTGAGCAGCAGCCCGCCTTCGCGGGAGACGGGGCGGAACAGACCGCCACCGGCCAGCTGCGGCCCGCGCCACGCGAACAGGGCGAACGATCCGCCCAGCACGATCACCAGCAACAGCAGAATGAAGACGCCGCGGGTCGGATCGGTGGCGAACGCATGCACCGACGTGAGCACGCCCGAGCGGACCAGGAAAGTGCCAAGCAGGCTGAGACCGAAGGTGACGATGGCGAGAAAGATCGTCCACGCCTTCAGCGTCTCTCGCTTCTCGACCACGATGGCGGAGTGCAGCAAGGCGGTGCCAGTCAGCCACGGCAGGAACGAGGCGTTCTCCACCGGGTCCCAGAACCACCAGCCACCCCAGCCCAGTTCGTAATACGCCCACCAGGAACCCAGCGCGATACCGGCGGTCAGAAAGACCCAGGCCGCCAGGGTCCACGGCCGCACCCAGCGCGCCCAGGCCGCATCCACCCGCCCCTCGATCAGGGCAGCGATGGCGAACGAGAACACGATGGAGAAGCCGACGTAGCCGAGGTAGAGCAGCGGCGGGTGGAACGCGAGGCCCGGGTCCTGCAGCAACGGGTTGAGGCCGAGGCCGTCCGCCGGCGGCGGCAGCATGCGGGTGAACGGGTTGGAGGTCAGGAGGATGAACAGATAGAAGCCGATAGCGATCCAGGCCTGGACGGCGAGGGTCCGCGCCTTCAGGGCCGGCGGCAGATTGCGCCCCCATGCCGCCACCGCCGCCCCGAACAGCGCGAGGATCAGCACCCACAGCAGCATCGAGCCCTCGTGATTGCCCCAGGTGCCGGACACCTTGTACAGCATCGGCTTCAGCGAGTGGCTGTTCCGAACCACGTTGAGCACCGAGAAATCGGAGACGACGTAGGCGTACATCAGGCAAGCGAACGACAGGCCGACCAACGCCACCTGCCCGAGCGCGGCCGTGCGCGCCACATCCATCCACGGGCCATGGTTGCGGGCCGCGCCCAGCATTGGCAGGGTCCCCTGGATGACCGCCACCGCCAGCGCCAGTATCAGAGCGAAATGGCCGAGTTCCACGATCATCAGTAGCCGTCCGCCGGCATCGACGCCGCGCCGGCGGCCTCCATGTGCTGCCAGGTGCCGGCCTGCTTCAGGGACTCGGCCACCTCCGGCGGCATGTACGTCTCGTCATGCCGGGCGAGCACCTCGTCGGCGACGAACACACCGTCCCTGAGCCGTCCCTGCGCCACCACCCCCTGCCCCTCCCGGAACAGATCCGGCAGGATGCCGACATAGACCACCGGCACCGACTGGGCCAAGTCGGTGACCCGGAAACGCACTTCCGCTCCCTGGCCCCGCTGGACACTGCCGTCCTCCACCAAGCCGCCGACGCGGATGCGGCGATCGCCCAGGTCGCCATGGTTCGCCAGGTCGGAGGGGCTGTGGAAGAAGGCGACCGAGTCACCGATGGCGGACAGGAACAGGGCGGCGGCGAGGCTCAGCAGTCCCACCCCCACCGCCACAAAGGTCAGCCGCTTATGCTTGCGTTTCATGCCTCGCGGGCCTCGCCTCGCGTCGGACGGGTGCGCTCGACAGCATCCCGCAGAAAGGCCAGTTGCGCTTCCCGGCTCTTCAAGGTTCGCAGGCTCTGAACGAGCAGCCCGGCCAATACCAGTGCGGTGAAGGCAAACGCCGGCCACACGAAGCGGCCGTAACCGCCCATCTCCAAAAACGTCGCAACCGGGTCCATCGACTGAATGAAAATCCTCTTGCTCTCGTCCCGTCTGGCTCAGCCGTACGCTTGTCGCAGCCGCAGAGCCCGGATCTTGTGGGCCATGATCTCGCCGCGAACGCGCACCGCCAGCACCCAGAAATAATAGCTGGTGAAGGCGGCCGCCATCAGCAGCAGCGGCCATAGCATGCTCGCGTGGATGGCCGGGCCTTCAAGGCGGATCACGCTGGCCGGCTGATGCAGGGTATACCACCAGTCCACCGAGAACTTGATGATCGGCACGTTGACCAACCCCACCAGCGCCAGGATCGCCGATGCCCGGGCGCCGCGGCCGGGTTCGTCGAAGGCGCTGTTGAGGGCGATATAGCCGAGGTACAGAAAGAACAGGACGAGGACGGATGTGAGACGCGCGTCCCACACCCACCAGGTGCCCCACATCGGCTTGCCCCACAACGCGCCCGTGACCAGGGCAAGCAGGGTGAATGCCGCGCCGATCGGCGCCGTCGCCTTGGCAATCAAGTCGGCCAGCGGATGTTTCCAGATCAGCCCGACGGCGGCCGCACCGGCCATGGCGGTATAGCAGAACAGTGCCATCCATGCCGCCGGCACATGCACGTACATGATGCGAACGCTTTCGCCCTGCTGGTAATCCGGCGGGGAGGCGACCAGGGCCCAGTACAGCCCGACCGCGAACAGAACCCCCGTCACCGTCGCCAGCCATGGCACCAGCCGATCGCTCCAGCGCAGAAACCGGTTGGGGTTGGCGAACCTCGACATCCTCGCTACCTGCCCTGACGGCGCAAACACCACGGCGCCTCCCGATGGATTAGATATAAGAGGAACCTGCTTCAACGAAAATCGGCCGCGGTGCCGGCCTGCGGGGTCGACAATCCGGCCCGGGGTCCGGTCTCATGCCACGGCTTCGCGCAGCGCCGCCGCGGCGGCCCACGGCGCCAGCGCCAGCGCCGCGGCGAGGAAACCGGCCAGCAGCAGGATGGGCGGGCGCGCCGCCACGCCGGTTATCGCCGCGTCCACCGCCGCCACCCCGAAGATCAGGATCGGGATGTAGAGCGGCAGCACGAGCAGGCTCACCAGCACGCCGCCGCGCCGCGCCCCCAGCACCAGGGCTGCGCCCACCGCGCCCACCAGGCTGAGGCTTGGCGTGCCGAGGGCGAGCGCTGCCAGCAGCAGGCCAAAGCCTTCGGTCGGCAACCCCAGCAGTACCGCCAGCACCGGACTGGCCAGCAGCAACGGCACACCGGTGGTCAGCCAGTGGGCCAGGACCTTGGCCACCACCAGGAGTGACAGCGGAAGTGGCGACAGCACCAGAAGTTCCAAACTGCCATCCTCGAAATCGGTCTGGAACAGCCGCTCCAAAGACAGCATCGCGGCCAGCAGCGCCGCCACCCAGATCACGCCGGGCGCGATACGCGCCAGCACCTCCTGCCCTGGCCCGACGCCGAAAGGGAACAGCACCACCGCCAGCACGAAGAACACCACCGCGCCCAGGCTGTCGCTGCCGTGGCGGAAAGCCAACCGAAGATCGCGGCGGATCACCGCCAACGTCGCGCTCACCACGCCTCTCGCCACCCCCATGCCTCCGTCGCGGCCGCCGCAAAGTCATCAAGGTTGAGGACCGTCGCTTCAGGAGGACGCTCCCCGGCATGGGAGGACAGGACCACCACGCCGCCGGTGCGGCGATGATCGGCGATGGCGGCGTCGAGGCGGGCCACCGCCGCGGTATCCAGGGCGGTCCGTGGCTCGTCCAGCAGCCACAGCCGTGCCGGCACCAGCAGCAGTCGGGCCAACGCCAGACGCCGGCGCTGCCCGGCGGACAGGAAGCGGCCGGGGAGCTCGGCCAAGTGCGCGATCCCGAAGGCTTCCAGGGCCGTCGTCACCTCCGGCTGGGCCGGCGAACCCGGCGCGATCTGCAGGGCCGCCCAGAACCGCAGGTGTTCGGCCACGGTCAGGGCCGGCTTGACCGCGTCCAGGTGACCGACGTACCGCATGACCCCGCGGAAGGTCTCCGCGTCCCGGCGCACGTCGTCACCGTCCCAACAGATCACGCCGGCGGCAGGAGCCAACAAGCCGGCCATCAATCGGAGCAGGCTGGTCTTGCCGCTGCCGTTCGCGCCGACAAGCAGCAGCAATCCGCCCGCGTTCACCTCGAAACTCAAGTCCCGGAACACCACCCGTTGGCCACGAATACAGGTGAGACGATGTCCGGCGAAGACGCTCATGGCGTGATGGCGGCCTTGTTGCGGTCGGCGCGAGGCCGGCAGCCCGCCCCTGTCAGCCGGCCGCCACGAACGTTCCGGTCTCCGCTTGGCAGGTCGAGAGCGTCTCGAACAACTGCCGTCGATGGGGGTCATACTCGGCATGGAAGGCTTTGTATCCCGCCATCAAACGCGCCGTGGGCGATAGCGTGGGCATTGTTGACCTTTCTCCATCTGGTCCAGTCTCGGAGCACACGCGGCCCAGCCCCGTAGGCCATGACACTATGCATAGAATTTCGCAACGCAATCGGTAATCGTGGCTGACCCCTCGAGGTCTGGGCCTTAACCAATGGCCGGTCCGGGTGCGGGCAGGAGAGACATAATGGAACTGACGGCGGAACAGCAGGCGGCAATCGCAGCGGAACGAGAGGCGACGGCCACCACGCGCCGGGCCACGGTGCCGGCGCTGGAAGACATCCTCTATCAGACGATCCCGGTCCTGGATCACGGCTTCATCCGTGTGATCGACTACATGGGTGACGACGGCGCCGTGGTGCAGGCGGCCCGGGTATCCTACGGCGCCGGCACCCGGCGGGTGCAGGACGATGCCGCCCTGATCGGCTACCTGATGCGTCATCGGCACACCACGCCGTTCGAGATGTGCGAGATCAAATATCACGTCAAACTGCCGATCTTTGTCGCCAGACAATGGATTCGCCATCGTACCGCCAGCGTCAACGAGATCTCGGGCCGGTACTCCATTCTCGACAAGGAGTATTATCTGCCGGCGGCGGAACACTTGGCCGCCCAATCAACCGCCAATCGCCAGGGTCGTGGCACGGCACTGACGGCTGCGGAAGCGGCGAATGTGCTGTCGCTGCTGCGCGAGGATGCCGAACGCTGCTACGCCCACTACGAGGACATGCTGAACCAGGACCGTTTCGGCAATCCGCTGGATCCGGCGCGGTCGGGCCTGGCGCGGGAACTGGCGCGGATGAACCTGACCCTTGCCACCTACACGCAGTGGTATTGGAAGATCGATCTGCACAACCTGATGCATTTCCTGAGCCTGCGCGCCGACCCCCATGCCCAGTACGAAATCCGGGCCTATGCCGAAGCGATGATGGACACGCTTCAGCGCTGGCTGCCGGTCACCTTCGCAGCTTTCCAGGAACACCGCCTGGGTGGCGTGCACCTGTCCGCCAAGGCGCTTGCGGTTGTCCGGAGGCTGCTTGCGGGGGAGGACGTCGATACGGCCTCCAGCGGGCTCAGCAAACGGGAATGGCGGGAGTTGATGCAGGCGATCGGCCGCACCCCGTAACCGCGACCGGCGCCGCGACCAAAGCCCGTCAAGCCGGCTGAACCGGCGCCACCGGGACCGATCGGTGTTTACAGTCGGCCGCTGAGCCAAGCCAGTGCCGCTTCGACGGTCGGTACCACTTCGCCCGGTGGCGGCGGCGGCCGGCGTACCATGACCACCGGAATGCCGGCCTCACGGGCCGCTTCCAGCTTGGCGTCGATGGGGCCACCGCTCTGCCGTGTCACCAAAGCCTGGATGCCATGCGTTTCGATGAGGTGCCGCTCGTCCGCCACCGTGAACGGTGGACGTGCAACCATGACGACGTGATTTCGCAGCGGCAGCGGTGCCGCTGCCGGCGTGAACAGGCGAACCAGAAACCACATGTCGGTCAGGCCGGCGAAGACATTGATCCCGCCCGCCCCTGTGGTGAGGAAGGCGCGACGGCCAACGGCGGGCAAGGCACGCGCGGCTTCGTTCAAGGAGTCGACCGGGTACCAGCGGTCACCCGACGCCGGCTGCCAGGGCGGCCGCTGCAGGACGATCCGGGCAACCCGGACGCTCTCGCACGCGATGGCCGCGCTCTGGGAGATGCCGGTTTCGAACGGCGGCGTCGCATCGACCACCGCCGTGATCCCCTCGTCGGACAGAAAACGGACGAACCCCTCAACGCCACCGAAACTGCCGATCTTGAGCCGCCCGGGCGGGGCCTGACGCGGCGGCAACCGGGCAGGCAGTGCGGTGATAACCGCAACGCGGTCGCCGAGACCGCCATGAATCGCACGGGCCAACTGCGCGGCGTCTGTGGTTCCGCCCAGGATCAGCACGTGTTCAGGAGACACGGCCGGTGAGTGCTCCAGTACCGTCACATGCCCGGTCCACGCCCTAAGCCGTCGGCCCTGCAACAGGGCCGGAGACCTCGGATCCGGCCATACTCACGCTGCCGTCATCGCGGATGGCAACGCATCCGGCCATCACGGACCCGCCTGGCGCAAAGCCCCGAAACGCCATGGTGTGGCGCTCCCGTTAGGGAACACGAAACGGCTTCAGTGTCATATGAAACCCGGTGAGTATGCAACCGCGTTGCTGCATTGCTCCCGCCCGGGCCGGGCAACCGGTCAAACTGCCGGGTGCGGAAGGCGTGCGCGGTCTGGACGCAAGGCCGGGTGATCTGCTAATGGACAGCATCGTTTCGTTTCCCACACCAACGATCGGACCGCACATGGACTACCTGGACGTTCTGGAGAACAGGACGATCTACATTCTGCGCGAGGCCTTCAATCGCATCGAGCGGCCGGCGATCCTGTGGTCGCTCGGCAAGGACTCCAACGCCATGTTGTGGATGGTGCGGAAGGCTTTTTTCGGGCACGTGCCGATGCCGGCGGTGCACATCGACACCGGCAAGAAGTTTCCCGAGATGTATGCGTTCCGCGACCACTACTCACGCGAATGGGGCCTGGACCTGCGACTGGGCGAGTGCCCCCCTGTGGAAGAGATGGACCCGACGCTGCCGCCGGCGGCGCGGTCGGCGGCGCGCAAGACCGCCGGGCTTCGGAACATGCTGGCCGTGGAAAAGTTCGGCGGCCTGATCGCCGGCATCCGCCGTGACGAGGAGGGGACGCGCGCCAAGGAACGCGTCTTCAGCCCCCGCGGCGAAGAAAACAAGTGGGACTTCCGCGACCAGCCGCCGGAGTTCTGGGACCAGTTCAAGACCGAGTTTCCGCCCGGCACACACATTCGCATTCATCCCATCCTGCATTGGACCGAGATCGACATCTGGCGCTATATCCAGCGCGAGGGAATCCCGGTGGTGGACCTGTACTTCGCCAAGAACGGCAAGCGCTACCGATCGCTGGGTGACCAGGACATCACCTTCCCGGTCGACAGCAATGCCGCCACCCTGGACGCCATCATTGCCGAACTGCAGAAGACCAAGGTGGCCGAACGGTCCGGGCGGGCGATGGATCACGAAAGCGAGGACGCCTTCGAGCGCTTGCGCGCCGACGGTTACCTGTAGACTCAACACATCTTACCTCGAAGGGTTGGAAGAACAGGCCATGAACGATGTGCTTGGAATCGCGGCTCTCGCGCTGAAGGCGGACACGCACCCGCCCCTCAAGGTGGTGATGGTCGGCCATGTCGATCACGGCAAATCCACCCTGATCGGCCGCCTGTTCCATGACACCGGATCGCTGCCGGAAGGCAAGTTCGAAGCGATCAAGGCGATGTGCGATCGCCGCGGCATGCCGTTCGAGTGGGCATTCCTGATGGACGCCCTCAAGGCGGAGCGCGACCAAGGCATCACCATCGACGTCTCGTACATCCATTTCCGCACCGGCCAGCGCGAATGCGTGCTGATCGACGCACCCGGTCACCGCGAGTTCCTCAAGAACATGGTGAGCGGCGCGGCCCAGGCCGATGCCGCCGTGCTGGTGGTCGACGCCAAGGAAGGTGTGCAGGAGCAGACCCGTCGGCACGCCTATCTCCTCTATCTCCTCGGCATCCGCCAAGTGGTCGTGGCCGTCAACAAGATGGACCTGGTGGGCTTCGATGAAGCCCGCTTCCTGACGGTGACGGCGGAAGTCAAGCGCTACCTCGCCGACCTCGGCCTCGATCTGGTCCAGACCCTGGTCGTGCCGGTATCCGCCCGGGACGGCGACAACGTCGTGACACCCGCGGCCAGCATGCCCTGGTACGACGGACCCACGCTGGAGCGGTCGCTGGATACGCTGCACCCGCCGCCGACGTCGTCCGACCTGCCGCTGCGGTTTCCGATCCAGGACGTCTACAAGTTCGACGACCGTCGCATCCTGGGCGGGCGGATCGAGAGCGGGCATCTGCGTGTCGGTGACGTTCTGCTGTTCTCCCCCACCAACAAGACGGCACGTGTGGCCTCCATCGAGGCCTGGAATACGGACGAACCGGTGCTGGCAGCGCGGGCCGGGCAGTCGGTCGGCATTACCCTGGACGAGCCGATCTTCATCGAGCGCGGTCAGGTGGCCAGCCAGCCCTTCAATGCGCCGATGCTGACCAACGTGTTCCGCGGCCGGGTGTTCTGGCTGGGACACAAGCCGATGCTGCCGGGCAACCGCTACAAGCTCAAGCTCAACACCGCCGAGCACCTGGTGGAAGTGCAGGAGATCGAGCGGGTGGTCGACGTGAGCGACCTCGCCAAGGGTGCCGCCGACCGGGTGGAACGCAATTCCGTGGCGGAAGTGGTCTTGCGCTCGCGCGGGCAGATGTCGCTCGATCCGTTCGAGGCCAACCTGCACACCGGACGCTTCGTCCTTGTGGAGGATTTCGATATCGTTGCCGGCGGCCTGATCAACATGGACGGCTATGCCGACCAGCGTCCAGGTCAGGTGCAGAAATCCACCAACATCTTCCGGGTGGCGCACCGGGTTCCAACCGAAGACCGCTGGGCCGCCAACCGCCACAAGAGCGGCATTCTCTGGATGACGGGGCTTTCAGGCGCCGGGAAGTCCACCCTCGCGTTCACCCTGGAGCAGTACCTGTTCCGCAAGGGCTACCAGGTGTACGTGCTGGACGGCGACAACGTCCGTCATGGCCTTTGCGCCGATCTCGGCTTCTCTCCGGAGGACCGGGTGGAGAACATTCGCCGCGTCGGTCAGGCCGCCGCCCTGTTCGCCCATGCCGGCTTCGTCGTGATCACGTCCTTCATTTCTCCCTACCGGTCCGATCGCGATCGGGTCCGGGCCCTGGCACCCGACGACTTCCATGAAATCTTCATCGACGCCAACCTGGAGGAATGCGAAAGGCGCGATCCGAAAGGATTGTACGCCAAGGCGCGCCGCGGCGAGATCACGGACTTCACCGGGATCTCGGCACCGTACGAGCCACCGATCTTCCCGGAGTTGCGGGTCGACACGAGCCAGCACTCGGTAGAGGACTCCGTGGCGCTGCTGGCAGACTACATCACCAGCCGGTTCGATCTGTGAGGCGGCGCGCCGGGCGCCGGGAACGTCACTGCCGAGGCCAGAGCCGGTGAACCACCGCATTCATCCTGTCATTCTGTCCGGCGGGGCCGGCACCCGACTGTGGCCGATGTCGCGGACAGTGCGGCCGAAGCAGCTTCTGCCGCTGGTTTCTGCCAATAGCATGCTGCAGGACACGGTGGCACGGGTCACCGGCAATGGCTTTGCGCCGTCGACCATCGTCTGCAATCAGGAACACCGCTTCACCATCGCCGAGCAGTTGCGGTCGCTGGGCGTGGTACCGGAAGCGATTGTGCTGGAACCGGCGGCACGCAACACGGCGCCGGCGATCACCGCGGCGGCGCTGCTGCTCGAGCAAAGTCATCCCGGTGGCACCATGCTGGTGCTGCCGTCCGACCACGTGATTGAGGACGTGCACCGCTTCCACGACGCGGTGGCCCTGGCTGCGGAGGCGGCTGCGCTCGGGGCGCTGGTCACCTTCGGAATCAAGCCGACCCGGCCCGAGACCGGCTACGGCTACATCGAAGCGGGAGGCGCGCTGGACGACCTCACCGGTTGCTTCCGCATTCAGCGGTTCGTCGAAAAGCCGGACCCGGCGGCGGCGGCGGCGTATGTGGACCAGGGGCGCTACGCCTGGAACAGCGGCATGTTCGTGTTCCGGGCCAGCGATTTCCTGGCGGAGGTCGACCGCCTTGAACCCGAGATGCTGGCACGGTGTCGGGAAGCGTTGGCGGGGGCGAGCCGGGACCTGGATTTCCTCCGGCTTGCCAAGGAACCCTTCGCCGCGGCCCCGGCGATCTCGGTGGACTATGCGGTCATGGAGCGGACGGCAAACGGCGCGATGATCCCGGTGGACATGGGCTGGAGCGATGTGGGCTCGTGGTCGGCGTTGTGGGAGATCAGCCCCAAGGACGACCAGGGGAACGTCGCCAGCGGCGATGTGCTCACCCTCGACGTGGCGGATTCCTATCTTCGGGCTGAGGGCAATTTGATCGCGGCGGTGGGCGTCCGCGACATCGTGGTGGTGGCCACCGACGACGTGGTGCTGGTGGTGCCCAAGGATCGCGCCCAGGACGTGCGGGCGCTGGTGGCCGAACTCGAAAAGGCGGGCCGGACGGAACATTTCATCCACACCCGGGTGTTCCGGCCCTGGGGGTGGTACCAGTCGATCGATGCTGGTCCACGCTTCCAGGTGAAGCAGATCATGGTGCATCCCGGCCGGCGCCTCAGCCTGCAGATGCACTACCACCGGGCCGAGCATTGGGTGGTGGTGAGCGGCACCGCCAAGGTCACCCGTGGGGACGAGGCGTTCTATCTCACCGAGGACGAGTCGACGTACATTCCGCACAACGTGCGCCACTCCCTGGAAAACCCGGGACGCGTGCCTTTGCATATGATCGAGGTGCAATCCGGCGGCTACCTGGGCGAGGATGACATCGTGCGCTTCGATGACGACTACGGCCGCACCGGCGATTGAAACCCTTCGGAATCACCGCGGCATCGCCTGCGTGCCCCATTTCACATGCGCAGAAGCGCAGATGCGCAGAGACGACGAAAACCGGCTTCGGTGGCTGAAGGCGTGCAAACGTCGCGCCCCCGCATGCCGGTTTCCCCACCTCCGGCCAAAATGCTATAACCGCTTTCGGCGAGCGCCCGTAGCTCAGCCGGATAGAGCACAGGATTCCTAATCCTGGGGTCGTGGGTTCGAATCCCGCCGGGCGCACCATTCCTGCAGGAGTGGTCGCTCCCTTATCTACCCGAAATTCGAACTTCGTTCGAATGGGCGCACCATTCCATCAGGAATGGTCGCTCCCTCATCTGGCGGCCGCCAAGCCTCGGTCCCGTCCCGCACCGCGCCGAAACGTCAGTCGACGACGCGGCACATGGGGCGGGGATGCGACAAAATGCCCCGTTCAGATCCGGAAGGGTACGCAGGCACCGCCGCCGGTGGAACGGCCGGCGAAACTTGGTGGCCGCATGGAGCCCATCATCTGCATCGGCATCATCATTGCCTGGTACGTGGTGGCGGTGGCGATCTGCATCATCTGGCGGGCCATCTCCATCTGCAACTGCATCATGGTCATCAGCGGGAACATCGGCATCTCTCCTCCTGAAGGTCTCACCCCACCATTCAAAACCGATTGTGCGCTGCACACAAGGTCCATTGACCTGGTCTCCGGCCGGGCGACTGCAATCGTGGGGCAGGCATCGCCACGAGAGCGGCAATCCGAAGATGTGATTGCCGGATGGGCAGTGACCAAAGTTTGATCACTGGCCGGGGCGGACCGCCCTTGGAAAGATCGGATAACCAATTGAAAGTCCTGACCTATTCCTCGACGGCGACATGGCCCGACTTTTGCATCAATGGTGGGGATGCAACCGAGCGGCCGCCTCGATTGCCGGCCGTGGCGTCATGACGCGAGGCCTTTCCCGGGCGTTTGCGCGTTTCGACGCCGTCTCCGCGGAGGGTCGGCCGGGCGTTGAGCGTTTCCGGAGTGACCGAAACGGGTGCCGCGCGTCAGGGGTCGGCAGCCCGGCACCGTAACCAACACCAGTGACTGACAGCGGAACGTTCGCCCATGACCGCAGAAGGCAAGCGCATCAATTCGCTTTCCCTGATCAGCATTTACGAGATCAGCAAGATCCTGACCGCGTCCGTCAATCTTGAGGGAACCCTGCGCGCCGTTCTCAACCTGTTGTCTTCCTATATGGAGATGCGCCGCGGGGTGGTGGCTATTCTTGACGAGGACAACACGCTCAACGTGGTGGCCGCGGCCGGTCTGACGCCGTCGGAGGTCAGTCGCGGTGTTGCCAACCTTCCGGAGGAAGTTGCGTCCCGGATCCTGTCCGGCCAGATGCCCTACGTCATCGAGAACGTCGCCGACGAAGCGTTGCTGGCCGACTACGTGCGCGTGCCCGATCTGCTCGACGACGAAACCATTTCCTTCATCGCGGTGCCGATCAAAACCTACGGCAAGCCGTTCGGCGCACTGGCCATCGCCCGTGTCTGGACCGACGGCAACGCCGTCAATTTCGGCGAGGATGTACGCTTCCTCACCATGGTCGCCAACCTGATCGCCCAGACCGTCAAATTGCACCAGAAGCGGGCGCCTTCGACCGAATTGGCCCGGGCCGCCGGCGCGATGCCGGGCATGCCGTCATCCCCTCTGTCAGGCAAGAGCCTCTCCCTCGACAACGTCATCGGCGTCAGTCGGGCGATGCAGCAGGTGTTCGCGCAGGTCCATCTGGTGGCCCCCACCCGATCCACCGTGGTCCTGCGCGGCGAGAGCGGCACCGGCAAGGAGGTCATCGCCCGGGCGCTGCACGGGTTGAGCCCGCGCAACAATGGACCGTTCATCAAGGTCAACTGCTCGGCGCTGCCGGATACGCTGCTGGAATCCGAGTTGTTCGGCCACGAGAAGGGTGCCTTCACCGGCGCCACCCAGGACCGCAAGGGCCGGTTCGAACTGGCCGACGGGGGCACCCTGTTTCTGGACGAGATCGGCGACGTGTCGCCGGCGTTTCAGGCCAAGTTGCTCCGGGTGTTGCAGGAGCGGGAATTCGAGCGGGTGGGCGGCACCAAAACCATCAAGGTGGACGTGCGCGTCATCTGCGCCACCAACCGCAACCTGGAGGAGTCCGTCGCCAAGGGAGAGTTCCGCGCCGACCTGTACTACCGGATCAACGTGGTGCCGGTGTTCATCCCGGCGCTGCGGGAGAGACCCGAAGACATCCCCTTGCTCGCCGACCATTTTCTGCAGAACTTCAACCGCGAGAACGAGCGCACGCTCATATTCGCACCGGATGCCCTCAAGGTTGTGTCCGGCTGCAATTTTCCCGGCAACGTTCGGGAGCTGGAGAACTGCATCTATCGCGTCGCCACGTTGACCCGGGGGGAGATCATCCAGGACCTGCACCTGCCCTGCCAGACCAGCTTCTGTCACTGCGCGACGCTGCTGCCGCAGGTGGCGTACGGTCCCGCCACGGGCGACGAGCCACGGCGTCCGCCGGCCGCCGAAGCGCCGGCCGCCGACTGGCAGGAACTCGATGACCTGGGCGATCTGGAAGCCCTGCCGCAGCGCGAGCGCCTGCTGCGGGTGATGGAGAAAGCCGGCTGGGTGCAGGCCAAGGCGGCGCGTCTGCTTGGCATGACACCGCGCCAGGTCGGCTATGCGCTGCGGAAATACAACATCGAGATCAAGCGGCTGTGATCGGCGCGGGCGGACCGGACCGAGCCCGGCCGGCAGTGGTCCGGTGTCGCCTCCGGGCGTCGGTTCTCCGACACCCTGTCGGGTTGCCGACACGCCCACCAACCGCACTCAAATCACGAAATCCAGTCATATCAGCGCAGTAGGATTCTGGCATCGGGGTTGCTTTTAGGTTTCGGATCGAGCCCTGCAGCGGAGCGCGGGCGACCCAGACAAGGAGGCGACGCGCCATGAGCCGGATCATATCCCTTGACGCCATCGGCCGAACCGCGTCGGCACGCAAGAGCCCCGGCGCGGGCGCCGCTTGCGGTAGCGGTGCCGGGAGCTGTTCGAGCGGCGGCGGCGGCGAGGCCATCCCGCCGGCGGTCATGGACCGCATCCGCGAACATCCCTGCTACAGCGAGGATGCGCATCATTTCTTCGCCCGCATGCACATCGCGGTGGCGCCCGCCTGCAACATCCAGTGCAACTACTGCAACCGGAAGTACGACTGCGCCAACGAAAGTCGCCCCGGCGTCACCAGCACCGTGCTCTCGGCGGAAGCCGCGGAAGCCAAGGTGCGTGACGTGGCCGCCCGGCTGCCACAGCTTTCGGTGGTCGGCATCGCCGGTCCGGGCGACGCTCTGGCCGATGCCGCCCGCAGCTTCCGCGCCTTCGAACGGATCGCGGCGGCCGTTCCGGGCCTGAAGCTGTGTCTCGCCACCAATGGTCTCGCCCTCCCCGAAAACGTGGAACAGATCAAGGCGCTCGGCATCGACCATGTGACCATCACCATCAATGCCATCGATCCCGAGATCGGCAGCCGCATCCATCCCTGGGTCGCCTTCGGCGGCCGGCGCCTGAGCGGGATCGAGGGGGCGACCGTGCTGATCCGCCAGCAGCTCGAGGGGCTGGAACGACTGGTGGCCGCCGACGTGCTGGTCAAGGTCAACTCGGTGATGATCCCGGGCGTCAACGACCATCATCTGCCGGCGGTCAACGCCGCGATCAAGGCGCGCGGCGCCTTCCTGCACAACATCATGCCGCTGATTTCCGACCCCGCCCACGGCACCCGGTTCGGCCTGGACGGCCAGCGCGGCCCGACCCCGCAGGAACTGAAGGCGATGCAGGATTCGCTCTCGGGCGGGGCACGCCTGATGCGCCACTGCCGCCAGTGCCGTGCCGACGCCGTCGGCATGCTCGGCGATGATACCGGCTGCGAGCCGCAGAGTGAGGTGGCGGCAAGTCAGGTGGCGGCGGCGGCTGCTGAAACTCCGGTCGTGCCCGATGCGGAACAGCGGGCCCGCTACCGCGAGGTGGTGGCGCAGGAACTGGCCGATCGTGACGCGGCGTCGGCCGCGGTGGCCGGGGCCCTCGAGCACGTCGCCGAGCCGGTATCCATGCTGGTCGCCGTCTGCACCAAGGGCGGCGGACGGATCAACCGCCACTTCGGCCACGCCAGCGAGTTCCAGCTGTTCGAGGTGGACCGCCGCGGCGTTCGCTTGGTGGGCCATCGTCGGGCCGGCCGATACTGCCAGGGCGGCTTCGGCGAGGAGGACGTGCTTGATCAGGTAATCGCCGCCCTCGAGGGGGTGGATGCGGTGCTGTGCGCCAAGATCGGATCCTGCCCCAGGGAGCGACTGGCCGAAGCCGGCATTGCCGCCTCTGAAGACTACGCCTTCCAGTACATCGAGCCGGCGGTGGCGGCGTTCTTCCAGGATGCCGTCGGCGCCAATCATCGGGCGGCGTCGGCCTGACCCCACACAGGCCCATGCCGGTTGCCCGCAACGACCACCATCAATCCAACGGGACGACGAAGGAGAGAGTGCCATGGCCTTTAAGATCATCGCCAGCCAGTGTACCGCATGCGGATCGTGCGAGTTCGACTGCCCCAACCAGGCGGTCGGCATGAAAGGTGACGTGTTCGCCATCAATGCCGGCAAATGCGGCGAGTGCGAGGGCTTCTTCGACGCACCACAGTGTGTCGAGGTCTGCCCGGCCGAGTGTATCGTGCCGGCATGAGCCGGGAGTCGACCATGGGCGGCGTCGGTGCCAGCGCCGACGCCGCCGACACCGCGCTGCCGGAGATTTATGGTCCGCCGGCGTTCGAGCCGGGGACCAAGGTACGCGCGCGCAAAGCGATCCGCAACGACGGCACCTACCCGGGGTCGAGCATGGGGACCATCATTCTGGAACCCGGTGCCGTCGGCTATGTCACCGGTGTCGGCGAATTCCTGCAGAGATTCTATATCTATCGAGTGGATTTTGTGGAAGCCGGGCGAATCATCGGCATGCGACGCGATGAGATCGAGGCGGTCGACGGCAACGCCGTGGCGACCGATCACGGGAGGGCGAGATGAAAGTGACCATCGGCAAGATGGATGACGGCTATTCCGCGTACGTGGCCAAGAAAGATCTGGAAGAGCGGATCGTCGCCACGGAAAAGCCGGAACTGTGGGGCGGCTGGATCGAACTGGCCAACGGCTGGCGTCTGGCCCTGCCGGACATGGCGGCCGCGACACGCCTGCCGATCACCGTCAACGCACGTCGTGTGGACCCGATCGCCTAGGCGAAGGCGTCCCCGGACCGGTCCGGTAACGGCCCACCATTGGCGACGGTTGAAGCAGGGTAAGGACGGCGATAGCTTTCCGATGGTATTGTGCACCATTCCGGGAAAGCCATCAAAGCCGTGTCAGCCGAAATCGCGCCGCTAGGTTTCGCACCCAAGGTCCGAGTCGGCCTGTCGGCGCGGCTTCTCGTGCTGACCATGCTGTTCGTGATGGTTGCCGAGGTGCTGATCTACGTGCCGTCGGTATCCCGGTTCCGGAAAGTCTATCTCGAGGATCAGATAGCCAAGGCGAGCTTGGCGGTCACGGCGGCTCAGGCGCAGCCGGGCCAGGAACTGGCCCGTGCCTTGGCGATGGACCTGCTCTTCCACGCCGATGCCTATGCCATCGTGCTGGAAACGCCCGAGCGGCGCTTGGCCATGCTGAGCCGGGACATGCCGCCTGCGGTGGATGCCACCTTCGACTTGCGCGATCGCGGCAATCTCATCTGGATCCCGGAAGCGTTCTCGACCCTGCGCCATCGCGACAACCGGGTCATGCGCCTGCTCGCGGCATCGCCGCAGGACCCGACGGCGACATTGGAGGTGATCCTGGATGAAGCGCCGTTACGCGACGCCATGCTGGCGTTCTCGTGGCGTATCCTCACACTCTCCATCATCATTTCGGTAATCACCGCCGGGCTCGTTTACCTGAGCCTGCAATGGCTGCTGGTCCGGCCGATCCGGCGCATGTGCGACAGTATTCTCCGGTTCCGCCAGCACCCCGAGGATGAAACGGCAACGCTGCCGGATACGGGGCGGAGCGACGAGCTGGGCGTGGCACAACGGGAACTGGCCCGCATGCAGACGGAACTGCGGGCAGCGCTTCGACAAAAGACCTACCTGGCCGCCCTGGGCAGCGCGGTGGCCAAGATTCATCACGATCTGCGCAACACCCTCGCTACGGCCGTTCTCGCCTCGGATTATCTGTCATCGATCGAGGATCCGGCGGTCAAGCGGATCGCGCCAAAACTGTACAACGCCATCAGCCGCGCCGTTGCCATGTGCAGCCGCACGCTCGACTATGTCCGAGAAACGCCACGTCCGCTGGAACCGGCCGTGTTTCCCGTGGCCGACCTGGTGGAAGACGTGAAAGAGATGCTGTCCGCACCGGAAGCCATCGGCACCGAGGCGGACAACGGGAATGGACAGCCACCGCCCCGCCGCGTGGAAGGTCTCGGCCTGGAAACCCGGATTTACGGAGACCGGGAGCAGCTGTTTCGGGTGGTCGCCAACCTCGCCCTCAACGCGGCCCAGGCGGGCGCCGCCACCATTCGCATCGAGGCGTCCGACCACGGCGATGGCGTGACGATCGACGTCGTGGATGACGGTCCCGGCATTCCTGCAGCCGTCCAGGGCGCCTTGTTCCAGCCGGGGAGCAACATCGGGCGCGCCGGCGGCACCGGCCTCGGCCTCACCATCGCCCGGGAAATCGTGCAGGCTCACGGCGGCGCGTTCGTGCTGGCCGCCACCGGCCCCGAGGGAACCCGCTTTCGCATCACGCTTCCAGACGGGCGGCGAACCCCACACCGCAGCGCCGCCTGATCCCCCCGCCTGATCGCCCCGCCTGATCGCCCCGCCTGATCGCCCTGGCTGAGTCATCCGGCCCGACGGCGGCCGCGATGCCGCACCCTGGCGATTACACTTCCGTTTCGCATTGCAACGGCGGCATCCGCCGAGTATGCAACGGACTGGGGTCGGCAAGCAGGGGGAGCAGGAGCGTGAGCGACGGAAGGGCAATGCAACACCTTGATCGCTGGGTAGTCGGTGCATTCGTGGCGGTGATCGGCCTGTTCGGCCTGTACCTCGCCTCTCGGGCGGACGAGCAGATCATGTATCTTACCGGTCTGCTGTTGTTCATCGGCAGTGTTGTGTTTAACTTCGTTCAGATCAACCAGGCCTACAGCCGGAAGAAAAAGTAAGGCTAGCCAGGTTGGCCATGCGGGCGTGGCGGAATTGGTAGACGCGCTGGACTCAAAATCCAGTTCTGGCAACAGAGTGTCGGTTCGACTCCGACCGCCCGCACCACGACGCTTGTCGGCCTCGAAGCGCAACAATGGCCGCCCTCGGGGTCACCCGCCCGGCAGCAACACCCGGGTGGCAATGGCGAAGTAGATCACCACGCCGGCCACGTCGGCGATCGAGGTGACAAGCGGCGCACTGGCCGTGGCCGGGTCCATGTCGAGTCGTCTCAGCAAGAATGGCAGCGACATGCCAACCAAGCTGCCGACGATCACCACCGAAACCATGGTCAGGGCCACGACCATCGCGATCTCTGGCCCGCCGCGAACGACGCCGATGGCAGACACGGCGACGGCCATGGTGACTCCCAGTGCCCCCGCCACCAGCAGTTCCCGCCCCAGCATGCGCCCCCAGTCGCGCAGGACCACCTCGCCGGTGGCCAGCGCCCGCACCATCAAGGTGGCCGCCTGGGCGCCGGCGTTGCCGCCGGAGGCGATCAGCAGCGGCAGGAAGAACACCAATCCCACGAAGGCGGCGATGGTATCTTCATAAAAGGCGATGCCGGCGCCCGAGAACAGATTGCCGAACACCAGCAGTACCAGCCACGCCACCCGCTTGCGATACAGGAGGCTGATTCCGGCGTCGCGCACGTTTTGCTCGAGTTTGCCGACGGTACCCACTTTATGGAAGTCCTCGGTCGCCTCCTCCTGGAGCACGTCCATGGCATCGTCGTGGGTGACGATCCCGACCATGCGGTCCTCGCTGTCCACCACGGGCAGCGCCAGCATGTCGTACCGGGCGACCTTCCGGGCGACCTCCTCCTGATCCTCGTCCACCCGGACCGCAAGGGCGTTGCGTTCCATCACCCGATCGATCAGCGTCGCCGGTTCGGCCAGAATCAGTTCCTGCAACCGCACCGAGCCGATCAGCCGCCGGTCATGGTCGACCACGTAGGCCCGATAGATGGTCTCCTTGTCCGGGGCTTCCCGGCGAAGCCGGTGCAGCGCCTCGCCCACCGTGATGTCCGCCGGCAGAGTGGCGTAGTCTGAGGTCATGATCGACCCGGCGGTGTCTTCGGGATAGCTGGCGAGGCGGCGGATGTCCTCCCGCTCGGCCTGAGCCAAGCCCGGCATCAGGGCCTCCTGCTGCGCCTCGGTCAGCTTGTTGTAGAGGTCCGCGCGTTCGTCCGCGTTCATCGCGGTGACGATGGCGGCCAGCCGCGGGCGCTTGGCGTGGCGGGCCAGTTCGGTCTGGGCGTCGGCATCGAGGTAGCCGAACACTTCGGCCTGGATCTCCACCGGCAGCAGCAGCAGCACCTGCCAGGCTTGGTCCGGGTCGAGATCTTGGATGACGTGAGCGAGGTCAGCCGGGTGCTCTTCACCGACCAGCGCATGCACCGGTTCCAGGTCCGACTGTGCCAGTCTGGCCCGGATGGTCGCACTCAGGACATCGAGGCTGGTGTCGTCGGGCATGAGTCCACCTCCTTGAGAGCGCCTTGAAGGCGCGGGCCGCCGCAACACACGGCAGCCCAAGGCGGACCCGGCGATCCTAGGCCGGAGAGAGCCGCAGCGGCTGCCGCAGGGGTCGGCGCAAAGAGGGCGCGCCGGTTGTCAAAACGAACAGTGCGAGCCAGTCCCCGAAGGGACTCGTACTCGGGTCGTCCATGGCCAGGTTGTCCTCAGACGGCGTCGAAGCAGCCCTGGTGACGCTGTCTTTTTCCGCGCCCCAGGTCCCCTGCGATATGCCCGATACCGCTAGGGAAATCAAGACGGCCAGGATGCCCGGTCAGGCCGCATGACCCGGTGCGCACTGTTTCGGGGAAAGGTCAACGTGGTCGCTCCCTGGTTCGGATCGAGTGTGGTGACCCAACCCAACCGGGCATGGCGGTGACCGCCCGCCTGCACCTGACTTGAGGCGGTCGCTCCAGCGGGCGGGTTACCCCAAGCTCCGGCACCACCGAATGAGAGGTGAGCGATCGCTGCCACCCGGCATGTCCGTAATAGATCGATTTATCAGTGGGTTACGTCGTGCGATGGCGTAAATTCGGATGCCCACGGATGGGCAAGAATTACTCCCACTCGATGGTGCCGGGGGGTTTGGAGGTGATGTCGTAGACCACGCGGTTGACGCCCGGCACCTCGTTGACGATGCGGGCGGCGACGTGGGCGAGGAAGCCGTGGTCGAACGGGAAGCTGTCGGCGGTCATGCCGTCGGTTGAGGTGACCGCCCGGAGCGCCACCGCCGCCTCGTACGTGCGGGCATCCCCCATCACCCCCACCGTGCGCACCGGCAGAAGCACCGCGAACGCCTGCCAGATGGCGTCGTAGAGGCCGGCCAGGCGGATCTCCTCCAGATAGATGGCATCCGCCTTGCGCAGGATGTCGGAGCGCTCCTGGCTGACCTCCCCGAGAATGCGCACGGCGAGGCCCGGCCCGGGGAACGGGTGCCGGCCCACCAGCCGGTCGGGCAGCCCCAGTTCCCGCCCCAGCGCCCGCACCTCATCCTTGAACAGCTCGCGGAGCGGCTCCACCAGGGCGAGCTTCATCCGCTCCGGCAGGCCGCCGACGTTGTGGTGCGACTTGATGGTGACACTGGGCCCGCCGGTGACCGAGACGGATTCGATCACGTCCGGATACAGCGTCCCCTGGGCGAGGAAGTCGGCGCCGCCGATGTTGTGCGCTTCCTCGTCGAACACGTCGATGAAGGTGGCGCCGATGATCTTCCGCTTCCGCTCCGGGTCCTCGATCCCGGCGAGGCGGCCAAGGAACAGCGCCGATGCGTCACGGTGGACCAGCGGGATGTTGTAGTGGTCGCGGAACAAGCCCACCACTTCCGACCCCTCCCCCGCCCGCAGCAGGCCGTGGTCGATGAACACGCAGGTGAGCTGGTCTCCGATCGCCTCGTGCAGCAGCACCGCCGCCACCGACGAATCCACCCCGCCGGACAGGCCGCAGATCACCCGGCCCGGCCCGACCTGGTCGCGGATGCGCGCGATCGCCTGGGTGCGGAACGCCGCCATCGTCCAGCCGCCGCCGCAGCCGGCCACGCGGTGGGTGAAATTCTCGAGAAGCTGGGCGCCGTGGGGCGTGTGCACCACTTCGGGATGGAACTGCAGGCCGTAGAGCCGCCTTGCGTCATCGGCGATGGCGGCGAACGGTGCCCCGTCCGAGACCGCCACCGCCCGGAAACCGGGCGGCAGCGCGGTCACCCGGTCACCGTGGCTCATCCACACCGGCTCGCGGCTCCCCACCTGCCAGACGCCATGCAACAGGGCACAGTCGTCGACCACGGTGACGTACGCCCGGCCGAACTCCCGATGCTCGCCGCCCTCCACCCGGCCGCCCAGATGCGCGACCATCAGTTGCTGGCCATAGCAGATGCCCAGCACCGGCAGGCCGGCGTCGAAGACGGCCGCGTCGGCCCGGGGCGCGCCGGTCTCGGTGACCGAGGCAGGGCCGCCGGAGAGGATCAGGGCGCGCGGCCGGAACGCGGCCAGGAATGCGGCGTCGACCCGGTTGAACGGTGCAATCTCGGCATAGACGCCGCTCTCGCGCACCCGCCTGGCAATCAGCTGGGTGACCTGGGAGCCGAAATCGACAATGAGGATGCGGTCGGCGGGCGCGGCTTCGTTCGGGCTTGTCGGCATGATGCCGGGAAGGTAGCGGATCGCTCCGCACTCAGCCACAACGCGATGCGGCCGGGGTCAACACCCCGGCCGCAAGTTACGTGACGCAGGGGCGGCCGGCATCCCGGCCGCTGCCCGCCTGGTCTCGCACGGTTCAGGCGGCGAGGCGGCCCGGTGCCTTGGTCGCGGCCGCCGGTTCGGCGGTGGTGCCGGTCGTGGTGTGGGTGGTCTCGGCGGCGGAGGCGCGCATGCCGGCCAGCACTTCGGTGACGCCCTGTTCCAGGCGCTGGGCCTGCTGCGACAGCTCGGCCGAGGCGGCCAGCACCCGTTCGGCCACCTGGCCGGATTCGGTGGCCGCCTGCTGCACGCCCTTGATGTTGTCGCTGACCTCGTGGGTGCCGGCGGCCGCCTGCTCGGCGTTGCGGGCGATCTCCTGGGTCGCCGCCCCCTGCTCCTCCACCGCGGCGGCGATGGCGGAGGAGATTTCGTCGATCCGTCCCACCGTCTCGCCGATGCCGGCGATCGCCTGCACCGCCTCGCCGGTCGCGCCCTGCACCGCGTTGATCTGGGCGGTGATGTCCTCGGTCGCCTTGGCGGTCTGGCTGGCCAAGTTCTTGACCTCGCTCGCCACCACCGCGAAGCCCTTGCCGGCCTCGCCGGCCCGCGCCGCCTCGATCGTGGCGTTGAGGGCGAGCAGGTTGGTCTGGTTGGCGATGTCGTTGATCAGGCTGACCACCTCGCCGATCTTCTGCGCCGCCTCGGCCAGGCCCTGCACGGTGCGGTTGGTGTGCTGGGCCTGCTCCACCGCGCCCGAGGTGATGGTGGAGGCTTCCGCCACCTGGCGGCTGATCTCCTGGATGGAACTGGACAGTTCCTCCGAGGCGGAGGCTACGGTCTGGACGTTGACCGAGGCCTGGTCCGCCGCCCGCACCACCACCTCGGCCTGGGCCGACGTTTCCTCGGCGGTGGCGGACATGCCCTCGGCCGAGCCCCGGAGTTCGGTGGCAGCACTGCCCACGCCCGACACGATGGCGCCGATCCGTTCCTGCAACAGGTCGGCCAGACGTGCGATGTCCGCCCGCTTCTCCTGTTCCGCCGCCTCGCGCTGGCGCACCTGTTCGGCCTCCAAGCGCTTCACGGCCAACGCGTTCTCCCGGAACACCTGGATCGACCGGGCCATCCGGCCAATCTCGTCGCGCCGGTCGGCACCGGTCACCTCGGCGTCCAGATCCCCCTTGGTCAGCCGCTCCATCACCGTTGTCAGGCCGGCGATGGGGCGGGAGATGCTGCGGCTGATCAGAAACGATGCACCACCGGCCACTGCGATGATGAGGAGCAGAAACACGGCGCTGGCGGCCATCCGGTCACGGAAGATGGCGTCGACGTCATCGAGATAGATGCCGGTGCCGACGATCCAGCCCCACGGCTCGAACCCCATGACGTACGAGATCTTGCCGACCGGCGCGTCGAAACCGGGCTTCGGCCATTCGTAGGGGACGAAGCCGGCCCCTTCCGACTTGGCGACCTTGACGAACTCGGCGATGAAAGCCTTGCCGGACGGATCCTTGCTGTCGCGCATGTTCTGGCCGACGAGTTGTGGTGCGACCGGATGCATCAACATGACGTGGTCGTAGTCGTTGATCCAGAAATAGTCGTCATCGCCGTAACGCATGCTGCCGACCGCGGCCATGGCGGCTTTCTGGGCTTGGTCACGACTCATGGCGCCACTGCGCTCCAGCGCCGCAAACTCCTCGATCAGCGTGTAGGCCGCCTCGGTCAGGTTCCGTGTCTTGTCCTGGCGGTCCGCCATCAGGCTCGCCCTGAGGCTGATCATCTCGGCCGTTGCCGCGACCATCAGGCCGACGACGGCAATCGCCACCAGCATCAGCAGCCGGTGCATGATCTTGAGGTTCTTCATTCCTGAACTCTCCGACTTGAAGCCAGATCCGCCGCCACGCCCGGCGGGCGCGCCGTTTGCTTGCCCCCGCCGTGGCCCACGGCGCTGGAGGTGTGCGCACCATCCCCGGATCTGATTAAGAAAGGCTCTAAAGCCTTGGCGTTTTCAGGGGCGGGGGCGGGGGTGGGGGCGCGGGCGCGGCCGCCGGCATTCCGGCCGCTGCCCGCTTGGTCTCGCTTGGTTCAGGCGGCGAGGCGGCCCGGTGCCTTGGTCGCGGCCGCCGGCTCGGCGGTGGTGCCGGTCGTGGTGTGGGTGGTCTCGGCGGCGGAGGCGCGCATGC
>REEP01000025.1 GCA_007695045.1 Rhodospirillales bacterium | reverse complement strand
CAACCTCTCCATGCCGGAGGCCAACCGCCACCTGACCCGGGTTACGGTGTTGTAGGACGGCGCGCCTGACCACCGCCCAGGCGGGCTTCGGCACCACCGCGGTGGCCGGAACGTCGAGCCGCCAGTTCAACCCATGGCGCGGCGCAAAGGCTGTCAACCTCATAACCTGAAGGTCGCAGGTTCAGATCCAGTTCCGCCAAGAAAAAACGCTGCCAATGAAAGTGCGCCGCCGCGGTTTTGTCCTCCCGTTCCGCTCCGGACCGACGCCATTGCAACTTACCCATCGCGATCGCCTGTGGCAGGATCGTTGTGATCGTGCCGGCCAGCAGGAGTTTGCCGGGCATCCGCCTGCCTGGGGGGAGCGAACATGACCCAAGAGTATGCCGAAACGGCACGGAGCGCTGCCGCCCGGTTGGCGCCGCAGGTGGGAGCGGATCTGCCGGCGCATGTCGAGGCGGCGCTGCACGGCGCACCCCGTGAGCCGACCCAGATGGAGCCGACAGCGGCGCTGCTGATCGCACTGGGCGGGCTGATCGTCAGCGCCACGGGCCTCGCCTGGCAGATCTACCGGGACCTCAAGAAGGACGTCGCACCTCCGGTCCCCCAGGTCCTGGAGCGCCAGCTGCGTCTGCAGATCGGGGTGCCGCCCGAGGTCAGCCCAGAGCAACGGGACCGTGTGATCCAGGTCGTCGTCGCGGAGGTGTTGAATCGCACCCGTCCGTGAGCGGGTGTGCAGCGCAGGGCCAAAGGGGGAAACCGTGGGCAACCGCATGATCATTCAGCAGGCCGACGAGGGCCGCGTCGCGGTTGCCTTGTGGCGCGCCGGGCAGATGCTGCCCGAGCCGGCCGGCGAGCCGTTTCCCTTCACGTCGCCGCTGGACGCCGCCGCCCACGAGGACCTGCGGTGGTACCTGGAGGACTACCTGATGGCACCCTTCGCGGTCTACGAGGACCGCGGGCAGACGATCGGCGCCAAACTGGACGACTGGGGCGAGGCGCTGTTCAACGCGCTGTTCGGCGCCGGCAAGCCACGCGATGACTACATGAAGGCGCGCGAGGGCGCAGGACTTGCCGAGATCGTCATCGCATCGGGATCCGCCGGCTTCCTCGAGCTCCCCTGGGAGCTTCTCAAGGATCCCTCGCGCGGCCGGCCGCTTGCCCTCGACATCGCCGCCTTCGACCGCACCCTCCCCACGGCAGGCGGCAGCGCCGAGATGGAGAGGGCGCCGGGCGAGGCGCTGCGCGTCCTGATGGTCATCGCCCGCCCGGCCGGCATCCAAGACGTCGGCTATCAGATGATCGCCCGGCCGCTGCTCGAACGCCTGAAGCCCGTCAGCGGCCGGGTCGATCTGCACGTGCTCCGCCCACCGACCTTCGCGACCCTGAAGGCGACGTTGCGGGCGGCGCGGGACGCGGGCCAGCCGTTCCAAATCGTCCACTTCGACGGTCATGGCGTGTTCGCCCAGGCGCCCGCCGGCATCCCCGACCCGCGTTTCTACAAGCGCGGCGGCGAGCAGGGCTACGTCATCTTCGAGAAGGAAGCCGGCGGCGACGATCCGGTGACGGCCGAGGATTTCGCCGGGGTGCTGCGGGACGCCCGGGTGCCGCTGGTCGTCCTCAACGCCTGCCAGTCGGGCGCCATGGGCGAGGTGGCGGAGGCGGCGGTGGCGACCCGGCTGCTGCAGGATGGAGCGGCCTCGGTGGTGGCCATGGGCTACAGCGTGTACGCCGTCGCCGCCGCGGAGTTCACGGCGGCGTTCTATGAGGCTCTGTTCGCCGGGCTGAGCGTGTCGGCGGCGGTGGGCGAGGGCCGGCGACGGCTGAAGCATCGGCCGGAGCGCCCGTCGCCCAAAGGGCCGATGCCGCTGTCCGACTGGGTGGTGCCGGTACACTACATGCGCCGGGCGCTGGCGTTCCCCGACCTTAAGCGCACCCGCCCTGCCGCCGGCCCCTCGCTGGACGCCCTGCTGGATGCCATGGGGGCGCCGAGGCGGCCGCAGGGGGCGCCCGAAGGCGTGCCGGTGCACGGGGAAGGCTCGCTGGAGGCCGAGCAGGGCCTGTTCTTCGGTCGCGACGCGGCGTTCTATGTGCTGGAGCAGGCGGCACGGCTGCAGCGGGTGGTGGTCATCCACGGCCCGGGCGGCACCGGCAAGACGGAACTGGCCAAGGCCTTCGCCCGCTGGTGGCGCGACTCCGGCGGTCTCGACGACAAGGCCTTCGTCTTCTTCCACTCGTTCGAGCCGGGCCTGCCGTCCTTCGGGCTGGACGGCGTGGTCAACGCCCTGGGTCTCAGGATCTACGGCCCGGACTTCATCGGCAGGACCGAGAACGCCGAACACCGCCGGCACGTCATCCTGGAGACCTTGCGGCAGCACCGCATGCTGGTGATCTGGGACAACTTCGAGAGTTTGCACAGCATGCCCGATCCCACCGGCGCGACGCCGCCGCTGGACGCCGCCCGGCGCGACGAACTCCGGGCGTTCGTGGCAGCGTTGGCTCGGCCGGGTGGGAAATCGGCGTTGCTGATCACCAGCCGCACGACGGAGGACTGGCTGGGTGATGTCCGCCGCATTCCGTTCGGTGGCCTCAGGCCGCAGGAGGCCGCGGAATACGCCGATGCGTTGCTCGCGCCGTACCCGGCGGCCCGGCAGCGTCGCCAGTCGGCGGCCTTCGCCGAACTGCTGGAGGCGCTGGAGGGCCACCCGCTCAGCCTGCGGCTGATGCTGCCGCAGCTGGAGGCCGCGGCGCCCGAGACAGTGTTGGCGGCCCTGCGCGGCGAGGCGCCCCTGCCCGCCGGCTTCGACGCGAGCGAGCACCGCACCAGGAGCCTCGCCGCCAGCGTCAAGTACTCCCTCGACCATCTCCCGGAAGACATCCGCACCCTGCTGCCGGTCCTGTCGCTGTTCGAGGGGGTGGTGGTTGCGGACGTTCTGGCGATCTTCTCCGAGCACGAGGAGGTGCCGGCGCGCTTCGCCGGCCACGCCGGGGACCGCTGGGAAGCGGCGCTGGCCGCCACCGCGCGGGTCGGGCTGACGACGGCCTTGGGTTGGGGCATGTACCGGCTGCATCCAGCGCTGCCGGCCTATCTGCGGGCGCTGTGGCATGCCGAGGCCGGCGCGGGATTCGAGACCGAACGCGTCGCCGCCGACCGGGCGCTGCTGCACGCCTGCGCGGAGCTCGGCGTCTGTATCCTGCAGCAGATCGAGGGCGGGATGGCCGAAACGGCGTTCACCATCTTCGATTTGCAGCGCCGCACCTTCGGCCGTCTGATCGCGTTCGGCCTCGACCAGGGTCTCTGGGATGCGGTTCAGGACATCTTGGAGCCGCTGGACGAGTACTGGGACGCCCGCGGCTTGCGAGACGAGGCACAGGGCTGGACCGATCGCATCCGCGCAGCCCTGGAGCGCGCCGACGGTACTCCGCCGGACTTCGACGGTAAGGCCGGTGCCCTGTGGCTGTTCGCGGTGGGCGCGGAGGCGAACCGCCGGCGCGATGCCGGCGACCTCGACGCCGCCGAGGACATCCATGACAACATCCGCAAGGCGCTGGAGACTGCCCCACAGGGCGAGACCCGGGATCGCCGCCTCGCCGTTGCCTACCACCAGCTCGGCATCGTCGCGCAGCTTAACGGCGACTGGGCGACGGCCGAGGCGTGGTATCGCAAGTCCCTGGAGATCGAGCAGGCGCTCGGCGACTGGCCGGGGATGGCGAGAACCTACTACCAACTCGGCATGGTCGCGCAGGTTTGCGGCGACCTGAAACCGGCCGAGGATTGGACTCGCAAGTCCTTGGAGATCGAGGAGGCGCTCGGCAACCACCTTGGGATGGCGGGCAGCTACCACCAGTTCGGCATCCTCGCTCAGCTTCGCGGCGACCTTAAAGCGGCCGAGGCATGGCATCGCAAGTCCCTGGAGATCAGAAAAGCGCTCGGCAACCGGCCGGGGATGGCGAGCAGCTACCACCATCTGGGCATCGTCGCGCAGCATCTCGGCGACCTGCCGGCGGCCGAGGCGTGGTACCGCAGGTCCCTGGAGATCGATGAGGCCCTCGGCAACCGACCGGAGATGGCGAAAACCTACGGGCAACTTGGGCTGCTGGCCGAGGCCCGCCAGGATGCGGCGGGCGCAATGGACTGGACGGTGCGGTGCGTTCGGCTGTTCGCGGAATTTCCGCATCCGTCGACCGGGCCGGCGCCGGCCCACCT
Source organism: Rhodospirillales bacterium (assembly GCA_007695045.1). Taxonomy (GTDB): domain Bacteria; phylum Pseudomonadota; class Alphaproteobacteria; order Rhodospirillales; family Defluviicoccaceae; genus REEP01. The sequence goes on along the minus strand of REEP01000025.1, from coordinate 8,620 downwards.
CGCGCGCCTGAGCGCGGCGCTCGGCATGGACGCGCTTGCGGCGAGTTGGCAGCGCGGCACGGGTCAGCCGCTGCCCGAGGCCGTGCGCCAGGGCGTCCAGCGCCTGATCGACGAGGGCGGAGCCCGCTGACCGCCGCCGCGCCGCCCTGATTAGCGACAACCAAGTTGGCCGGCGTGTCAAGATGTTTGACGCGCTACAGCTTCTGATGTCCACGGCCAGCGACACGCGTTCGCGCCCATTCTTCGACCGGGTGTGGCGGCTTCCACCAACCGACGGGCCGTGCATCGCCCCTGATCGGGATTGTGGCCGCGCTGATGCGAATGCGGCACGAACGTGTGTCGGGAATAGAAAGTAAGCGATGGTCCGATGGAACCGGTTATTCGCTTGCCTGTCGTGGAGGGATGTGAGCTCGCCGGCGCGGCGGCGGGGTCAGGCCGCGGCGAGCAGGGGGCATTATATAGCACATGCGATATCGCACTTGACATAGCACGCGACATAAGCGTAGCCTTCGCGGAAGTACGATCCGCTGTGAAGGCACCCGATGCGACAGGCCGACATTCCCGCCGATTATTCGGTCCGCGTGAGGTCCGTCAGGGGGCGCCTCGAGCTGACGCAGGCGCAGCTGGCCGAGCGAATTGGCGTATCCTTTGCAACCGTTAATCGTTGGGAGAACGGTCAGTCGAAGCCGACTCGGCTGTCGTGGCAGCAGATCCTCGATCTCGAATCCGAGATCACCGCATTGAAGGCGAGAGCCGGACCCACTCCGATTCCAGCGGAGGCCCCGTCAACGCTCGACTTCGCGGCGAAGCCAAGCGTGGTCGCCGCGGTGGCAGAGGCAACCCGCCTCACCTACGGCCATCTCTTCAATCCGGCGTTCGCCACGGAGATTTCCCTGATCGATCCGCTGCCGCACCAGCGGATCGCCGTCTATGAGCACATGCTCGGTCTATCGCCGCTGCGGTTCCTTCTCGCTGACGATGCCGGCGCCGGTAAGACGATCATGACCGGCCTCTATCTCCGGGAGGTCTTCGCGCGTCGGCTCATGAAGCGCGTTCTCGTCGTTCCGCCGGCCGGGCTGGTTGGCAACTGGGAACGAGAGATGCGAACGCTGTTTCGGCTCTCGTTTCGGATCGTGCGCGGCGCGGAAGCGCGAACTGGAAATCCGTTTGCCGGGCCGGATAGCGACCACCTCATCATCAGCGTCGACACGCTGGCCGGCGAGCGCATGTTCGCGCGGATGCGCGAAGCGGTCGCCTCAGGCGCCGCCCTGCCATATGACCTCGTGGTGTTCGACGAGGCCCACAAGCTGGCGGCCGACCGCGAGCAGGACTTCTACGTCCGCAAGACCGATCGGTACCGACTTGCCGAGGCGCTGGCCGGCCTGCCGGCAGATGACCCGCGATGGGACCTCGGCTGGTCGGCGACGAACATGCTGCTGCTGACCGCAACGCCGCATATGGGGAAGGACTTCCCCTACTACTGTCTGTGGCGACTGCTCGCTCCGGATGCGCTCGCGACCTTCGATGCATTCCAGGCTTTCCCCGAGGCGCAGCGCAGCCGCCACTTCATCCGACGGACCAAGGAGGAAATGGTCCGGTTCGACGGCCAGCCGCTCTATCCGCAGCGGCAATGCGACACCCTCAGCTATGAGCTGAGCGCATCGGAGCAGCAGCTCTACGACGCGACCACCAGCTACATCACCGAAATTTATAACAAGGCGCGCATCCTGAATCGCTCCGCGGCGCGCCTGGCCATGAGCGTGTTCCAGCGCCGCCAGGCCAGCTCGACTTACGCGCTGATGCGTTCGTTCGAGCGCCGCCTTGAGCGGTTAGACGAGGCCCTCGAACTGGTGCGCTCCGGCCGTGCCGACGAGTTGGAGCGGCGTCAGAAGCGCATCGGGGACACGCCCGATTTCTTCGAGACCCGCACCGCCGACGAAGATGCCGACGACGCCGGCGATCGGGAGCGTCACGAGGAATTCGAAGAGAACGCCCTGGGCGGACTTGTCGCGCTAACCCTGATGGATCTCCAGGAGGAGCATACCGAGGTCGAGACCCTTCTCGCCCAAGCGCGACGCCTTGCCGATGCCGGTGAGGATTCGAAGTTCGAGAAGCTCCGCGCGGTGTTACGCGACCCGACCTTTGCCCGAGAGAAGTTCATCATCTTCACCGAGCACCGCGACACAGCGGAATTCCTGGTGCGCCGTTTGGAAGGGCTCGGCTTTACCGGCCAAGTCGCCCTGATCCACGGCGGCCTCGACTACCGCGACCGTGAGGCGCAGGTCGAGCTATTCCGGCGTCCGCTGGACGAGGGCGGAGCGAACTATCTGGTCGCCACTGACGCCGCTGGCGAAGGGATCAATCTCCAGTTCTGCTGGCTCATGGTGAACTACGACGTGCCCTGGAACCCGGCGCGTCTTGAGCAGCGGATGGGACGCATCCACCGCTATGGGCAGAAGCGCGACCCCGTGGTCATCGTCAATCTCATTGCCGGGCAGACCCGTGAGGGCAGGGTCATGAAGACGCTGCTCGACAAGCTGGAGCTGATCCGCCAGCAGCTTCGGTCTGACAAAGTCTTCGATGTCGTCGGGCGGCTGTTCGAGAACGTTTCGCTCAAGGCCTACCTAGAGATGGCAACGACCGAAGATGGCGCCCGCCATGCTATCGAGGGTATCGACGGGCTCCTGACGGAAGAGCAGGTGCGCGCGCTTGATGTGCGGGAACACGCGCTGTTCGGCGGCGGCGACGTCAAGAGCCATCTCCCCGAGCTCAATGCCGCTATGGAGCAGGAGCAGTACCGCCGCCTGCTTCCGGGCTACATCCGTCGATTCGTCCAGAACGCGGCGCCCCTGATCGATCTTCGATTGGAAGGCGACCCCGACGGCGTTTTCGAGCTCACCCCAGAACGCACGCGGGGCCTCAACCCCGTGCTCAGCGCCATGGAGTTCTATCCCGCTGAGATGCAGGGCCGCTTCACGGTCTATCGGCCGAAGGATCCCGGTGATGCCATCTGGATGCATCCCGGCGAGCCGGTGTTCGATCGTTTCTGCACGACGCTGCTGTCACGGCATGGCGACGAGGCGCAGCGGGGCGCGATCTTCATCGACCCGCACGCCAAGGCCCCCTACCTCTTCCACCTCGCCCAGGTGTCGGTTGTGCGCCACCTGCCAGCCTTGGGTGCAGTCGATCTCCTTGCCGAGCCGGCAGGGCGCCAGGGCGGCATGAGTTCCGAAATCATCGAGAATCGTCTGATCGGACTGCGGCAGGAAAGCGACGGCACGATCGCTCTTTGTCCGCTGGAGCACCTGCTCCTGCTGCGGGGTGCGCATGGTGTGCCTCCCGGCAGTGTGCCTCTCGCCCGGTTAGCGCGGGGGCTGACGAACGCCGCCGCCGAATGGATCAAGGGCGACGCGCTTGCCCGCATGGTGGAGGAGCACCGCGCGCGCATCGAAAGCACTCTGCCGGAGCGTGTCGATTGGATGACCCGCGGCTATGACCACAAGACGGCCGAGCTGATCGCGAAGCGGCAGCGCGTGAGCGAAGCGGCCCGCCAAGGTGATCCCCACGCGAAGGCGGAGCTTACCAGGGTCAAGGACCAGCAGCGCCAGCTCGCCGCCGAGAAGGAGCGCCGGCTCAGGCTGCTGAAGAGGGAGCCTGCCCTTGTCGTTCCGGGCGAAGCGGAGATGGTCGCGCACGCTCTTGTTCTGCCAACTGACGATCCGGAGGAGCGGCGGCGGCACGACGCCGAGGTCGAGGCGATCGCCATGCGTCTGGCGCGCGTGCACGAGGAGGCGGCCGGCGCCACCGTCCATGACGTGTCGCGGCCCGAGCTCGCGCGGGCGGCCGGCCTCACCGACTGGCCAGGCTTCGATCTCAGATCGCTGCGCCCTGCCACCCCGCACGCGCCCGCGGAGGAGCGCGCCATCGAGGTCAAGGGCCGCGCCGGCGCCGGCGGTGTGGAGGTCAGCGAGAACGAATGGGCGAAGGCCTGCAATCTGCGCGACCGGTACTGGCTCTACGTCGCCTTCGACTGCGCCACGCCCCGGCCGCGCCTGGTCAAGGTCCAGGATCCGTTTGGGCGGCTATTGGCGAAGACGAAAGGCAGCGTCGTCATAACGGCAACGGAAATCATATCGGCGGCAATTGAATGACGAGCTCGGTCCAGGTCAGGATTATCTAAAGGACGAAAAAATGAGCGCGCAGCTACCTGCAGTATCCCACCAGGAAGTGGATAAGAGCCTGACAAGCTTTCACGATGGACTCTCAAAGTATCTTGGCATGCTTGGGCTGCCGTTCAACAACGTGCTTGTCTCGGTGCAGGAGCGGCGCGTTGTTGTTCAGAACCTGCCTACCGTCGTGGATCGCATGACGCCCGAGCAGCGGAGCGTTGCATCCTATTTGTCCAAATTCACAACCGCAGTTGCCACAGGACTTTTTGATGCGGCACTCAATTATCTCTGGGATGAAACGATAAGGAATCTTCGCGAGAGAATCTGCCGATACGATCTTCAATACTTCTTTGACACAGCAATAACGGATCCTGCAAACCGCGCAAAATTCGCAACCGAAGCAGATCTTCAGAAGATTCCCGACTGGGAGCTGATACGTGGCTGCCAAGAGATCGGTTTGATCTCTGAACTCGCCCTAAAGCACCTCGACTTCATTCGAGATATGAGGAACTTCGCAAGCGCGGCGCATCCTAACCAGAATCAGTTGACCGGACTCCAACTTGTCCAGTGGATGGACACCTGCATCCGGGAGGTTTTGGCGAAAGAGCCGTCGGCGCCCGCCTTAGAGGCCAAGCGTCTTCTCCGAAGCCTCCGGGAGCAGGAGCTGGACGCGACAAGCGCTAAGCCGATCAATCAAGCCATTGCAGCGCTCGATTCTGATCTGCTGCTGCCGCTCCTCCGCACTACCTTCGGCATGTCCGTAGACCCGAAGCTTGCGACGCGGGCGCGAGAGAACATTCGTCTGGTTCGAAAGACCATCTGGCAGGGGTGCGCCGAGGCAGCTCGGTACGAAGTTGGCCTCAAGTATGCTTCGTTCAGAGCGCACGGCGAAACCGACCGAGCTGACCTCGCCCGTGACTTCCTTGAGGGTGTCGATGGCCTTACCTACCTGCCCGAAAGCGATCTCGCACTCGAACTTTCTGGCGCACTCGACGCGCTGGCGACCGCCCATAACGGTTGGAACAATTTCTACCAGGAGCCATCGATGGCGAGTGCTCTGGCGAAACTGGTGCCGAGTTCGGGAACGGTGCCGGACAGCGTCCGCACCCGGTATGTGAAAGGCCTGACGCTTTGCAAGCTCACGAACGGCAACGGCGTCGCTTGGGGCGCGGAGCCGGTTTACGACCGTCTGATCCGCACATGGCAGGACAGGGAAATCCTCACCTTCTTAAGCATTCTTGTCGACGCGGACGTGCGGTCGAAGCTCCAGTTCAGACTGTGCAGCACGAAGCTCCACGAGGTGGTCACGACGCTGTCATGCCGGACGTCGAACGCTCTTGCACTCAAAGGACTCAACTTCATCAAGAGCTACAACCCGCAGGCTGCTGGCGGCGCCGTTTCGGATAGTCGATTCACCGGCGTCGTCAAGCAGATCAAGGGAAGCCTCTGATGGTTGAAGCACCGAACCGCCGACTGATTGAAGTCGACTTTCCCCTGGAGCAGGTGTCGCTCGACTCGGTGCACGAGAAGAACGTCCGGCATGGGCATATCTCGACGCTGCACATCTGGCCGGCGCGGCGGCCGCTTGCGGCAAGCCGGGCGGCGCTGATCGCAACGCTGCTCCCCGATCCTGGCGATCCGGAGGAGCGTAAGGCGATCTATCGGCGGCTCGCGGGCACTGTGAAGGAAAGGATCGAGCAGAAGAAGGTCGGTGGGCGGACGGTCGAGAATCGCAAACGCGAGACGGAGGGTGGCATCCTGCATTGGGGCCGGGAGACAAGTCCGGATCTCGACTGGTTCCGACAGAAAATTCGCGAGGCCTATCACGGGCGCGCGCCGAAGGTGCTCGATCCATTCGCGGGCGGCGGCGCGATCCCGCTGGAGGCCATGCGTCTCGGCTGCGAGGTGACGGCGATCGACATCAACCCGGTCGCCTGGTTCATCCTCAAATGCACGCTCGAATACCCGCAGAAGCTCGCCGGCCAGACCCGGCCACTACCCGATTTCGCCTTGAAGGACCGCGATTTCATGGAGTCCTTCCTGAAGGCGAAGAGATTCAAGGGCGCTGCACTGAAGCGCCAGCTTGCGAAACTTGGCCTGGGCGAAGACGGCAAGGAGGCCGAGCCGGAACTGATCGCCCACGACCCTTTGCTCGAGGCGGATCTCGCCTGGCACGTGCGTGCTTGGGGCCGCTGGGTTCTGGCGGAGGCCCGCAAGAAACTCGCCCACCGCTATCCGACCTACGCCGAGTTCCAGCCCCTTGATCCCCGGGTCAAGCCCGGGGATGGCGGGAAGCCGTTCGAGCCGCAGCCGCTGCAGTTGCTGGAGCCGGACGAGGAGGGCAATACCGATGTCGCGCCGCTCAATGCGGAATTCGGCAAGGCCTATCTCGACGATCCGCGCAATCCACGCTGGGTGGCGAAGCCCGCGGTCGCCTATCTCTGGGCCCGCACCGTGCGCTGCAAAGGCTGCCGCGCAACCATCCCGCTTCTCAAGACGCGGTGGCTGGCGAAGAAAGACAACAAGCGCGTTCTGCTGACCATGACGCCGAACGCCGACCGGACCGGTGTCATCTTTGCCATCGAGAACAACGTCCCTCTGGTTGGCGGCAACGCGGCGCAGCGGCGCGAGCACGACAAGCGCCGCGGCGCGGGCACCATGAGCCGCTCCGGTGCCCAGTGCCCTTGCTGCCCGACAATTATGACAACCGAAGATATTCGGCTTGAGGCGCAGGCTGGCAGGCTGGGCGAACGGATGATGGCGACCATTGTCGATGGACCAACCGGCAAGGAGTACAGACTTCCCGAGAAACAAGAGGAGCAAGCCGCGGTCATCGACGCTCCAGAGCTGACTTCGCTCTTCTCGCAGGTTCCGTTCGGCCTGCCTCTCGATGCGATTTCACCCGACAGGCCTTCTCCAAATACGCGCGGCGCTTCTGGGTTGCCTAGATACGGAATCGACGACTGGTCCAAGACTTTCACGGACCGCCAAAAAATCGCGGTGGGCGAGTTTGTCTTGACTGCGATCAACTCAAGTCGCGCGATGGCAGAGCGCGGACTCCCTGATGGTGATTTAGCAGAAGCAATTCGTAGCTATATCACTCTATGCATCAGTCGAGTAATCGACAGAGGCAGCACTATAACAACATGGGACATGGGATATCAGAAGCTAAGAAGCACGTTTGCTCGCTTTGTTCTTCCAATGACGTGGGACTTCGCCGAGTCTAATCCTATCAACAACTCAACCGGCGGATTTTCTAGTTCTATCGAATGGGTCGCGCAGGTCGTCGATCATGCCCTCTCTGCGGGATCACAGTCGCCCTCCGTTCATTCTGCAAAAGGGTCGGCCATTACGGGCGTATACGAAAAATACGATGCGATTATTACTGACCCACCGTACTACGACGCGATTCCATATTCCGACCTTATGGATTTCTTTTATGTTTGGATTCGCCGGGCCATGCACGGATGTAGCGATGTTTACGACGCTGCCTTCGCAGACAGCGTCGGACCAAAATGGAACAATGGTGATGGCGATGGAGAACTCGTAGATCAGCCCGGACGGTTTGCATTTGATCAGAAAAAATCGCGGTCTGCATACGAGGGCGGATTGGCTTCTGTTTTCGTCAAGTGCTCCGAATCTCTATCAGACGAGGGGCGATTGGTCTTGGTCTTCGCCAATAAGAACCCTCACGCATGGGAGACGTTGGTCGCAGCTCTCGTGAAGTCTGGATTTACGGTGGACGCGTCGTGGCCCATTCAAACAGAAATGGGCAACCGGACGAATGCTGTTACGACTGCATCGCTTGCTTCTTCCGTCTGGCTCGTCTGCAAGAAGCGCCCAGCAGCCCGGCCCGGCTGGGACAACGCTGTCCTTGCCGATATGCGAGAGCGCATCCACACCCAGCTTCGTGCTTTCTGGGATGTGGGCATCCGTGGTCCCGACTTCGTCTGGGCGGCGACAGGACCGGCGCTCGAAGCCTTCTCGAAATATCCAGTGGTGAAGAAGGCAGACGAGCCCAACGCGCAGATGACGGTTTCGGAGTTCCTGCGCGAGGTCCGCCGCCTCGTGGTGGATTTCGTCGTAGGCCGTGTGCTGACGCACGGCGAGGCGACCGAGATGGCTGCCTCCCTCGATGAGGTCACCTCCTACTACCTGCTGCATCGCAATGATTTCGGCTTCGGCGACGCGCCCATCGGCGCCTGCATCCTCTATGCGCTGTCGTGCAACCTCTCTGACGGTGATCTGGTCGACCGCTTCGACATTCTGTCCCGGACCGGCGGCACCCTTTTCGACGACCTTGAAGAGGCGGAAGAGGGCGACAGCGAGGAAGATGCAGATGCCGAGGATGCCCATAGCGGCTCCGGTGGCAAAGGAAACAAGGTCAAGCTGAAGCCCTGGAACCAGCGGAGGGGCAAAACGCTCGGGCTCGAGGCGCCGGGCGGGCGCCC